>JAJFJC010000166.1 GCA_021774385.1 Alphaproteobacteria bacterium
CGCAATTGATGCACGCCACCGCCGAGCTTACCCAAATGGTCGAATTCCAAACCAACGGTATTTTGCCAAAATTCCAACTGTTCCTGACGACGGTTTGTGTAGAGACCAATATCGATCTGCTGTTTCGCGAGTTCCACGCAAAGCCTCCATAATTTGTCGCCGCACAACAGTGCGTTCCGTCCACGCGGATAAATTGACCTCAATCAACGCAATACGGAGAATCCGGCGATAGGATCGCCGATCCGAAACCAAACAAGAAAAGGGACAGGGTATGGCAAAAGTGGAAAGTTTGCACGGGACGACACCAGCGGAGATATTTGAAAGTGGAATCGAAAACCTGGATCAAATCCAATCCGTCGCCATGTCCGTCACCTGGCGCGACGGCAGAGTCACCTCTGGCTGGTCGAACGCCACACCCGCTAATCTGGCCTTGATGGTAATGGCGCTCGACGAGAAGCTCCGCAAAGAGAACTTTCGCGGTTAGCTGACGAAGTCAGCCCACCGTTTCCATCGCCGCCGCGTCACCGGGCACGGGGGAGTAGTTGAAGGTACCGCGATCGCGCACCGCGTCGGCGCCGCCGTGTCGGTCCATATGGGCACGTTGATCGGTCTTGGCGCGCGCATCGACGGCCTCGGGATCGACGATCCGGCGCAGTTTGGCTTCTAATGCGGTAAGGGTATCGACGCCCTCACCTGCCAGATCGTTGGTTTCCTCGGGATCCTTTTTTAGATCAAAAAGTTGCGGTGGCATATCGACGTGATAGATGAGCTTATCGCTACTGTCACGGAGCATGAAGCTACCGACCTTGGCGGATTGCGAATGGAACTCACCGAAACCGAGCCGCGCGGTTTCCCGGCCCGCAATCGCCGGCCACAGGGATATACCGCGCAAATCGGCGTCTGCCGCTGTCAGCGATGCACCGGCGGCCTCGACCATGGTCGGGAACAGGTCGACATGCGAGACGATTTGTTGAACCGAGCTGCCGCGCGGAATTCCCGGCCCGGCCATGATCAGCGGCACCGTCATGGCATGGTCGTACAGCACGGATTTCGCGAACAATCCGTGATTGCCCGCCGCTTCGCCATGGTCGCTGGTGTAGAGCACCCGTGTCGTCTCCAACAGGCCGAGGTCCTCCACCGCATTCATCACCGCGCCGATCTGTTCATCGGTATGGGTAATCAGGCCACAATAACCGGCTACAGTGCGGCGCACCCATTCCTCGTCGAACGGTTCCTCGAAATTATCGAGGCGCCGGACATGATTGATAGCCGGATGGTCGGGGCGCGTTTCGGCGGTGAACTGTACCGGCAGGGGCATGTCTTCCAGCGGATAGAGATCGTAGAGCCGTTTCGGCACCGCGAAGGGCGGGTGCGGGCTAGCATAGGAGACATACAACACCCAGGGCCGGTCGAGCCGCGCGCCTTCACGGGTCAACCATTCGATGGCGTTTTTGGTAATATCGCGGTCATAGCGTTGATAATCCGCCTCGCCAATACCGGAACGGCCATACATCTCGCGCGGCCCGGTGCGTGGCGGCACGCCTTCGTCGGTCGCGCGCAACAAGCCGATTAACGCGCCCTTGCCCTCGACGATATGCATCGGAATAATTTCTTCGCTGAAGCCGTTATCGTCTTCGGTCGAGCGGTAATGCAGTTTTCCAATCGAAGTGACCGTGGCGCCGCTTTCCCGTACCCGGTGATGCCAGGTCGGCACGCTGCCGTCATAGGCCAGTGCATTGTCCCAAAAACCGGTCTGGTGCGGAAACCGCCCCGTCGCCAGTGCCGCGCGCGATGCACAGCATAGCGGGCTGGCGCAATAGGCGTTGTCGAACCGCACCCCGCGCGAAGCAATCCGATCCAGCGTCGGCGTCTGCACGAAGGGGTGGCCATAGGCCCCGACCACGTTGCGGGTGTGATTGTCGGACATGAAGAAGATCATGTTCGCGGCGTCTGTCATCGGGGCCTCTCTGTTTAGCGTTATTCGAAAACGATCCTAGGGAAATAGAACGAGACGATCCAGTTCGGCTGATCGACGATTTCCGAGATCCGCAGGTCACCGCAAACACTGCACAACATATAGGCCTCAACCGGTGCCATGCCATGCTGTGCGGTCAGGAGATCGATCATCCCGGACACCGCGTCGCGCGCGCCCGTCATCAGGTCCGGGCCGACACCCGTGGTGACCTCGTAACCTTTCTCATCGAGGTGCCGAGTTACCGGTCCCGCTGTCGTGAAACGGGGAAACGCCAAGTCGGCACCTTTGACAAGATCGAAGGTCAGCGCAACATCCATCGGGCTTTCGATCGCCGTACCGCAGACTTCACCGTCGCCCTGCGCCGCATGCGTATCGCCCAACGAAAATAGTGCACCGTCTACCTCAATAGGCAAATACAACACGCTGCCCGCCGCCAGATCGCGGATGTCCATATTGCCGCCGACCCGGCGCGGCGGCACGATACTGTGGGTGCCCGGCTCCGCCGGCGCCAGCCCGACCGTGCCCGCAAAGGGTTTTAAGGGTACGCGCCCGTACTTGCCATAAAGCGCCGGCGCCAGCGACTGGGTGTCGTAGGACCAAATATGCAATGCCGGATCTTCAAATTGGTCGGCGAGCAAGCCGAACCCGGGAATGTTCGCTGTCCAGCCCCAGCCAGACGGCTTGAAGCTTTCGAGCGTTATCTGCAACACATCGCCCGGCCGCGCGCCGTCGATGAAAATCGGCCCCGTGACCGGATTGATCATGTCAAAATCGAGCGTTGCGATATCCGCCACCGAAGAGTCCGGCGACAATTGACCGCCGGAACTGTCGACCGTTTCGATTTCCACCGCCGCGCCCGACGCAATCGTCAGAACCGGCGCGTTGGCATTGTCCCAACCGATATGGTGATGATGCTTGTGGATCGTATAACCAGGTTCCATCCGACCTCCCCTCGCCCACGATTATACTTCAGCATACCGCCGCTGAAATTTATTTCACATATTCCTAATGGTCTGTGCGGATTACAATTGGCGCGAAAGCGAGAATTATTTGTGGAGGTTATCGCACCATCGATCGCGGATAGCTGTTTCGACGCTTTCCGCCGTCAGACTGGCCATCATCGTACCGGTAGTACGCGTATCATAATTGGCACCCCCTATAAGATCCTCGATACTTTCAGGCGTTCTCACGACAAGACCATTCTCTCCCCAGGGGGCATAGTAGACGTTTTGCGTCGGCCCAAATAATCCAATCGTGGGACGGCCAGTGGCCGCGGCGAGGTGCATCATGGCAGAGTCGTTGCCGACAAACAGACGGCATTGGCATAGCGCTGCATAAGTGGACAACACATCCAAGCCCATCGCGTCGACGATGCGCGATGTCGGAAAGGCATCGATAATCGGCTGCGCGTCACCGCGTTCATTGTCCGCACCCACCAGGAGTAACCGGGCCCCCTCCAACGCTCCGCCCGGCCCTAACAGCCGGTTTGCTAATGCCACGAAGTGATGCGTGGGCCAAATTTTACCGCGCCATGTCGCCCCGGGCGCTATTGCCAGCAAATCATTGTCATCGCCCAAGAGTGTATCAGCCTCGCGCTCATGCCGCTCATTGATCCAAATTGTCGGCGCAAGAGGCGGCAAACCAAGAGTACTCGAAATAAGTTCGACACGATGAATTGGGGCATTATTTTTCGCCAAACTATGACGTTTCCCCGCACGAAGAAGGTAGGGTAAAAGGGTGCGCCGAAGATCGACAACGACGCGCCATTTTCGGCTTACCGCCATATGCCAAAGATCGAACCAGTGCCGCGAATAGCTACGTTTACGAAGTATATGAATATATTCTAATCGGGGCACCGCTTCGAATATCTTGGCCGCCGGCGCACCGCATGCAATGGTCACGGATTCGTCTGGATAGTCGCAAAGGAGACGATTCAATAGGCCTGTTGACAGGATCGCGTCCCCGATATGGGTCGACGTGATGAATAGTATTGCCATGCGACTCGACACCCCCAAACATGACTAAGGCAGAACCCACCTTAGGGGGCAACTTGTATCGTGTCGGACCAATGTTGCTGCAGATTGCAAATCGCAGTTCGTTGAATTCGGTTACAGCGTTCCAACAACCACGTGAATCTGGTTTACCTATCAACAATGCGCGGAATCACAGGAACAGAATTGTCATGGGGGCCCAAACCCACGGCATCGGAGGAAAATCATGACTGACCAATTGAGCAAAGCGAACACGTTCCGCGAATTGCACGCCCGTCCGGAACCTTTCCTGATCCCCAATCCGTGGGATGCGGGTAGCGCCAAGCTACTCGCCAGTCTCGGCTTCGAGGCGCTGGCCACGACCAGCCTTGGCGCGAGTTGCATTCGCGGCACGACCAATGCCGAAGCCGGCGATATTTTGGAAAATTGCCGCGCCATCTGCGAAGCGACTGATTTACCGGTGAATGCGGACCTCGAAAACTGCTTCGCGGACGACCCCGCCGAGGCCGCGAAAATGATTGCCTTGGCATGCGACGCCGGCGCCGTCGGCGGTTCGATCGAAGATGCCACCGGTGACCGCAACGCACCGATTTACGACTTCACGCTGACGGTCGAGCGCGTACAGGCCGCGATTGAGGCCGCGCGGGTGCTTCCC
>JAJFJC010000167.1 GCA_021774385.1 Alphaproteobacteria bacterium
GACGTGCGGCGCGTCAACTAAACAACTGACGGTAATTCCGTTTGAGGGCTGGTCATCCGGCCCGTTGCGTTGTTTCATGTCCTAATGTGATGATCGTGGATAGCTGGCGTCGCCTTCGGCGATCCAACACACAACTCCGATCCAACTTGTGGATAAAGAGCGGCACGGATAACGCGGGAGGTAGAACATGAACAGGGTGGACGGGAAGGTTGCGCTTGTCACCGGCGGCGCACGCGGTATCGGCGGCGAGACGGCCCGGCAATTGGCAGAGGCCGGCGCAAGCGTGGCGATCACCGACCTTTTGGAAAAGGAAGGCTTGGACCTAGCCGCTGAAATCAACGATACCGGCGGCACCGCGATATTCTTCAACCACGACGTCACCAGCGCGTCGGATTGGGAACGGATCATTGCCGAAATCGACCAACGGTTCGGCCAATTGGATATCTTGGTCAACAATGCTGGGGTGTGGTCACGCGGCGTTATCGAGGAAACCTCCGAAGAGGATTTCGACCGGCTCTGCGCGGTAAATCTAAAAGGCGTGTTTCTCGGCACGAAATACGCCATCGGGTCCATGAAGAACCGTTCGGCTGGCGCCGACAGCGGATCAATTATTAATCTATCGTCGACCGCGGGCTTGGTCGGTTCGGCAACATCGGCCGTCTACAGCATGACCAAGGGTGGCGTGCGCCTGTTCACCAAGTCGACCGCCATCGAAGTCCGGGCACGCGGATACAATATCCGTTGCAATTCGGTGCATCCCGGCGCGACCGAATCACCAATGCAGGACGATATCCTTGCCACCAGCAATATGAGCCCGGAAGAGATCAAAACATTCATCAAGAATCGCAACCTACTGGGTCGCTACGGCAAGCCCATCGATATCGCTAACGCAATCCTGTTCCTTGCATCCAACGATTCCGCCTTCATGACGGGATCGGAAGTCGTCGTCGACGGGGGATATACGGCGCGTTAGACACGAAGGAGAAACGGGTGGCCGATTACACATCGTTAAATCTGGATATAGCGGGTCAAGTCGCCACCGTCACGATGCTGCGCGCGCACTCGCACGAGGAAATCGCCGATGTCTTTATCCGTCTGCGTAGCGACGATTCGATTCGGGTCATCATTCTAACGGGTTCCGATGGCGAATTTCATGTGCCAGCTCCCGCAAGCCACTATGTTCTTCCCGGCGGCGGCAACAAACTCACCGACCCCGCCGCGGCCTGGCGCGTTTTCTCGGCCATTGTGCGTGGCCATCAGGCAATGGCCGAAATCGAGAAGCCCGTAATCGCAAAGGTAAATGGCCCCGCCCTTGGATTTGGTCAAAGCCTCGCTTTTGCTTGCGACCTCATCGTTGCCAACCGGGAAGCGGTGTTCATGGATCATCATATCGGCGCAAAAATTCCAGGACGGGACCGCTCATTTTCCAATGTACCGGGCGACGGTGGCGCGGCGTTAATCCCACTGTTCATGACACCAACCAAGGCGAAGGAATACCTTATGCTCGCCAAGCCCTATACAGGCCTGGAGTTGGAACGCATGGGCCTGGTGAACTACGCCGTCGAGGCGGACGCGCTGGACGGCAAAGTAGATGAGTTGGTGCAAGGGCTCCTTGAAAAGGGCGCTTATACGCTGGCTTGGACGAAGCGATTGTGCAACCGGCACGTCGTGGAACAATTGAACCGTGTTCTTGACGCCGGCGTCGGATACGAAATGGTCGGTTTTCTGCAACGCGAATTGCGCGGCGGCCAGGATCCCGATGTGCTTTAAACACCAAGATGGCGTGCGCGGATATCAGGTTCAGCGGTCAGCGCCGCGCTGTCGCCGGACCAAACGATTCGACCTTTCTCCATGATGTAATGCCAGTCAGCAAGCCGCATTAAGGCATCCAGGTTTTTGTCGATAACCATGATCGCCAGACCTTCAGCCTTCAAATCCGATAGACATCGCCAAATTTCAGCACGGATCATCGGCGCCAACCCCTCCGTCGCTTCATCAAGGATCAGGAGTTCCGGATTGGTCAGCAATGCCCTGCCGATCGCTAACATTTGCTGCTCACCACCCGAGAGGGCATGACCCATATTGTCGGCGCGTTCCACCAACGACGGAAACATCGCGAACACTCGATCAATCGTCCAAGGATTGGCGATGGCGCGACGGTTCGCGGCGGTCGCGGCCAAATTTTCTCTCAGGGTCAAGTTCGGAAAAATGCGGCGGCCTTCCGGCACCAGCGCCAATCCAGCACGTGCAATGGCATGACTTGGCAGAGATTGTAAGGGTCGGCGATTAAAACTTACGGTGCCTTTGCGCGGCACCGTTAATCCCATGATCGAGTTAACGGTCGTGGTTTTGCCCATGCCATTTCGACCGAGCAGCGCCACCATTTGCCCGGCGCGAACTTCCAAACTGACGCCAAACAAAGCTTGGCTCACACCATAAAATGTTTCGATGGAATCAAGCGCGAGCATTAATCGTCCTCGCCGAGATAGGCTTTACGGACCTCGTCATCGTCGCGGATTTCGTGAGGTTCGCCCGTTGCAATCGCTCGCCCACGGACGAGCACGGTAATTCGATCCGCTAGCGCGAAGACAGCATCCATATCATGTTCGACCAACAATATGGCGACATTGCCTTTCAAGCTTCGCAACAGATCGACCATACGCGCGGATTCTTCGGCTCCCATACCGGCCATCGGTTCGTCCAGCAGTAGCATGGCTGGTCCCGTGGCAATCGCCATCGCCAATTCCAGTTGACGTTGCTCGCCATGCGCCAATTCGCCGGCGACAACGTCGCACCGATGGTCGAGGCCGACCTGCTTCAGAACCGCGCGCGCGGGATCCCGCAATTGCGGGTCGCGGCGAGCCTCGCGCCAGAAACGAAAGCTATGTCCATCATGCGCCTGAACCGCCATCGCAACATTGTCTTCCACCGTAACATCGCGAAAAATACTGGTTATCTGAAAGGATCGCGCTAACCCAAGACGAGCACGTTTGGGTGTCGCCAACCGGGTGATGTCGGAACCGGCGAATTGGATCGTGCCTGTATCCGGCCGCAGGTCACCAGCGATTTGTGCGATGAATGTCGTCTTTCCCGCACCATTCGGACCGATAACTGCATGTACCTCGTCCGGTGCCACGTCGATATTCACGTCATTTGTGGCGATAAGCCCGCCGAACGATTTGACTAAGCCGGTTACCTTCAACATTGGCTCAATCATCGGTGGATTTTCCCAATAGGCTGTCGATACCACCGCGCATGAACAACACAACGGCAATCAAAAATGGGCCGAAGATGATTTGCCAATGTATCGTGAGGTCGGACAGTATTTCTTCCAGCAGTAGAAATACAAATGCGCCGAGTACCGGACCGAATAGGCTGCCGAGACCGCCAAGCACGACCATGAAAATCAGCTCTCCCGATCGCGTCCAGTGCATCATGTCGGGATTGACGAAGTTCGTGAAATTACCGAGCAGCAACCCCGCCAACCCGCAAATGACGCCGGCGATCACGAAGGCTGTCAGCTTATATTGGTAGACTGAAAAACCAAGCGCTCGTAGCCGAACCTCGTTCGACTTCGCACCACGCACGACAACGCCAAAACGAGAATTCGTCAGCCTGTGGACAATAAAAATCGTGAGCAGCAGAAAAAAGAAAATCACGTAATAAAAGGCGATACCTTCTTCCAGATCGATTAGCCCTGCAAACTCGCTGCGTACATCAATGACCAGCCCGTCATCGGCGCCATACTCATCAATGCTCACACCAAGAAAATAAAGCATCTGTGCGAGCGCCAGGGTGATCATGATGAAGTAGACGCCGCGCGTGCGCAGCGATATCGCACCGAAAATCAACGCCACGACCGCCGAAATCGCGAGCCCTACCGGCCATTGGATAAATCCGTCATAAATCTCATAATAAGCAAATATACCAACCGTATAGGCCCCAATACCGATATAAACCGCATGACCGAAACTGATCATGTTTCCGTAGCCCAGCAGCAAATTCAAACTGACCGCCGCGATCGACAAAATCATCGCCCGCGAAAATAGTCCGATATAGAAAGGTTGATCCACCAGCGCGATCGGCAGCAGGGCGACCGTTATCAAGAACAGGGTCATCACGACGCCGCGCCGGTTCATCGTCATCACGATCAACCGCCTCGAGGCGCAAACAGGCCTTGCGGCCGGAAAAATAGTACCGTCACCATCAAAACGTATACCAGCATGGCGGACAGAGCAGGCGCGGCTGTCTCCGCGGCGTTGCCCGAGATCAGCATTTTCAACAGAAGATCTAGAAACGAGCGGCCCATCGTGTCGATAAGGCCGACAAGCAAAGCGGCGACGAAGGCGCCTCGGATCGAACCGATACCGCCAATCACGATGACAACGAAGGCGAGAATTAGAATTTCCTCACCCATGCCGATATTCACTTCGATGATCGGCCCCGCCATCATGCCCGCTAAGCCGGCGAGCGCCGCGCCTAATCCAAAAATCAAGGTGAACAGCATCTTCACATTGATACCCAGCGCCCCAACCATATCGCGGTCCGACGCGCCGGCGCGGATCAACATGCCAATACGCGTCCTGGCAACCAATACGTAAAGCCCTAGCGCGACCGACAGGCCAACGGCGATGATCAAGATGCGAAAGGTGGGATAGAACACGCCCGCGAGAATCTCGACATTGCCATCGAGCCAAGCCGGCAGGGGGATTACCAAACCTTCCGGCCCCCAAATGATTCGTGCGAGTTCGTTGAAGAAGAGGATGATACCGAAGGTCGCCAGGACTTGATCCAAATGATCACGCGCATAGAGCGTTCGCAGTGCAATCATTTCAACAGCAATGCCAAGCAGCAGCGTCGCGGGCAGCCCCAACAGTACACCGATGATAAAGGAGTCGGTCCAATCGGTGAAGGTGGCGCAGAAGAAGGCGCCGGCCATGTAGAGCGACCCGTGCGCTAGATTGACCAGATCCATGATGCCGAAGACAAGGGTCAGTCCTGCGGCCAGGAGAAACAGCAGTACGCCGAGCTGAAAGCCGTTCAGTGTCTGCTCCAAGAGAAGGGCCCAAGTCATGGCACGCGCCTAGGGGTCAATCTGGTTGGTACGTTTTCGAGGAAATTCCCCTCACCCCACCCTCTTCCCAAGGAGAGGGAGATTCAGGCTACGCGGCCTAACCCTCTCCTTGGGGAGAGGGCTTGGGTGAGGGGATCAATTGGCATGCAATAGTGCCAATGCCCTCTTACATCTTGCAGTCCTTGGCATAGGTATCGACATGGTCCTTCAGCACCACCTTGCGGGCCGCCGTTGTCCACACGCCGTCACTATCCTTGACCACCTCGCGCAGATAGAAGTCCTGTACCGGGAAGTGATTCTTGCCGTATTTGAAGGGTCCCCGGACCGACGGGAAGTTCGCCTTCGCCATCGCCGCCCGCATGCCGTCCATATTCTTCAAATCTCCATTTACAGCCTCGACCGCGCTCTTGATCAAGAACACCGTGTCATAGGTCTGAGCGGCGTAGAAGGACGGGTAACGGCCATACTTCTTCTTAAAGCCGGAGACGAACTTCTTGCTTTGCGGGGTATCCAGGTCGGGTGCCCAGAACTGGGTCATGAAGCTGCCCATAACACCGCTGAGATTGACCTTCTGGAATTTCGGCAGGCTGATCGAATCAACCGTGAAGACCGAATAGAGGGGAATTTTTCCACTCAGGCCTGCCTGCTGGTATTGCTTCATAAAGGCGCCGCCGGCCTTACCGGGATAGAAGATGAAGACGCCGTCCGGCTTCGCGGCGCGTGCCTTGGCCAATTCAGCCGAGAAGTCGAGCTGCGTCGGCCATTTCGTCATGTCTTTGCCGATGATCTTGCCCTTGAAGGTGCGTTGCACGCCGGCGACCATGTTCTTACCCGCCGCGTAGTTCGGCGCGATGACATAAAGCGATTTCACGCCACGCTGGTTCAGAACCTCGCCCATCGCCATCGGCGTCTGGTCGTTCTGCCATGAGGTCGAGAAAAAATTCTTGTGGCACAGCTTGCCCGCCAATTGGGAGGGACCCGCGTTCGAGCTGATCAAAAACTTGCCCGCACCAAGAACGGATTTACGCGACGCCAGTAGTACATGCGACCAGATATATCCGGCGACGAAATCGACATCGTCCTTCTGCACCAGTTTATCGGTCTTCTGTTTGCCGATTTCCGGCTTGAAGCCATCATCCTCGTACATCACCTTGACGTCGAGGCCGCCCATCTTGCGCCCGATATCTTCGAGTCCGAGCTCGAACGCGTCCTTCATGTCACGGCCGATCACGCCAGCTGGCGTCGTCAAGGTCGTTACGAAGCCGATCTTTACCTCGGCAGCTTGCGCCGTCGTCGCGGCAAGCATCGCGGCCACAACTAGTCCGGCACCGATTGTTCTTAAAAACATGATATTCCTCCCTATCATGACACCGCGTTTTTCCGTCCGCGGTTTAATTTAGTTTATATCAATTTTTCGCGCGTTTTCTTGAACAATGTCAAGGCGTCAGGATGGCGCGGGCGCGGACGGATAGGGCCGCTAACCCAAATTCTGGATCGGCGCGAGTACTAATAAATTGTTAACCAAACCACCCGTATACCGATCGGCGAAGGCAGGAATCTGTCTTTATACTTCCGTTCAACCACAGTTGGCTGTTCGCATGGCAACGCAAACGATCCGTACCCAGAAAGATCTCCAGCTGTTGCCGCAACCGCGCTTGATCCTCACGGCGAAACCCTGGGTCCGCAAGCTCGCAACACTTATGCTCGCGTGCGGTGTATTTTTGTGCATTGGCGCCGCGTTAAGCGTTACGGGGCCCTATTCGCATTACGCCGCCATCGCCGCCACCATTGCCGCGATCATTTGTTTCTGCGTGTTGGTCTTTGCGCGGCCATACGACTGGCGCGCTTGGGTCAACGTGGCGGCCACCCTCGATGGCTTGTATCTCACGGCC
This sequence comes from Alphaproteobacteria bacterium, assembly GCA_021774385.1. GTDB lineage: Bacteria > Pseudomonadota > Alphaproteobacteria > UBA8366. The sequence continues at coordinate 6,967 of JAJFJC010000167.1, forward strand.
GCTCGCACGCGCCTCGTCTTCGTGCCCTGGCATGACGTATTGGATATCGGAATGGAGCGTATGTTTACCGCAAAGGGCGGGCCACAAAATTTTCCGAGGTTGCAAATTAGGCTGTCCGAGGCGGATTGGTCGCTCTTTGGCAACCTGTCCAGTATCAAAGGCACCGGCCCCATTCGCAGCTACATATTTTCATCGGTCAGCGGTTCCACCGAACAAGTCGTCGAGCAACTCAAAACCTTTCGCGGTGATAACAAACCGGCAAACCGGACGCCTGACTAATCGTTCAGCGCGCGTAGCTTGTTCTTTCGGACTTTCCCGACCGCCGTTTTCGGCAATTCGTCAATGAAACGGATCACCGCCGGATTCTTGTGGCGGGCCAGGTAGGCCGCGCAATGATCAATCAACGCCACTTCGTCAACCGACGCACCGGCCATTCGCACAACATAGGCCATGGGGACTTCGCCCAGCCGGGGATGTGAAATACCGATGACAGCACATTCCGCGACATCGGGATGATCAAACAATACGTTCTCAATTTCAACCGGATAAATGTTTTCGCCACCCCGAATGATCATGTCTCGCAACCGCTCGACCAGAAAGTAGAACCCGTCTGCGTCGCAATATGTGGCATCCCCGGTCGCCACCCAATCATTGCCGTATTTGTACAGTGCCTCGGTCGCATCTGAGTCGCCATCATAGCCGATCAGCGCGTTCGTCCCTCGGCAACACAACTCGCCGGCCTTACCCACCGCGACCGGCATGCCATCGCGGCCGAGCACCGCCAGTTCGACGCCTTCGATCGCCCGACCGATGCTGCCCGACTTGGCCGGAAGGTCCGCGCCGCGCCGCACGGTCAGGGCGCCGAGCTCCGACTGCCCGTAATTTTCGATGAATTCGACCCAAGGCAGCGTGTCCATCAGCCGCGCCAGCACCGTCGGTGGCATTGGCGCGCCCGCATAAACGACCCGGCGCAATGTGGCCAATCGTTCCGGCCGGAACGCCTCATGCGCCAGCAAATCGATCAGCTGCGTCGGCACCATGACCGTCGCGGTCACGCCATGCGCCTCCGCATTGTCGAGAAACAAGCCGGCGTCCCACCGTTCCAACAGCACACAGGTCGCCCCCACGGCAATTGCCGGCTGGAAACATACGAACAGCCCGGCAACATGCGCCATCGGCGTCGACACGCACACCACGTCCTCGTCGGTGATGCCGAACGCCTTGGCGATAGCATGCGCCTGTCCCGCCCGTGCCCGATGGCTAACCAAAACGCCACGCGGCCGCCCCGTCGTACCGCCGGTATAGGTGATGCAATATGGATCGTCGGGAGAAAGAGCAGTATCGACGATGGATCGACCACCCGCTGCAAACGCCGCGAATTCGTCGCCAAACCGCACCATGGGAATATCGGTTTCGAATGACACACCATCGTGAAATAGTAATCGCGCGCCCGATTGACCCAAGATTTGCCGAACCTCGTCTTCGGCACTCCTGCGCGACAGGTTGATCAGTACGGTCCCCGCACCGGCTGACCCAAAATACAAGGCCGCGCTCTCGAGACAATTTTGACTCAGAACGGCGATTCGGTCGCCCTTCGAAAGACCCGTTGCGCCTATTGCCCGCGCGACGGCATCCGCCGCCACATCAAATTCGGCATAGCTACGCCGTTCCTCCGCACAAACGATGGCCAACCGCTTTGCATTGCGGTTCGCGCTCTGTTTTAGAAGGTGCCCCGCGAGAATAGCCGCGCCTCACCGCCCGACGGCGTAACCCTGCATACCGCGCGGATTAGAGCCCGCCTTGAGGATACCGTCCTCTTGTGCGGCGGCGCACATGCGGCCCTCCGACCAGTCCTCGCCAACCTCGACCTGGTGGCCACGGCGGCGCAGTTCGTCAACGGTGGCTTTCGGGAAGCGGCCCTCGACGACGAGACGGCCGGGAACCGCGACACGCGGGTAGAAGGAGCCGGGGAAGTGTTCGCTATGCCAAGACGGTGCGTCGATCGATTCCTGTAAATTCATACCGAAATGGACGTGCCGCAGGAAGAAATTGGTTTGCCACTGATCCTGCTGATCGCCGCCCGGCGTGCCGAACGCCATGTAGGGCTTGCCGTCCTTGAGGGTCATCGAGGGCGACAGCGTCGTGCGCGGCCGCTTGCCGGGCTCGAGAGTCGCGGGGCGGCCTTCCTCGAGCCAGAACATCTGCGCCCGGCTGTTGAGACAGAACCCGATATCCGGAATGATCGGCGAGCTTTGCAGCCAACCGCCACTCGGCATACAGGCAACCATGTTGCCTTCCTTGTCGATGACATCGACATGGCAGGTATCGCCGGCGACCATGCCTTGCTTGCTGACCGTAGGCTCACCGATACCGGCGCCGAGCGCCATGCCGCCGGCGGCGACATGGGCGGCGTAATCGACCACGCCGCCATAACCTTCGACTGTGCCGGGCCGGAACGCCATCGACGCCGCGTTCATATCGATCAAGCCGCGCCGTTCGGCGTTGTAGGCATCGCTGAGCAGCGTCTCCATCGGGACATCGACGAAGTTGGGATCGCCATAGAAAGCCTCGCGGTCGGCGAAGGCGAGCTTCGCCGCCTCGACGACGACATGGACGAAGTCGGGCCCGATGGGGTCCATCGCGGAAATGCCGTAGCCTTGCAGTAAGGCCAGCATCTGCAACAGCGCCGGGCCTTGTCCCCATGGGCCGGTCTTCATCGCCGTATAGTCGCCATAGTGATAGGTCTGCGGCGCATCGTAGGTCGCTCGCCACGCCGCCATGTCCGCGCCATTGAGGACACCGCCGTGACGGCGACCCGTGACATCCATGACTTCGTTTTCACGGCAGAACTTGTCGATCGCCTCGGCGACAAAGCCTTCATAAAAGGCGTTACGTGCCGCATCGATTTGCGCAACCCGGTCACCGCCCGCCGCCTTGCCTTCGTCGATAAGACGTTGCCAGGTTTCGGCCAGCTTTGGATTGCCGAGCAAACTACCCGGCGCGGGAACTTTACCATTCGGGAGGTAAACCGCGGCCGAGGTCGGCCATTCGGTCTCGAACATCTCGCGCACGGTGGAAATCGTCTCGCCGACACGCCCGACCATCGGCGCTCCGTTGATGGCGTAACCGATGGCGGGCGCGAATACCTCTTCCATCGTCATCGTGCCATGATCACGCAACATCAGCATCCAGGCATCGAAGGCGCCCGGCACCACGGTCGCGAGTAGCCCTGTGCCCGGCACCAAATCGAGGCCGAGGCCTTTGTAATGCGCGATAGTCGCCCCGCCCGGCGCGGTGCCCTGACCGCAGATGACCTGACTTTCGCCGGTATCCGCGCGATGGATCAACGCCGGCATATCGCCGCCCGCGCCATTCAGATGCGGTTCGGCGATCTGCAAGGTCATGCCGGCTGCAACCGCGGCGTCGAAGGCGTTGCCGCCCGCTTCCAGCATCGCCATACCGGCGGCCGATGCGAGCCAATGGGTCGAGGAAACAACCCCGAAAGTGCCAAGGAGTTCCGGGCGAGTAGTGAACATTGAGCGGTTCCTTTAGTAAACGGCTAAGCGCAAAACGGATCGGAAAGATGCAATCTACCCGTACTAGTCCATCGCAACAACTATGCCGCGCTGGCGGGTGGTGGGGTTGACGAACGCCCAGACGCAGCACATGTTCGCTGCCATCGCAAAATTCGAGGTTCCTCCATGCCAATGCCCGTCCCCTTCGTCAAAGATATCGATTTCGAATACGGAAAAGTTCAGCAGGTCAGCCCCTTGATCCGGCGTATTATTGCCCATAATCCGGGGCCTTTTACCTATATGGGCACGGGAACCTATATTGTCGGAAACGGCAATGTCGGCATTATCGATCCAGGACCGTTGGATGACGACCATATCGCGGCCCTGCTCGCGGTGCTGGACGGCGAGACAATTACCCATCAGATCATCACCCATACCCACCGCGACCACTCTCCCGCCGCAGCACCAATGAAGGAGAAAACAGCCGCACGGACCTATGGCTACGGCCCGCACCATGGCAATCAAAAAGCGCCGAAGGTCGAGGAAGGTGGGGATTGGGATTTTCGGCCCGACCACGTCGTTCAAGAAGGCGATGTTATCGAGGGTAAAGGCTGGACCCTAGAAGCGGTACACACACCGGGGCACACTTCGAACCATCTTTGTTTCGCCTTAAAAGAAGAGAACGCCTTGTTTTCCGGCGATCATGTGATGGGTTGGTCGACCTCAGTGATTTCACCACCCGACGGTGACATGGCGCACTATCTGCACTCTTTGCGAAAAGTACGTGATCGAGATGAAGAAATTTTTTGGCCAACTCATGGACCGCCCATCCGGGATACCAAGCCGTTCGTACAATCCTTCTTGGATCATCGCACACGGCGCGAAGAACAAATTCGCCAATGCATTGCCGATGGACAGAACGTAATCACCGATATGGTCCCGATCATTTACATCAATGCCCATCAACGGCTGCACAAGGCCGCCGCCCGTTCCGTGCTATCGCACCTGATCCAGATGCAGGACGAAGGCCGGGTGCGATGCGAAGGCGAAGCGTCAGTCGATTCGGTTTTCGAACTGGTCGACTGACACCGCAATGCCAGCGTCGCCGAGCGCCATTAACCTGAAGGATTACCGGCCGAACGACTACCGTATCGATAGCATTGAACTCAGCTTCGATCTCGATCCGGCGCGCACGGCTGTACGCTCCAAGCTTGAAATCCAGCGCACCGCAACCGCCAGCGATGGCCGGCCTCTCGTGCTGGACGGTCAGGACACCGAACTGATCTCGGTCGCGCTCGATGGACAGATCCTGAACCCTGGCGACTACACTGTCGGGCCAGATCGACTGGCCATAAAGGCGCCGCCGGAAGCCTTCGTTCTGGAAATAGAGACCGTATGCGCGCCAAAGGACAACACGGCGCTTGAAGGTCTTTACCAATCAGGCGGCAACTTCGTCACCCAATGCGAAGCGGAGGGCTTCCGCAAGATTACCTATTTCCTGGATCGGCCCGATAATCTGGCCGTCTACAAGACGGAAATTGTCGCCTACAAAACCGCCTATCCGGTGTTGTTGTCGAATGGAAATTTGATTGAAAGCAACGACTTGCCGAACGGCAAACATCGCGCGGTTTGGCAGGATCCCTTTCCCAAACCATCCTATCTGTTCGCCCTCGTCGCTGGCGATTTCGGTTGTGTCGAAGACCATTTCACGACCATTTCCGGGCGCGATGTGACATTGCGAATTTACGTCGAACCGGGCAACGAAAATCGCTGCGCATTCGCCATGGAATCGCTGAAGAAATCGATGCGTTGGGACGAGGAAAAGTTCGACCTCGAATACGATCTCGACATCTTCATGATCTTTGCCGCCAGCGATTTCAATATGGGGGCGATGGAGAACAAAGGGCTAAACGTTTTCAATGCCAAATATGTGCTGGCGCGGCCCGAAACGGCGACCGACGCGGATTACGCCAATATCGAGGCCATCATCGCGCACGAATATCTACACAATTGGACCGGAAACCGGGTGACCTGCCGCGACTGGTTTCAGCTCAGCCTCAAGGAAGGGCTGACCGTCTTCCGCGATCAGGAATTTTCCGCCGATATGCGCTCCCCCGCCGTCAAAAGGATTGGCGATGTGCGGATGCTGAGAGCGCGCCAGTTTCCAGAGGATTCGGGACCGCTCGCCCATCCCGTCCAACCAAAATCCTACATAGAGATCAACAATTTTTATACTTCCACGGTGTATGAGAAGGGTGCCGAGATCATACGCATGATTCAAACCCTCATTGGTGTCCGGGCGTTTCGGGCGGGCATGGACCTCTACATCGAACGCCACGACGGCGAAGCCGCGACGATCGAGGATTTCGTCGCCGCGATGGCCGACGCAAGCGGCACCGACCTTAGCCGTTTCCGGCGCTGGTATGACCAGGCCGGCACCCCCCGCATCGCGGTCGAAGGTGCCTATGACGCTGGCGCGAAAACCTATGCGATGACCGTTACGCAAACCACCCTTCCGACACCGGGAGAGCCGGATAAACAGCCCCTCGTCATACCCTTATCGATGGGACTTCTCGACGCCGCCGGCGACGACCTGCCGCTGCACCTCGTCGGTGACGAGAGTGGCACCGCGCCGACGACCCGCGTGCTTGAAATCACGGAAGCGACACAAACATTCGAATTTTCCGGCATTCCCGAAGCGCCGGCACCATCGTTGTTACGCGGGTTTTCCGCGCCGGTGATCGTTGACCCCCCGCTTGACCGGGCCACGCATGCGTTTCTGATGGCGCATGACAGCGATCCGTTCAGCCGCTGGGAGTCGGGGCAACAATTTGCCGTCGCATTGCTGCTCGACATGATCACCGCGATACAAGATGGCGAAGACTCCGCGCCCGATAGCGCCTTTATTGACGCGATCGAGAAGCTATTGAACGGCGACGCCTCGGACAAAGCGTTCATGGCGCAGATGCTGACCCTGCCGGGCGAGGAATATCTCGGCAATCAGATGAAGGAAGTTAATGTCGACGCCGTCCACCAGGCGCGTGAGACGTTGCGCAAAGCCATCGCCGAACGGTTCCGGGCGCCGCTGACGGCGCTGTATCACGGCAATGCCGGCAATCTGCCCTATACACCCGATGCAGCGGAGGCCGGTCGTCGCCGGTTGCGCAACACGGCTCTGGCCTATCTGGCGTCCCTGGACGAGCCCGAAATGACGGCGTTGTGCGCCGCCCAATACGCCAATGCGGATAATATGACAGACCGTATCGCGGCACTCGGAATCCTTAGCGATCTCGATGGACCGGCGCGGTCGGATGCGCTTTCGGATTTTTATGAAAGCTGGAAAGGCGACCCGATCGTTACCGACAAATGGCTTTCAATCCAGGCGATGTCATCACGCCCCGAAACCCTAAACGACGTCATCGGGTTGCTCGATCACGATGCCTTTTCAATCCGCAACCCGAATCGCGTTCGCGCACTGATTGGAGCCTTCTGCAATAGCAACCAATTTCGTTTTCATGCTTTAGACGGTAGCGGTTACGCTTTTCTCGCCGATATGGTTTTGCAACTCGACCCGCTGAACCCCCAAGTCGCGGCTCGCTTGCTAGCGCCGCTTGGCCCCTGGCGCCGTTTTGACAAGAAACGTCAGGAATCGATGAAAGTGCAACTGCAGAGAATTTTGGACACGGGCAACCGCCTGTCCATGGACGTTTACGAAATTGCGTCGAAGAGCCTTGCTTGAGCGGCTTTCACGAAAGGTTCATTTCGTCCTTACTGGATGAATCACCACCGTATAGGTAACCAAATCGCCGTGCCGGTATCTAAGGATCGGTACTTTTGTGTGATGGAGACGCGCCGATGGCGGAAACAATCAAAGCCGATATTTGTGTCATTGGGGCGGGTTCCGGTGGATTGAGTGTCGCCGCCGGGGCCTCGCAGATGGGCGCCAATGTTGTATTGATCGAACGGCACAAGATGGGTGGCGACTGCCTGAATTATGGTTGCGTCCCTTCCAAGGCGTTGATTGCCGCCGGGCACACGGCTCATATCATGCGCGAAAGCGACCGGTTTGGCGTGAAAAGCGTGGTCCCCGAAGTCGACTATGCCCAGCTGCGCGATCACGTCCGTGGAGTCATTGCCGCCATCGAACCAAACGATTCGATGGAACGCTTCACCGGCCTCGGCGTGAATGTCATCGAGGGCGAGGGCCGATTTACCGGCCCCAACGAAGTTGAAGTCGATGGTCAGCGGATCCAAGCCCGGCGTTTCGTTATCGCAACCGGGTCCGCGGCGATGGTGCCACCGATACCGGGCCTCGATACGATTCCCTACCTGACCAATGAGACCGTCTTCGAGTTGGATACGCGCCCCGAGCATTTGATCGTGATCGGCGGCGGCCCAATCGGCGCGGAACTGGCGCAGGCGCATCGGCGGCTCGGCGCGGCTGTCACGGTTGTGGAGATGTTCGATTTCCTGGGCAAGGACGATCCCGAGCTGACGGAGATCGTCCACCGCCAATTCACTGCCGATGGTGTGGACATCAAAGCGCAAACCGCCGTGACGGCAATCGAGCGGGATGGCGACAATATCGTCGTGGTCACGGAAAAGGACGGACAGCAAGACCGCATCGTGGGATCGCATCTGCTGATCGCTGCCGGACGGCTGCCAAATCTCGACGGATTAAATCTGGAATCTGCGGGTGTTGCCTACAACCGCAAGGGCATCGAGGTCGACGCGCGGCTACGAACCACGAACAAGAAGATCTTCGCCATCGGCGATATCGCCGGCCCTTACCAGTTCACCCATATGGCGGGCTATCACGCCGGCATCGTGATCCGGAACATATTGTTCAAACTGCCGGCCAAGGTCGACTACCGCGCCGTCCCGTGGGTCACCTATACCGACCCCGAATTGGCCCATGTCGGGATGACCGAAGCCCAGGCCAAGGAGTCACAACCGAGCGACTTCAATATCCTGCGCTGGCCATTCCACGAAAACGACCGCGCGCAAGCCGAACGCGAAACCGAAGGCCTGATCAAGGTCGTGACCAGCAAGCGCGGTAAGGTACTCGGCGCGACCATCGTTGGACCGCGGGCGGGCGAATTGTTGATGCCATGGGTGATGGCGGTGTCCGGCAAACAGAAAATCGGTACCATGGCCGGCCTGATCGCGCCCTACCCAACGCTGGGCGAGGTCAGCAAACGCGCCGCCGGCAGTTATTATACGCCGTCGCTGTTCAGCGAACGCACCAAGAAAATCGTCAGGTTTCTGTTGAAGTTCTGAGACAATTCACTTGTTCCCGGCGCGCACGGTAATCATCGTGCCGATGAAGATGACGACCGCGCCGATTCCGAGCCAGATATCGACGGTTTCGTCATAGAGGACCCAGCCGAGCCAGGCGATCAGCGGGACCCGGATGTAGTGTAAAGGGATCACAAGCCCCGCATCGGCAAGTGTCAGGCTACGAGCGGTGCAATAATGCGCCGCGATTCCCGTCAGCCCCACCGCCACGATCCAGGTCCACATAATAGCCGGCGGCACAAAGATGGTCGGTACGGCGAACACGGCGCTGGCCAGCAACTGCAGCAAAAACATCCAAAACAGGATCGTCAGCGGTCCTTCCGTCCGGGTCAGCGCTTTGGTCGCGACATTCGCCGCCGCGAAGCCGAGAGCGCCTCCCAAAACGATGAGTGCCACCGGATCGATAATCGCCAACCCAGGACGCAGGATGATCAGAATACCCGTGAATCCGAGAGCGACCGCGGCCGCGCGCGCGATGGAAAACCGTTCCCCCAAAAACGGAATGGCGAGCAACGCCACCCAGATCGGCAAGGTGGATTCAAGGACGAAGACCTCCGCCAAAGGAAGCAACGCGATGCCGTAGAACCAACCCGCCACACCGATGATGTGCACGAGATTACGCAGCGCGTGCATACCAATCCGCTGAGTTCGCACGATACCGGCGCCCTGCCGCAGCATGACCAGCAGTATGACGATAAAGCCGACGATATTGCGGACGAATAGGATTTGAACCGTATCGTATACCGCTGACAATTCACGCGCCGCCAAGCCCATTAGCGACAGCGAGATCAGCGTACCGCACATCCACAGCACGGCCTGAAGGTGGTGGGTCATGGCCGGCATCGCTATGGGCCTGTCGCGGTCGACAGGGTCCGGTCATGTTGGGCGCAAAACCGCAGAACTTCCTTCGTACAGGCCTCTGGAAATAAAAGATGCACCATATGAAATGTTGTCGGCAGGTGGATCAGCTCGAAATCCGTCAGGCCGTCGCGCAAGCGGGCTTCTTGGGCCGGCGTCGTAATCTGTCCCGTGGTGGGATAGAGGCCAAGCACGGGGGCCTGCACATCGGGTAGAAAATCCGAGGCGTTGGCGGCGTTGACAAGCTTGGACATCGCCACCTGCACATCGGGATCGCCTTCGGCGAACTCATCGACATACCAATCAAAAAGTTCCGGCTCCTGATCCGCCGGAAGCCGGGTGCCGCGCGTCGTTGCCGACACCCATTCCCGGATACCCATTTTTTCCATGGCTTCGGTGCGTGAGCCATGACCCAGCGCGTAACGCTGTTTCATTTCTTCTTCGATGAAGACCGGTGTCGCAACCAGAGTCAGCGTCCGCACCCGCTCGGGGTGCCGCGCCGCCAAAGCGAGACCCAGGATACCGCCCATCGACTCGCCGCAGTAATGTACCTGCGCCGCACCAAGATGATCGAGCAACGCCGTCAGATCGCCAATCAGCGCGTTGAGCGTTATGTCCTTCTCCAGGTCCAACCGGCCCACCGATTGCCCCAGCCCCCGCATGTCGGGCCGAATGATCCTGTAGTGACGGGACAAATAGGGAATCCAGCGATACCAGAAACGTCCGGACCGGCCATTGCCATGCTGCAGAATCAGAAACGGGCGGTCCGCCCATGGATCCGTGAAATCATCAATCGCATAGTGGATCGAAAATTCCTCCGTCCGGGATAGAAACGGCACTAGCGCACGCTCAAGAAAACAGCGCCCTGACCGTGGCCAGATGGTCTTCGGAAAAATCGAACACCGTGACGATCGCGTCGTCGAAGCCAATTTCGGCCAGTAGATCGAGGCGGGCCCTGGCTTCTTCCGGACCGCAGCGCAAATCCAAATTGTCGTCATCGGTCAGCGATTTGCTATCGACCGTCAAATCGACCGGAATATTGGACGCAACCGTACGCCCCCCGCCTTCACCTTTGAAACGCTTATACCCTTCCTTCAAGGTTGCGATATTGGTGAAATGCGCCGATGAGACCCAGCCGTCATACTGCTTCGCCGCGATCGGAATCCAGCGGCTGCCGGCCCAGCTACCGATCAGAATCGGCGGGCCACCTTTTACCGAATCCAAGGGCGTCAAATTCGCATCACCCACCGATTCGCCGCGCCACAGGTCGCGCATCACCGGTAACGCCGCTGCAAGGTCGCGGAACCGCCCCTTAAAATCGTTTCCGGTCGCGTTGAAGTCTGCTTCCGTCGAGCCCGACCCGACCCCAAGGCGCACGCGGCCACCGGACAGATAATGCGCGCTCAGGATTCGATGCGCGAGTTCCACCGGACGGCGCAAAGGCACCTGAAGGATGCAGGTGCCGAGCTCGATCCGCTCCGTAACCGACGCCGCCGCTGACATGGCGCTAACCGGGTCCGGCCGAAACGTGCCGCGGCCAACGGTATCGAAAAACCACAAACCGTCGAATCCAACCTTCTCCGCCAACCGCATGCCTTCGGTATAAGAACGGCCACTCGGCGTCGGCATGCTTTGAATGTTTAAGCTGACACCCAATCTCATCATATTTCCTCCCCTTTGCCCGGATCAGAATACGATGTTAGGCCCTGCCCTCATAGATGCCGTTGCGCGCAATGATGTGACCGGCATGAACGACGAGCGAGCGCGGCGGATGACGCACGACCGCTTCCGCCACGGTTTCCGTCGGAATGGTGAAGAAATCGGCGCGGCACCCGACATCCAACCCGTAATTCGCAACTCCGAGTAAATCAGCCCCGGCGCGCGACGCGAAGTGATGGGCCAATTCGAGATCGGGGTCGGTGCGGAAATTCGACCGCCATCCAATCAGCATCGCACGCTCGAGCATGTCGCCGTCGCCATAGGGGCACCAGCTGTCTCGGATTCCATCATTCCCCGCCGCGACGGCCACGCCCGCTTCATGCATTTGTTTGACCGGCGGGATCGACGTCCCGCCCGGCGCATGGGTGATATTGGCGACACCCGCGCCCGCCATCGCCTCGATCAAGGGCGCCGCGGCGGATTCGGCGATATCGCCCAGGCAAAACCCGTGACTGATGGCGACCCGCCCCTGCATGCCATGCACCTTGGTGCGCTCGACAATCGCCGCGACCTCGGCCGCGCCGGTCTCGCCGCCATCGTGCAAATGGATATCGATACCGACGCCATGTTTTTCCGCGAGGTTGAAGATCGCATCAAGTTGGCCGTCAACATCGCCATCTATGCCGGCCGGGTCGATACCGCCCAGCAAATCGGCGCCTGCGCGAAGCGCTTCTTCCATCACGTCCAACGTGCCCGGACAGGTCAGAACGCCACTCTGCGGGAAGGCGACGGTCTGAACCGTTATGGCGTGGCTGTACCGTTCCCGCGCCTCGAGAACGCCTTCAAGACTGGCCAGGCCGAGCTCTGGGTCAACGTCGATATGGGTCCGGCAATGGCCGGTCCCGTGCACCACCAGCCGTTCGATAAGATTGCCCGCGCGCGCCGCAACCGAGAGCGGCAAACCGTCGCGCATTTGTTTTTCCGTATCGATACGGCTCTTGCGGTCCGGGCCAGCGGCATGGGGATACCAGGGAAGCCCGGCCAAGGATTTGTCGAGATGTAGATGGCTGTCGACCAGTGCCGGCAACACCAGCGCGCCATGGCCGTCGATGCCGGACACGCCTTCGGCGTCGACACTCTTCCCCTTCGCCGCGATGCGGCCTTCCCGGACAAGAATTTCAACCGCCGCGCCCTTGGCATCACGTAAATTCGTTAGGTACAGCGCATCGTCCATCAGCCCGGCCTATCGGCGTGGCGCGCTTGCCGCGCGTTCGCGACAACGCCTTCAGGAACACTAACCGTGACTGCGAGTGCCACGAAGGACAGGCTCTTGCCATGACCATCGAGATTCAAACTGCCATTGACGCCGCCCTGCAGCACATCGTCGAGCACGAAATTGAAGGCCCCCAAGACCGGAAGATCATACCGCATCACCTTGCCCACGCCACGGTGGGCGAAAGCGCCACGCATCCTTTCCGCCGTGACTTGTTCAGCGATACAGGCATACGCATCCGGCGCGTAGGGGATGATGCTGACATTCGAGCGGTCGCCCTTGTCGCCGGTTCGGCCATGCGCTATCTCGCGCAACGGTACGTCTATTAAAGCATCAGTCATGAGCTGCCTCAACGAGACGGACACGCGGCTGAATCGACTCGCGCGGGATAAGGCAGGACGCCGTCTTGATGCGCGGTGTGACATTCAAGCGGACACCCGCGCCGCCGGCCGGGCCGGCGCAATACAGCGTCTCGACTTCTCGCGCGGCGCGCGCCGCCGTGACTTCGTCCTCCGCGTTCACCGCAAGCCGCACCCGGACGTCCTGCCATTCCGTTTCGGGTTGCGCATCCGCGAGACCACCATCGTCGCCGTCCAAAACACTGACCAGGCCGAGGACATCGGTCCGTACGGGCAATCCCGGAAACTCACGTTCAACCCGCGTCTTGGCCGTTTGTGCCGCGAGCCGGGCGCGCGCCGACGCGCCTGGCCCGGCATAGGAGATTTCGCCTTCGCCAAGCCAGCCACCGGCGAAACTGATCGTGACCTTGAGTGTTTCCGGCGCGGGGCGTCCACGCGCGCCGGTAATTTTGACCCGGTCGAAGCCGACTTTCTCGGCCCGGACATCCATCAAATCCAAGGTAACATCGGGCGTCAGATAGTTCGCCGGATCATGAATTTCATAGAGGATTTGTTCTTTCACGGTACGTTCGTCGACCCTGCCACCGGTTCCGGCCGGCTTGGTCAAGACGATTTCGCCGTCCCCGGTTACCTCGGCGATCGGATAGCCGATATTGGCCATATCCGACACATCCTTATAACCGGGATCGGCAAAATATCCTCCGGTTGCCTGTGCGCCGCATTCCAGCAAATGTCCCGTCAGGACGCCAGCGGCGATCCGGTCCCAATCGGCGCCGTCCCAACCAAAATGGTGCAGAAGGGGCGCCAACGCCAAAGCGGAATCTGTCACCCGGCCAGTGACCACGACATCAGCCCCCAGTGCCAGCGCATCGGCAATCGGCCGCGCGCCCAAATAGGCATTCGCGGCCACGATATCCTCGCGCCCGACATCGAAAAGCGGTTCTTCTTCCCAGGCCTGCACCTGCATCGACGGCAAGCCTTCTCGGACATCGTCGCCTTCGACGACGGCGACCTTGATACCCTCGATGCCAAGCTCTTTCGCCAAACGATGGATCGCTTTCGCGGCCCCGGCCGGATTCGCCGCGCCGAAATTGCCGAGTATCGGAATACCGTGCGCCACACAGTCGGCCAGCACCGGCGACAGAAACCGTTCCAGGTCCGGCGTATAGCCTTTCTCCGGATCGCGCAAACGATTGCGCTGCGCATAGGCCAGCGTCCGTTCGGCCAAGGTTTCATAGAACAGCGCAGCCGGCGCGCCGGACTCGATCAGCGCCTTCACGACCGGCACCCCGGCATCGACACGGTCTGTCGCAAACCCCGCCGCATTTCCGATATGAAAAACCGTATCCGGCACGCGCTTATCCTCCGTTGCTATAGGGCGTCAACGTTATAGGGCGTCAACGCGCCACGTTCCCGCGTCGCCCCGGTGTTCAAAGACCATCGGATGCGCATTCCGCGCCCGTTCCGGCACATCCGCGCCGGCCAGGTGCTGGCGCAAGACACGAAACACGCCGGCATGGGCAACCAGCAGCGCCGTTGGCGGCGAGGCAATCACCGCCAGGCTTTGGATAACGCGGGTTTCGAAGGACTGCAGCGTCTCACCACCGTCCGGCGTCGCGCCGCGAATGAATTCCGATATCGGCCGGCCTTCCCAAACGCCGAGGTTCCGTTCCCGCAAATCGTGATGCACTTCCACGCTAAGGCCGCCCATCGCCGCGGCAACGATTCGCGCCGTATCGAAGGCACGGCTCAGCGGACTGGTATAGATCGCGGTGATCTCCTGGCCGCGAAGCCGTTCGCCCGCCGCGCGCGCCTGTTCGCGCCCATTTTCGGTCAGGGCGTAATCCGTTGCGCCGCCGATCAGTCCATCCACATTGGATTCGGATTCGCCGTGCCGCAAAAACAGGAATCCGGTTTCACTAAGGGGAAGGGGATCGCGCATGATGCTTAATCCTACACCCCTGCCCTGTTGGCTTAAAGAGGCGAGAGGAACCCCGCTCCCGCGAAATTGACATCTGGCTGTATGACGTCTCGGCGAATATTTCGATGCCCCCTTGATCGGTCGGGCCATCACTGGCTGAATCCAGGCTGCGCGATGAGAGACCTTGCCGCGCCATGGAAGGGAGGCCGACTTGCCGACACAGGGAAAAATTCGCGCCGGGGGTATTGGCGCAGCGCTACCGCGAGTGGAAGACCGGCGCCTCGTCACGGGGCAAGGCGCGTATGTCAGCGACTTTTCCCCGGATAATGTTTGCCATGCCGCCATGGTACGGTCACCACATGCGCATGCGAGGATTCGCGCGATCGATATTTCCCAAGCGGCAAGCATGCCAGGCGTGTTGGCGATCCTAACGGGTCGGGATGCCGCCGCCGATGGGATCGGAGCAATTCCGCACAATCCGGACTGGGCTGGCCCGCCGGATGCCGAGCTTCGCCTGCCACCGGGGTTCGAGGTTTTCACGACAGAAAACATGCCCCTTCCGGTCGAAACCGTGCGTTATGTCGGCGAAGGGGTGGCTTTGGTGATCGCGGAAACAGCGGCCGCCGCCGCCGAGGCGGCGGAACATGTTGCGGTCGACTACGAGCCTTTACCCGCGGTCGTCCATCCACGCGACGCAAGGGCGTCCGGCGCGCCGCGCCTCTGGCCGGACTGTCCTGGCAACCTGTCGCTCACCTGCGAGGTCGGCGACAAGAGCGCCACGGAGCGCGCTTTCGCCAATGCGGCGAATATCGTCACGCTCGACAGCTGGGTGCATCGCGTTACCGGCAGCCCAATGGAACCCCGCGCGGTGCTCGGCGAATACGATCCGGTGAATAATCATTATACGCTACGGGCGGCATCGGGCCGCGGCGCCGTCCAAACCCGCGAACGTCTGTCCCTCATCCTTGGCGTGCCGAAAGAGAATTGCCGCGCCGTCTTCGGCGATATGGGCGGCAATTTCGGTACGCGCAACGGATTTTCACCGGAATTCGCCTTGATGCCCTGGGCGGCGAAACGGGTCGGGCGTCCGGTCAAATGGACCGCGACCCGCCAGGAGTGCTTTCTGAGCGATTATCAGGCCCGCGATCTCACCTCGCAGGCCGAATTGGCGCTCGATACGGCGGGAAACTTCCTTGGCTTGCGCGGCGTTAACACGCTGAATCTGGGCGCCTATACGGTCTATTTCTGGCCGCTGCGCAAGGGCCTCTCCATGATGCAGAGCGTCTACCGCATCCCAAGCGTGCATTTCGAAGGCCATGCGGTTTTGACCAATACCGCGCCAACGGCCGTCTACCGCAGCGCCGGGCGCCCCGAGGCGATCTACATGATCGAACGCCTGATCGACCTCGCCGCGGAGCAACATGGGTTCGACCGTGTGGAACTGCGGCGGCGTAACCTCATCGCCAGCGAAGCCATGCCCTTCACCAACGGCGTCGGCGTCACATACGACAGCGGCGATTATACCGCCTGCATGAACGACGCGTTGCGCGAGGCGGATTGGGACAGCTTTGCGTCGCGCCGGGCGGAATCCGCCACCCGAGGACTCTGCCGGGGTATTAGCGTTGCGAATTATATCGAAGTCACGAGCGGCATCCCGCGCGAAAGGGCCGAGGTGACGGTGTGCGGCGACGGCTGCGTCGAACTCGTCGTCGGCACGATGAGCAGTGGACAGGGTCACGAAACCAGTTTCCCGCAATTGATCAGCGAATGGCTCCAGATCCCCTTTGAGAAGGTGCGTTTCGTCGCCAACGACACCGACCGGGTTTCAGTCGGCGGCGGCTCGCATTCAGGCCGGTCCATGCGGCTGGTCAGCATCGCCGCCGGAGAGGCCGTCGAAGAACTGCGCGCCAAGGGCAAAGAAATCGCCGCGCATGTCCTACAGGCTCCC
>JAJFJC010000168.1 GCA_021774385.1 Alphaproteobacteria bacterium
CGGCGCTGGCGTCGCCGCGCGCGTTCGACGTGACGAACTTATGATGCCAGGGATGATTTTCGTAGTCCGTTTGATGGCCGAGCTTGGGCATCGGCATGTCGTCGACTGGGTAGAGGTCGAAAAATTCGTCGGGTGCCAACAGCGGATAGTGTGGCGTGACGAAGCTGACGAACAGGACCCACGGCGTGCCCCGTGTCGCGGCATCGCGAATCCAGTCGCCTGCCAGGTCGGCCACGCGTCGGTCATAGCGCGTATATTCGCTTTCGCCCCGGCCCGCATTCAGGACGATGCCCGCCGCGCCGCGACCCTTCTTTGGCGGCGTCGGCGTGAAATCGGGAAACTGGTTACGGATCGATAGATGGATCATGCCGACGCCGTCCTTGATGTGCATCGGAATGTGCTGCTTATCAAACCCGGTTGGGTCGCTTTCCTGCCGGTAATGCAACTTGCCAATGGAGTCGACGCGAATACCGGCATCCTGCAACTGGTGTCCCCAGCCCTCCACTCGACCGTCATAGGCAATGGAGTTGTCCCAATATTCGATGTCGTGGACGTAGCGGCCGGTGGCGAAGCTGGCCCGTGCCGGGACGCATATTGGGCAATTAGTATAGGCTCGGTCGAAGCGGGTGCCGCGCGCCGCCAAAGCGTCAAGATGAGGTGTTTTCACTAGGGGATGTCCCGCCGCGCCGAGCATTTTCGGGTTGTGTTCATCCGACATGATGACGAGCAGGTTTTGCGGCTTCATGGACAAGCTCCTAGGTGTCTACTGTATTCCGGCAGACTGGGTCTATTCCAGCGGGTTCATGCAATTCTTGCGGAAGGCGGGGCGTTCGGTGAGGCGTTGATACCATGCTTCCAGGTTTGGCATGGACGGACGGTCCTCAACCAGTTCGAACCAGCGGAAGGCCTGGGGTCCGACCGGGATGTCCCCCATGGTGAGGTCGTCGCCGGCGATGTAGTTGCGCCCTTCGAGATGCGTGTCCAACATTCCCCAGAATTTATGGCCTTGTTTGATCGCGGCGTTGATCTCATCCATGTCACGATCCTCGGGCTTGGTGCGCACCAGGCCCCAAAAAATTGGTCGCATGATGGGGTTGATCGCATTCAGCTTCCAATCCATCCAAGTGTCCGCGGTGGCCCGTGCATGCGGGTCGTTAGGATAGAGCGAACCCTTGCCGTGTTTCTCGGCAAGATAGCGGGTAATCGCATTCGATTCCCACATGATGAAGCCGTCATCGTTGATCGTCGGCACCAGACCCATCGGGTTCATGGCAAGATAATCCGCCGTATCGTTGCCGCCAAATGCGCCGCCGACATCGATTTGTTCATATTCAAGGCCCATTTCATCCGCGGCCCAGAGCGGTTTCATGACGTTACCCGACGTACGTCGTCCGATGATCTTCAGCATGGCTCGTTTCTCCCTGTTTTGGAGCGTCAGACGCTCATATCCGTAATGCGGTTGCGGCCGAGTCCGACGGATTCGGCGGCGGCGAGAACTTCTTCCCAGGTCACGTCATCGACGGGGATGCCATTCGCCTCGCGTTCCGCCTTCATGATCTGTTCCGGTTCGCCCGGCACCAGGACCGGTTTATCCGGGTCGATCGGTTTCGAATCCTTGACCCATTGCAGGGTCGCGTCCAGTTCGGCGGTGTAGAATGCATTGTCGACCAGTTTCGACGGGTCGATGATGATGCTCAGCATACAGTTGATGATGGCGTCGGACTTCAGCAATGTGTCGCCGCGCATGGTCTGACCACCGGACAGGATGCCGGCCAGAAGCTCGTTCATCAGCGCAAGCCCGCCGCCCTTGTGCTCGCCGAATGGCAACACGGCCCCTGTTGGGCTGTTGAACATGACATTCGGGTCGGTCGTCGGGTTGCCGTCCTTGTCGAGCAGCACGTCCTCGGCGACCTGTTCATCCTTGTTCTTCGCCACCCGGACCTTGCCCATCGCGATGACGCTGGTCGCCATGTCGAGCACCGTCATCGGGCTCTCCGCCGTCGCTGGCAGGCCAACCGTGTAGGGATTGGTGACGTAGCGCGCCTCGCTGCCGCCATAGGGCGCGACCAGCGGTTTCTGGCCCATGACGTTGGTGTGATGCATGGAGATGTAGCCGGCCTGCGCGCAACGTTCCGCCCAGGCGCCGATGCGGCAAAGATGGAAGGAATTTCGCGTGGCGACGATGGCGACACCATGTTCTTTCGCGCGTTCGATGCCGAAATCCATTGCCTGACTGCCGACCATCTGGCCGTAGCCGGCCTTGCCATCGACAACGATCAGCGCGCCGCTATCGACCACGATCTCGGCGCTGGCGTTCGGGTTCAAGGAGCCGCTGTGAACGCACTGGATATAGCGCGGCAGCATGCCGACACCGTGACTATCATGCCCCATCAGATTGGCCACGACGAGATTTTCGGCTACCTGTGCCGGCTCTTCGCCTTCGCTACCGGCATGGGTGCAGATCTCGGTGACGATGTTGCGCAGTTTCTCGTGGTTGATCAATCTTGTCATGGGACTCGTTGTTCTCCGCTGAAATGAATACGCCGCCGCAATCGAAGCGACCGGCCGATCTGGCATCGACTATTGGGTTATACGGTTACCGCTTCGGTCAATGGGCGTCGTCCCAATTGCCGCCCACGCCGGCGTCGACAATTAACGGCACCGCCAATTCCAGGCGTGGTGCGGCGGCGCCTTCCATGACCGCGCCGACGACCTCAATGGTCTTGTCGACCTGACTGTCCGGCACTTCGAAGAGCAGTTCGTCATGCACCTGAAGGAG
>JAJFJC010000169.1 GCA_021774385.1 Alphaproteobacteria bacterium
CGGTCATCACAACGACATTACGGTTGTTACCCCCGTCTTCCGCAAGGATCGTTTGATTGCCTACACCGTGTCCTGCTGTCATCACGTCGATATCGGTGGGCGCCGGGCGACAACCGAAAGCCGCGACAATTACGAAGAAGGGCTGCGGATTCCGCACCTCAAAATTTATCGGGCCGGGGAACTAAATACGGATGTCATCGCCTTCATCCGTAGCAATGTCAGGTCGCCGGACACAGTTATCGGCGATCTCCGCGCCCAATTCGCGGCGAACCATGTTGGCTGCGAGCGCATTCGCGGTATCTGCGACGAGCGGGATTGGGATGATCTGCAGCCCTTGGCGGATGAGATTTTCGAACGCAGCGAAGCGCTCGCCCGCGCGGAGGTTGCTAAATTGCCAAATGGCGTTTATCGCCACGAAACCGTCATCGATATCGAGGGCGGTCAGGAAGTAATTATTCGCTGCAAAGTCACCATCACCGACGATGAAATTGAAGTCGATTACGGCGGCTCGTCGCCACAGGTATCAACCGCCGTGAACTGCACCCTGACCTACGCCAGTTCCTACACGACTTTCGCGATCAATTGCCTACTTGATTTGTCGATCAATATGAATGAGGGCACATTGACGCCGCTGACCATAAAGGCGGATCCGGGTACGATCCTGAACTGTACTTTCCCCGCACCGACCTTTGGCCGGACCAGCATCGGCAATCATTTAGCCGAAATCATCTATTGCGCGCTGGCCCCCGCGGCGCCGGACAGAATTGTGTCAGGGTCCGGGTCGACGCCGATGTGGGGACAATACCTGTTCGGCAAACGACAGGACGGCGGTTCGTTCGCACCGCTCAATTGCGTCAATGGCGGGATGGGCGCGCGGCCGGACCGCGATGGCGTTTCCTGCCTGACTTTCCCCGTCAATGTCGGCAATGCGCCGGTCGAAGTGCTGGAAAGTGACGTGCCCGTACTGTGCCGACGCAAGGAACTGTGGGTCGACTCTGCCGGCCCCGGAAAATTTCGTGGCGGCTTCGGACAAGAGTATGAGATTGAAGTACTAGACGGTGATATGGGCCCGGACGGCGATATGTTGGTCAGTTTTCGAGGTGGTCGCTTCAAAAATCCCGTACCCGGTGTCCTGGAGGGTGGCGAGTCGCCGACCGGCCGCTTGTTTGTCAACGGTCGCCAACAAAGCGCTGGTAATCAAAGAACGATGACCGGTGGCGAAACTTTCCTGTGTCAAATCCCCGGTGGCGGGGGGCTTGGAAATCCACAGGAACGCGACCGTGCCGAAATTGAACGCGATATTCGTGATGGGCTTATCTCCCTAAAACATGCGCGCGAGCGATATGGCTACGTTGCGGCGCGCGATGCGGCGGGTGACGACTAAATTCCGTATTGCTGTGTCTACCGGAAGGTGTTGATCGCGAAATATATCGCGGCGGCGACGCATGCCGATGCCGGGACCGTAATCAGCCACGCCGCGACAATCGTGGTCAGGTGACGTCGGCGCACGAGCTTTCGCTTCCGCGCCTTCGCCCAACGCCGTATGCTCTGATCCGATGCGCCCTGCGGATTCAACGGCGGCTTTGGGAAGCATTTCGGGTCGAGGCCGAGTCGGCGATTGGTAATGAATTCCCTCAAAAAACCGACTCCGAAAACCGCGCCAACCGCGATATGGGTGGAACTGACAGGCAAACCCAAGGTCGAGGCGACGATCACGGTAATTGAAGCGGATAAAGCCACGCAGAAGGCGCGAACCCTATCCAGCTTAGTGATTTTTTCGCCGACGATTTCAATAATTTTCGGTCCGAACAGCAGCAAGCCTACGCAAATTCCAATCGCGCCAATCGCAAGAACCCAAAGCGGAAGCGCGACCTTCGCGGCAATTTCGCCTTCCGTGACGGCATTCACGATCGCCGCCAGCGGTCCTACCGCATTCGCCACATCGTTCGAACCATGGGCGAAAGACAGCAACGCGGCCGCGCAGATCAATGGAATTGTAAAAAGTGTCCCGACCGATTTTCGGCGATTTTCAAGAGAACCCGATGACTTTGAAACCACCATGCCGACGATGACATAGGTTGCCGCGAAGGCGCCAATGCCAATCATCGTGAGCATCAGGGTGTCGGGTTTCCAAACCCGTTTCAGGCCCTTCATGACTAAATAGACGGAAAAGGCCGAGGCCATGATGGCGACAAGAACAGGAACCCAGCGACGCGCGGCGGCGACTTTGTCCTCACGGTATAAAATGGCGAACTTTATGAAGGCGAGAAACGCCGCCGCCACAAGGCCCCCTAAAACTGGTGAAATTACCCAACTGGCCGCGATCTTCAGCATGACGAGCCAGTCGACGGCGGCCATTCCCGCGGCGGAAATTCCCGCGCCGATAACGCCGCCAACAATGGAATGGGTCGTGGAAACCGGTGCTCCGAGATAGGTTGCCAGATTTACCCAGACGGCGGCGGATAGGAGGGCAGACATCATTGCCCAGATAAAGACAGATTTGTCCGCAAAAGCATCCGGACTGACGATGCTCTTTGAAATCGTGCTAATGACCTCGCCGCCTGCGATCAGGGCGCCGGCGGCTTCGAAAATAGCGGCGATTACAAGGGCGCCCACGAGTGTAAGGGCCTTGGACCCGACTGCCGGTCCGACATTGTTGGCGACGTCGTTGGCGCCGATATTCATGGCCATATAAGCGCCGACGAGCGCGGCAATCGTGATAATGGAAGAAATCTCTCCGCCGCCGGTCTTGAAAAATGCGAAGACCCATACGCCGAGCATGAACAACAGGCCAAAGCCCATGTTCAAATTGCGGTGACTGATCCTCGATGAGGCTTTTTCAAGCTGTACGAACCGCTTGAGATCCTTGTCGACGGTCGTTTTCTTGGTGGGGTTGGCCGAGTTTCCAGCGGAAGGAGGGCGTAATGACATTTAGGCCAATCTTGTGTCGGAACCTGTTTCGATAAATTTAAAGCCTAAGTACATACGATTCCCTTGTTCGTCCATGGCCTTCGTGTTTTGAGTGCGTACATACTAAATATTGACAAATACGGGAGGCAATACTCAAGATGTTGAAATGTGGCCTGGATGTGTTTATTGGGATGGTTTAGGCGAACTGCGGGCTTCCTAAGAATAACATAGTGATCGCGGAATTCATGGTCGGTATAGCGGCAATTCAACAATCAGCGGCTCTACCTTTTGCCTTGCGGGAGGGGCGACTGCGGTTGTTATTGGTTACCTCGATAGGGACGCGTCGCTGGATTTTGCCAAAAGGCCATTTAGAGCCGGGCCTTACGGCATCCGAGTCCGCCGAAGCGGAAGCTCTGGAGGAAGCGGGCGTTGTCGGTAAAATGTCGACCCGGTGCCTCGGTTCCTACAAATATAGGAAACGCCCGGAGAAGGGTGGTGATCGTTGCCGAGTCCGCGTTTACCCCTTGGAAGTAACCAGGGAACTTGAAGATTATCACGAGGCAGCGCTCCGCAAGCGCCGCTGGATGTCGGTGGAGAAGGCAACAACGTTGGTTCAAGAGCCCGGTCTTAAGGATTTACTCGTTCGCTTCGAAAAAGAGTTCACAAAGTCCGCGGCCTGAACGTATCGAAATGTCTCGGGACCTTTGCTTCCGTTAAAATTGAACGCGCGTTGTCGCAGCGCCGTCGACGATAATATTTGTCCCGCTGATATAGCTGGCCGCGGGGCTCGCGAGAAAAACGACGGCATTGGCGACTTCTTCCGGCGATCCCAGACGTCCCATGGGACTTCGTGCAACCGCGGCCGCATAGGCGTCGGGGGCTTCGCGTTTGCGGACATCCCATACACCGCCTTCGAAATAAATCGCGCCGGGTGAAACGGTATTCGCGCGAATACCGTTTTTGCCGAGATTTGTGCTCAAGCCGGACATGTAATTGATTAAGGCTGCCTTGACGCCGCTATAAGCACGGACGCCGCCAGAGGTGTTGACCGCCGCGGTGCTGGATATGGCGACAATCGAACCCGCCTCTGATTTTTCCAGAAATGGCAGGGCGGCTTCGACGGCGCGAACGGTTCCTAAAATGTCGACCTCGAGCCCCGATCTCCAGGCATCCGGTCCCGCGGCACCGGCAAGCGCACTAGCGTTCGGAACCAGGATATCCAGCCCGCCCAGCGTTTCGGCCGTTTCCGCCACCCAACGCCGGCAGCCATCGTCGTCCGTGACGTCGACCACACCGCCAATCACCGTTGAGCCCGATCCAGACAGGGTGGTGATCGCATCGTCAACTTGCTTCCGATTCCGTGCACAAAAGCCGACATGGCAGCCCTCCGAAACCAAAAGATCGACGATCCGCCGCCCGATACCCCGTGTGCCGCCGGTAACGATCGCACGCTTGCCTGCTAATCCCAAATCCATGCTTATTCCCCATTAATCGTCGCATTCAATGCGATAAGCTTCATAACCAACACACTAGTTGTTGACGAATTGATCGCGCAACCTGCTGACGAGTGTTTCAATGATATGACTTATCAGCCGGTCTTCTTCGGCGAGCCAGGAGAGACGTTTTTTAAACGCCTCCTGCGGCACGACGTAAAGCCTCGTCTCTTTTAACGCAGTCGCCGTTGCCATTCGTGGCTGATCATCGATCAGGGCCATTTCGCCGACAATATCGCCGCGGCCAAGCGTGGCGATGACAGCCTTATGCTTCCCCGTACCGACAGAAATTTGCACTTCGCCAGAAAGGATCATGAATGCTTCGTCACCCGGGTCATTTTCATGAAATATGACGCCCCCAACTAGGAAGATTCGATTGCTTTGAATTTCAGCGGCGTTCGGGTCCGCTGGTTTAATTGTCGCCTTGGTATCCGATTTAGGTTTCGGGCGGTGTTTGACATCAAGAATGGTCTCTAGCTTTTTCGTGATCAAGGCACCGATTTCCTGACCGAGCACGTCATCACCAACCCGAAAGCGCAGATCATCCACCGCTTTTGCCAATTCTTCGCGGGAACTCCCCGAGGGCAGCAGTTCCGATAGCGAATTTATCGGTTTCACGATGTCCAGCAGCTTCAAAAGTACAGGCGATTGGTGTTTGATGCCAAAACCGGAGCGGCTTAAATCCAGGAGATATCCGAGTTTAACGGCGGGGGAGGGAAGCATCGTGAGGATGTATGCGATGGCTTCCTCGGGCGATAAATCGCGGTCCGCGGTTCTCATGACAATTCGTGCCCGCCTGGTAACGGCCTCGCTGATTGCAGTGCCGCCCTGTAAGCCGCCGAAGGAAATTAAATCCTTGAGCAAAGGCGGAAACGCGGCCTTGTCGGCATCGTCGTCTTGTCGAGTCAGCGGATTGGTTCCCGACATCGCTTGGGCTACCCGCTCCAGCAACACGGCCTGGGTTTCGGGCAAGGCGAAATGTACCATTAGTTTGTTAAATCGGACCAGTAAGGCATCACCGCGTTTCGAAGTGCGGAACTGTCCGGCACTCAACTGGGCCATCGAACGCAATGCGCTCACCAGATCGGGCTGCGGTCCCAAAATCTCCATCATCGCACTGGAGCCGTCCAGTATTTCGGCGCAAACCTCGTCCAGGTATACGCACGCTTCGGCATCGGCCCGCTTTTCCAGAAGATCAAAGGCAAGGGAAAGTTTTGCCCGCCAGTCGCGCGCTTGTCCGAAATAGGATGCGAGTACGGCGCAAATATAAAACGGGCGCGCGTCCTCCGAATACGACGTTCCGATGGCACGCAGCGCCGAAGTCAACCCATCACGATTTACGATCGTCAAGAAACGTTCCGTGCTCAGGGCGTCTCTCGTCCAATCGACGAGCTGTGTCGCAAGCCTATACAGGGTATCGATACGGCTTTGTGCGGTTTCGCCAAGGGCACGGGACTGGACCGAGGCGACTTTATGTATGGCTTGATCGAAAAGTCGTTCCGTGCGCCGTAATTCGCGGAGGTGGTCGTGATTATGCAGAACTTCAAGGGCTGTCATGCCGTACTCATCCAGGTATTTCCGCAGTACCCGCCCGGTGGTCTTACGGGCACCGTAGGCGGTTAGGTCGAGAAGGCCCTCACAAACGAACGCATCGTCGATCGAGGATATCGTGATCGGCTTTTTCGGTTTTGGCGCACATTCCTGCTGAAATATGACGGCTTCGTTGTAGCCGCCAACTTCTCGTGTCACACGGACGGCGTCATGTTGGTTGCTTGTGAGTAACGCCTGCGCACGCGCCATTGCGACGGTTTTGGCGGCATGAATAGTATCAATTGTCCAGCGGTCGCCGGACCCGACCAGGACTTCATATTGTGCTTCCGTGTTCGGCATTACGTGCGTTCGTCCTTCGTTATATCGTCGTGCGGTTTATAGAAATCCGACACCATCAATCTTAATAAAGGCCTAGGGGTCGTATTCATGCCGACTCTAAGGCATCCTGTTCAGCGCGGAGGTGCCAAAGCGCGGCGCCGGCGGGGCGGTCGATCATATCGACCGTAACGAGAGCTCCCGCGGGGACATCGGTTTTCAAGGAGCGGCCCGCAGCCATGTAGTAGGGCACGGGATTGCCTGCGGATGCCGGAGCCGAGTCGATCAGCAGGGGGGCGAGTCCCGCGACTTCGTGATGGTGATGATTGGTGATATTCAATGTTTCACCCGCACGCCAATCCCGGTTTGTTTTGGCGACGAGATCGACAACCTGTGTGGGCGCGTAACCGCCGGTCGGATGGCCGAGTAATGCCGCGGACAGAATTGAAATCGGCGCTTCGACGCCGAGTAAATGTGATGGATTGTAGAGCATGGCATGGCTGCCGGATCGGCTGACCGGGATTCCCTTGCCGCGCAGAACGTCCCAGGTCTCCGCGTTTTCGCATCGCACCACGATGAACACGCCACCGGCAAAGCTTTGTTCATCGGGACGGTGCAGGCAGTTGAACACGTCGATCACGCCGGTTCCAGTCAGCACGCCGCCCTCCGCGCGTGGCCGAAACACCTCGGGCACTTCTACGGCCCGCGCAATGGGAACATGAAGGGCGGGCGTGTCGGGTTTTAGTCCCGTTGAATTGGCCACAACGCCCATCTCGCATAGATCTGGGACGGTGCGCTGCGGGACCGCCGCCAGGATTTCAGCGCGTTTGGCGAGTGTCTCGTCAAGGGGGCCGTCCGGTAGTGACCAATGTTTATTCAAGCCCTTGGCGGCGGTGCGCTGCGTTTGCCAGGTCAGCGTTTCCGCGCTCCGGTCGAATACGAAATCGTACTCACTTGACTTGCCGGCACAAACGACGTCGAGGCCGAGCAATTTTGCCCAGCTATACAGGCCGACGAGCAAACTCGGTTGATCACCTTCCACGAGAGTAGCGACCAGCCCCGCATCCCGCGCGCATTTCGACAAATAAGGACCGATTACCGAATCCGCCTCCTTCGAGGCCATGACAAGATGCTTTCCGCTCTCAATAGCGGCCTTGCCGCTGGCCGCCGCTGCTTCCGGATTGCCTGTCGCTTCGACGATGACATCAAGAGGCAGATCCATCAGCAGTGCCGCGTCCGGTACGATTACCAAACTTCCTGTTTCCAAGGCACGCTTGGCATTGGCATCGCTTTCGCAAACCTGGACATTGTCGAGGCCAGCTGCGCTGCAGGCGGCCAGGGCTTGTTTTACGTCGCGGTCGCAGATTGCCGGGATCGATAACATGGGAATGGCATTTGCTTGCGCGATCAGGGAGGCACCGAACTGACCCACGCCGATTAGCCCGGCTCGCACGATTTTTTCGCTATGGCTGGCAAACAGCCGCTCATAGTTCATAGTTGGTTCCCCGTTGCTCCCCTACCCCGTGAGGTGGCATTATAGTCAATTCCAGTCTCGCGGGTAAGTAATCCAGCCCTCGGCTTGCCGGTTCTTGACGACAACCGGTCTATCGGTGCCAACTGCACGAACACGAACACGAACCGATAAAGGGAATTATCCTGATGCAGCACGCCGATGGCGCCCCACGATCCGTCCCCGATTTCCAACTGGATGGCCGGACGGCGCTGGTGACCGGTGCTGGGCGGGGGCTCGGCGTTGGCATGGCTAAAGGGCTCTCTCAAGCCGGCGCGCGCGTGGTGCTGATGAGTCGAACTCGTTTGGAACTTGAGGCGGTTGCTGCGGAAATTGAGGAAAATGGCGGAACTGCGGATGTGTTGGTTTGTGATGTGACGAACGAGGATGCGGTGCGCGCGGCAATAGATGGTTTGCCCGCGCTCGACATTTTGGTGAACAATGCCGGTACAAATATCCCGCAACCGTTTGTCGAGGTCGAAAGCACCGCACTTGATACGATGTTGACCCTAAATGTGCGTGCCGCCTTCGTCGTGGCCCAGGCCGCCGTGCAACGGATGCTGCGCGATTCGGACCGGCCGGCGCGTGGTGGTGCGGTCGTCAATATTTCCTCCACTCTGGGGCGCGTCGCACTGCGCGACCGAAGTGTCTATAGCTTGACCAAACATGCGGTCGAAGGATTGACTAAATCCATGGCGATCGAGTTGGCGCCACAGTGTATTCGCGTCAACGCCGTTTCGCCGACCTGGGTCGAAACGCCGATGACGGGCCCAGCGCTCGCCGACCCTGATTTCCGCGCGGAGATCATCGGCAGCA
>JAJFJC010000170.1 GCA_021774385.1 Alphaproteobacteria bacterium
GAGTAAGGTGCAAGTCGCCGTCGTCGTTCTGGCGGCTGGTAAAGGCACGCGGATGAAATCCGCACGGTCCAAGGTTCTTCATCCCGTAGCGGGACGATCTTTGTTAGGGCACGTGCTTGAAACCTCGGAAGCGCTCGATTCTAACAGAATCGTCGTCGTCGTCGGTCCGAAAATGGACGATGTCACCGCCGAAGCAACGCCGCATCCCGTGGTAATTCAACACCAACAACGCGGCACGGCGGATGCGGTCAAGGCAGCGCGGGAACAGCTTGCAGACTTTACGGAAGGGACGGTGTTCGTTCTCTATGGCGATACGCCCTTTATAGATACCGATACGTTGACCGCGATGCAGGAACATCGCGTCGCGGGAGCGGGGATTGTCGTCTTGGGATTCCGGCCCGATGACCCGGGCGCTTATGGCAGGCTCATCACGGACGAATCCGGGCGCCTTGAACGTATCGTGGAGTATCGCGAAGCAAGTGATTCGGAACGCGCTGTTACATTGTGTAATTCCGGCGTGTTGGCGGTCGATGCGGCGATTTTGTTTCCGCTGGTCGATGCGGTCGAGGACAATAACGCGAAAGGCGAGTTCTACCTTACCGATATCATCGCCTTGGCGCGGCGTGACAGTATCGATTGCGCGGTCGTCGAGGCGGATGCCGATGAACTCCAAGGTATCAATAGCCGTGCGGACCTCGCCGTGGCGGAAATGTTTTGGCAGGGTCGTCGCCGTTTGCAGGCCATGGAGGACGGCGTCACGCTAACCGACCCTTCAACCGTCTATTTCAGTTACGATACGGCATTGGCGGCGGATGTATCGATTGCACCCAACGTGACCTTTGGGCCCGGGGTAACCGTGGGGCGGGGAACGGAAATCAAGGCGTTTTGTCATCTTGAAGGTGTTACGATCGGTGACTCCGTAACCGTGGGTCCCTTCGCCCGCCTGCGGCCAGGGGCGGTGCTGGAAAATGGCGTCAAGATCGGCAACTTCGTGGAAGTCAAGAATGCGGTACTTGGCGCGGGGGCGAAAGCAAGCCATCTGTCCTATATCGGCGATGCCACTGTCGGAACGGACGCGAATATCGGCGCGGGCACGATCACCTGCAATTACGACGGTTACTTCAAATACCAAACCAATATCGGCGCCGGTGCGTTTATCGGTTCGAATACGGCGCTTGTCGCACCGGTATCGGTTGGCGCGGGCGCCATCGTCGGTGCCGGCAGCGTAATTACCCAGGATGTCGACGACGACGCCCTGGCCGTCGGGCGCGGCCGGCAAAGCGATCGAGAGGGCTGGGCGGCGGAATTTAGGGCGGCCCAGCAAGCGAAAAAAGATCAGGTAAAAAAGGGCAAGGATTAAGTCCAGCATGTGCGGAATTATTGGCATTATTGGAACGCAACCGGCCGCCCCCCTCTTGGTGGAAGGCCTGAAGCGTTTGGAGTACCGGGGATATGATTCCGCGGGCGTGGCGACGCTAATCGATGGTTCAATTGAGCGCCGCCGGGCCGAGGGTAAGATCGTCAACCTTGAGTCAGTTGTGGAGAGCGCGCCGCTTGCCGGGGCTATCGGTATCGGTCACACCCGATGGGCAACCCATGGGCTACCGACGGAAAACAACGCCCATCCACATGCGACGGACCGTGTTGCGCTCGTTCACAACGGGATCATCGAGAATTTCCAGGAATTACGTGAAGGCCTCGCGGATGGGGGGCGGGCGTTCGAATCCGAGACCGATACCGAAGCCGTGGTTCATTTGGTGTCGAGCTATCTGGACAAGGGCATGACACCGGAACAGGCGGTGGCCACGACGCTCCCGCGTCTTGAAGGGGCGTTTGCGCTGGTGATGATCTTTTCCGGCGAAGAAAATTTGATGATCGGCGCGCGGCGCGGCAGTCCCCTGGCGATCGGATATGGCGACGGTGAAATGTATTTTGGCTCCGATGCGCTTGCCTTGGCGCCTTTGACACAACGGATTTGCTATCTTGAGGAAGGCGACTGGGCCGTCATCTCTCGCGATGAAGCGCATCTCTTCGATGCCGACAATGAAACGATCGAACGGCCGGTCGTGGAAACGGCCCTTTCGGGAGCGTTGATCGGCATGGGCAATTACCGCCATTTCATGCTCAAGGAAATTTACGAGCAGCCAGCGGTCATCGGCGACACACTGCATTCGGTTTTGAATCCAGCCACGAACACGATAACCATGCCACCGCTGCCATGTGATTTCGCGAATACGCCGCGCGTTACGATAAGCGCTTGCGGTACCGCATATTACGCCGGCCTTGTTGCAAAATACTGGCTCGAACAACACGCGCGAATACCGGTTGAAATCGACGTTGCCTCAGAGTTCCGCTACCGCGAAGCACCAATGCCGCGGGATGGATTGGCGGTCTTCATTAGCCAGTCGGGCGAAACGATGGATACGATTTCATGCCTTCGATATGCCCGGCAACAAGACCAGCACATCATTTCGGTGGTGAATGTGCCGGAATCGAGTATCGCGCGGGAAAGTGACGCGGTATTGCAAACACATGCCGGTCCGGAAATTGGGGTCGCGTCCACGAAGGCGTTTACCACGCAGTTGACCGTTCTTGCTTGCCTGTCGATTGAAATTGCCCGCGCGCGCGGTGCGATCGACGAGACGCGCGAACGCGAACTTTCCCATGCGCTAGCAGAGGTGCCCGGGCGTGCACTGGAAGTTTTGAATCAGGACAAGGCGATCGAGAAGATTGCTCATATTTTGGTGGAGGCCCGCGATGTACTCTATCTGGGCCGGGGGACCGCATTTCCGATAGCTTTGGAGGGCGCGCTTAAACTTAAGGAAATTTCCTATATTCATGCCGAAGGGTATGCCGCCGGTGAAATGAAGCACGGGCCCATTGCCTTAATCGACGAGAACGTCCCCGTCATTGTAATCGCGCCCGGCAACGATCCACTGTTCGAAAAGACAGCCGGGAACGTTCAGGAGGTCATCGCTCGCGG
Organism: Alphaproteobacteria bacterium; assembly: GCA_021774385.1. GTDB lineage: Bacteria > Pseudomonadota > Alphaproteobacteria > UBA8366. The sequence continues at coordinate 2,984 of JAJFJC010000170.1, forward strand.
TGGCAACGTGATCTTCCTGTCCGATAAGAACGGTGTGGAACGGATGGAAAGTCAGGCGAAGCCCATGGCAAGCCTTGTGTTGCCCGAAGTCGATCCGTTCGTCACCCCGATTCTGTATTCGATCCCCGTGCAATTACTGGCCTACCATACCGCGGTGCTGAAAGGGACCGACGTCGACCAACCACGCAATCTCGCCAAGAGCGTTACGGTCGAATAATGAATATGGAGTTGAGGGTTGAAAAAGAACGAACCCTTTAGGGGACAATCCAGTCCGTAAGTGGCAGATACCCCTTCTTTGCGTCGGCCTTTAGCCGAACGATGAAAGCGCCTTTCGAAGCAAACCGTTGTCCAGGGCCGAGAGCAAGCGTTGGATGGGTGCCCGGGTTCAGTTCGTTCTCGGCTTCATGTTCGATAACTTCGATCAAATAGTCGCGATGAAAATCCGCAATCAAATGGGTCAGGCCGTATTGCAACAGCGTGAGTGCATAGTAGGTCTGATACTGTAACCGGGTGTGGGTGATCTTGAGCCGTCTGGTATGCATCCAAGCCCTTAATCTGAACGACCGGGGATGATAACCACCGGGTTGCTCATAGGGATGCACAAATACAACATTGTCGTGCAGGTTCTTGGGCAAGCGTTCAAGGGACGGCTGAAGTGCCGCGGATGGCAATATCAACTGTGGCATCGGTTGCCCAACCGCCTGGATGGCGTCGAGCGCCTTTGTAGCGTCGTTGGGCCAAAGCAAGATGGCATGCGGCGCCTGTGGGCCCGCAAGCGCGGTAAGCGCTTCAATCAGTTCCTTATTCGTCGCGCATTCAATTGTTGTAACCGTCGCGTTTGGCAGACGTACCTTGGCCGCGGCGGCAAATGCCGCCGCCGGCACTTTTCCAGTCGGTCCCGGCAGGAGAAGTTGAACGATCCGACGGGGCGGCGTATCGGCGGCGGCCAAATATTCAACCGCCACCTCGGCTTCGAGTTCAAGGCCGCGGGAAAAATAGAACGAATAGCCGTATTCCGCGCTTTTTGTTCTAGGCAGTTCGGTATTTGGGAAAAGGCAAGGCAAGCGTTTGGTGTCACAAAAATTTGCGATGGGCGCCCATCGGTCGGCAATCATCCCGCTCACAACGGCGAATACAGGCTGACGCGCATAGTAGGATTGGAGCTGCGCTGGCCAACTTGCCGGCGCGCCTTTCAACTCCCAGACATGAAGGCGCCAGTAGCGGTAGGAATCGATAAAATCGGAGCGGTAATTCGGCGAGAAAGCCCGGTTACGCGTATTTCCCTCCGTTGCCTTATTCATCCAACGGAAGAATACCTCGATCGTTTCGATCATTGCTTGTCGGGCAGCGGGATCGGCGTCGGCGCTGACGATCGTCGCAAAGTGGATTTCCTTCTGACCGACGCCTTCGTCGATCGACACCGATAACGTCTTCAAATAGGCGACCAGATTGTCGAGATCGTCATCCGAAAGATCGTAACGAGGCATCACCGGCGCCAATGGGTTTCCCGAGGAATCCATTCCGTCCCGTATCGCCTGGCCAACTAGCTGCGTATCGTAGGCTGGCCGCATTCGCGGTTGGCGTACGCGCGCCCAGTATCGTTTGGGCTGCGCTTCTTGGAATAATTCCTTGAACAATCGGTTGCGGTTGAGCTCGCGCTCCGAAAACAGAATTGGGCCGGTAATCGGGGGGACGTAGCTGCCCCCTTCGCTGGACCCAAATCCACTTGGCCGATGACAATTAACGCAAGAAAACTGCGCCCCGGATACTTCCACATCGCCCTGGATGTGACCACGGACAGGCTGGTTGTCCGCGCCGACACCATCCCAGTACAAACGCTTCCCGAGCGTCGCATCACCGTCCGCCAGCGCTATGCCGGAAATGTAGGATAATAAGGCGAGGCCAGTGATTAAACCGCGCGCGAAAGCGGAAATCAGCCGGATCACCGTTTTATTTCTGTTCGATCACCGATCAGCATCGCACGATATTCCTCAACCAATGCCGCCGCGGAAACCAATCCATCAAGACGTATCCAGGGCGCGTCTGGTTTGGCGCGCATGAAGGTGTAGGGCTGGTGGTACATTTTGTTGTCGCCCTGATAGACGACATTGAAGGTCCGCATAACCTTGCGGATCTGTTTTTCGGGGCCCGTCAAAAAAATCCAATTTTCACCGGCACCATATTGTTTGCCAAAGTCCCGCAGACGTTCTGGCGTGTCGTATTCAGGGTCGATCGATATCGAAACAAGTTTGTAATCTGCCTGGACCGTGGTTAGTCCCTTTTGCGCCTGGCTGAAGGTTGCGCTCATTACGGGGCAAATAGTCGCGCAACTGGTGAAGATGAATTGTGCGAGAACGGGGCCGTCATGCGCAAGCGCCGCGGTTAGCGTGGTTGGTTGCGCCTGTTGGTTTCGCAAAGAAACATCGGGCAGCTCGAAACGTGTCACGCTTCGTGTATAGCCTGCGTCGTTCGTTTTTGCCGTATGCTTGTAATGCCCGTGGCCACCATGTCCCTTGGCGCCGGCGACGGCCGGCCCAGTTGCCGCGAACGGGGTAACCGCCAACAGGAAGATCGTTCCGATAAAGAGTTGCCAGATTGTACGCGACTTTTTCAAAAGACTCTCCAAAAGAAAGGCCGGGGTCGGAATGTTGTCCTCGGGCGCCACTGCATCTTGCCTGGACGCCCGAGAGGCGTGACGGCGTTAGTGCACCGACCAAACCGCAACGTCATGGTGCAACGCATCGAACTGATACATGCGCAGCCGCCGCGAAGGCTCATAGTTGAATGTCACCTCCACGGTGTGTGACCCGATACCCTTGACGTTTCGCACTTTAGCGACTCGGTTCATTCGTCCGCCCCACATGGCGGACTCTCGCAGCGACTTCTTATGTCCCTTCTTTTTAAAATAGCGTTCCATGCTCTCTATGGATTTGCCGTGCTTGGTCACACTTTGCCGTTCGGCGGGCGGTATGGGGATTGGGCCACCGCCGGCGATGTTGATCCAAAAATGGTTTCGGCCGAAGGTGAAGAGGGGACCGGCGCCGCCGACGGGTAAGGTGTTGTGGAACGTGTTTTCCCAACCTCTGAGCCCGCCGAAATCGACAAGCACATAGGCATGGACGAAGTAGTCCCCATTCAGAAGTTTGATTTTCGCCGTGTCGCCCCGTTTCGTCCAAAACGGATAGGTGACTTCGGCGTCGCCGTCATGACCATCGACTTCGCCGTAAATGGTGTTGTTGATAAAGAGCAAGGTTATGTCGTCTTCCGATTTCGCCTTGAAGCCAGTCGGGAGCTTGTTGCGATTTTGCCAATCATAAAAGGCCTGGCGAACGTGCTTCATCCTAGAGCGAAGGCCACGCAGATTTAACTTGTGCTTCTTACGCTTCTTGCCTTTCTCGAAACCCATATCTCGAATTTCACGGAACATCTGCCACATCCGCTTTGCGGGAGCCATATCGCCAATCATACCAATGGCGGCCAGTTTGGCTTCTTCGCTCTCTCTCGGATTGGCGCCGAACACGCCAATTTCGGCAAAGTTGCGCGGGTTTCCCTGGAGCGGGACATCAACGTTTTCAACTACCTGTACCCGGGGCGGATGAACTCGCCAGCCCCAATGGTAGGTAAGGTTCCAGAAGCGGGCAGGGGGCATCTTCATCTCGAAGACGTAACTGTTACCGTCCTCCATCGGGAAGAAAGTCTGATCGATACCGACATTGGGAATACGGGCGCCCTTTAGGTTCGGCCCCCCCTCCACTGTAAAGTCGAGCTCGTTCGGATCATCGAAGAACATCGCATAGGGTGCGAAATCGTCATGGCCCCGGTTGAGCACGTTCACAACATATCGGATCGTCCATTCTTCATCGTCGACGATGGTCGGATCGATATAGCTTGTGTCCGATTCGATATGGCTGTCGTACCAAATTTGGTTGACCGTGACTGTCTTGGTCACCGGATCCACGGATTTCGTCTTTAAGCCGCCCAGATAATGTAAAAGCGGAAAGCCTTCATAGACGCCACCCGCCAATTCGCCCGACAGCGGATTTCCCTCGATGATGTCGACCGCATGTCCCGCCAGCAGGCTAACTCGTTCGCCATCGAATTTCTTGTTCTTCGCGATCAAAACTTCAATTTCATCCATGATCCAGTCCAGATCGTCGGTCGGCGAAGTTTTGTCGATCGGCGTGACAATCGGGTCTGGGTGCAGATTGTATGGGTTCTCCGGCGTGGAGGGGAGCGTATTGGGGATCTTGTTGCCCCGGCACGTTTCTACGTCCTCATAGACCGTCGGCAGAAGGTTCGGTGGCGTGGGGCCGAATGCATCACCTTCGGGTAAAATCGCGTGCGGTGTTGAAAGAAAAGTCGTCGTACCGTCCGGCGACAGGCTGCGCGTCTCGAAGGGGACGCGCGGCTGCTGACTCGATCCGAACATATCGATGCAAAGCGCATTCAAAGCGCTCAAGCCCGGAGACTGGGCAAAGGCGGGTGATGCGACCAAAATTGTCGCGATTGGCGCCGCAACCATTGCTGCGTTTCTAAGTTTCCTCGTAAACATATTCCGGACTCCGTATTCCATGCGCTCAAACAACTCTCGTTAGGAGGGCGCGGTTTGCTAAATTTCGCGGTTGTTATTGCTGCCGTTGATAGCGTTCAGCACCCTGGGACCTGCTCGATGAGGCATCTTTTCGGCGCGCTTGCTCGGCATCACCCAGGTGATCCGCTCGGCCATATCGTCGATTTCGATATCCACCGGGAATGCGCCCCATGTGCCGGCCGAACCGTTTCCATAAAAAACAACATCGACTTTACGCCGGCCCGGTTTGTGGGCGTGACCCATACGGTACATACGGAGCGATAAATCCTTCATGTCCTGATGTATTCCCGTCAGAAAGGACCACCCTTTTGGTGCGCCAAATTTTTCGGAAAAGACCTTAAGATTCTCGGGTGTGTCCCGCTGTGGATCTCTCGTAATCGAGACCATATGCACGTCGCGGCCAAGTTTGCCGCCCAGATGGCCGGCCAATTTGGAAAGTTTTGCCGTGATCGGAAATTGAGCCTCGTCACGAATACTCATAAAATTGAGCACGACAATCTTGTCCTTGATCAAGCTGTCGTAGAATTGATGGCTTTTACCATCTTGGTCGGTCACCGGCAGGCTCGGAAACGCGTCGCGAAGTTTGGGGTCGATGACGTTCGCCGCGCGCCGCGTCGCGGCTGCTTTTACCTCGGCGGCGGCACGGGCCGCCGAACTTCCGGCTACCGTGGCAAAACCTAGTGCCGCCACTGCCGGCATACCCGTCAGAAATTTTCTTCTATCTGTCATTTTGATTGTTCCTTTGTCCGATAGGTGATCGTCGCGGCGGACATTCAGTCCCCTTCGCCGACGGGAACGATGTCCCAGCGGATCATCATCGCGTGATCTTCATGAACGACGTTGTGGCAATGCATGACATGTTTGCCCAAAAAGTCCCGCCAGCGGCCGAAGAACACAACTTCATCGTTTGGCCCTAACGAGACCACGTCCTTGCGAGAGTTCAGGACGTCATCTTCCGCAATGGGCCGTCCATTGACCTCGAGGATGCGGAATTCTTCGAAATGCGTATGGACGGGATGTGCCCAGGCATTGCCGGCGTTTCGGAAGGTCCAAACCTCCGCGGAACCTTGCTCGATCTTGGCGTCGATGCGGTTCGGGTCCATGAGACGGCCGTTCACGGTCCACAACCCATTATCGTAATCGAACACGAACAGCCGCTCGCGGCGCACTTCGCTCATATCCACTTTTGGCAGTTTTCGTAATCTTCTGGGAACACGCGACGGGTCTCTAACTTTCCTGCCACGAACCCTGAACTGCATGATTCCGTCGTCTTCCTCCAACTGCCGCCCAGACGGGCCGGCACCGTCCTGCCTCATTTCCAGACTGTTGACGAGATAGACCATGTCGCCGGATTTGTACTTCGAGAAGTCGATAATCACGTCATGCCGCTGGGCAACCCATAGCGAGAGGCTTTCCTTGACCAGCGGTACCGGGAGAAAGTTTCCGTCCGTCGATAGAATCGTAAAATCGTCGTAGTAGGGCTTCCCGCGCTTGGGGTGCACTTCCAGATGCAGGGTGTAAAGACGCGAAGGTCCACCATTGAGAATGCGGAACCGATACTTTCGGCGCTTTACATCGAAATAGGGTTGGATCGTTCGGTTTACGGTGAATTTGTCACCAATCATGCCATTGGTCGTGTAACCGAAATCGGGGCCGAAATTGTTGGTCGCGCCCCCGCTATTGCCAACATCATGCGGGTCCGTCGCCGTCGGTGAAGGGTTGAAGAAATCCCAGACCACCTGACCGTTTTCGTCGAATTGTACGTCATGCAAAATTAACGGGACGTCGAAATCGCCCGAGGGCAGGCGAAAAGCCTTTGGGTTGGTGTCGCGCTCGTTGTTGGAATCCCGCTCATCGAAGAGAAGATAGAAGCCCGAGAGTCCGGCGTAGACATTCGTCGCCGTAAAGTCGAGCCGGTGGTCGTGATACCACAGCGTCGACATGATTTCCCGCTTGTCGAAGCCAGCCGGAAAATTCGCGTAATGGTGATCCCAGAACTCTCCCGGGTTGGCGAAATCCTGGGGAATACCGTCTGATTCCGATGCGGTATGTGCATTGTGAAGATGGATCGTTACCGACGGCAGCGCAAAATTGGCCTTCGCCTCTCCCACATCGGGCAAGTGGTTTTCGCGGCGTAGAAAGATCGGCTCATCATAATTCGCGTGATAGGTCTCCCCCGGCGTGATGCCGTTGAAGCCCCAAGAAAAGGTGCCAATTTCCGGATCCCCTTCGCGCCCGACATGCCCGTCGCCATAGGGCGGCTCCGGGTGATATTTCCAGCGAAATTCACTGATCACCTCGCGGTAGAATTTATTCGGTGGAAAATCATCAAAACGCTGATGGCGAAGCGGATCGGGCGCGGGATCGAGTGTTCCCGGGTCAACCGTCTGCGCCACCGGCATGACGTTCAACGGCGCAACAAAGGGTGTCGAGGGCGGGCTTGGCCGGGTTACAATGCTTGGTTCGAAGGTGTCCGGAAAGACGAGGCCAGACTGTGGTACGGCCTCGCTCGCAGACGGCGCTAAACTAGCTCCCGCAGTCGCCAAACCAAATTTAAGGGTGTCTCTGCGATTCAACATACTGGTTCCCTCTTAAAAGTTCTCTCTAAAATCTTGCTTTTTCCAGATGCGAACACGGTGGCCCCTTAACTTCAGACCTCCCTGGTATTCGCATTTCGGAAAGACCCAATACGTGCGATTGGATGGGTTTAAACGCCTGGAAATTTTATTTTTAAGATCGTTAAACACCTTGCAGGGATGCGCGCAGAACATAGAGTTTTGCGTTACAATCCCTGAATTTCTGTCTGCGCCTAATATTTCGATCATTGATCACAGTTGGTTCACGGTTTCGTGATCAATGAATAACAGCAAATTTTATGCCATTAATTTAAATGACGCGATTACAATGATTTAGGATTTTAGTCGAGCTTTTCGGTAAAGAATCTGTAAGAAAAATCGACACTACTAAAGTAGTGTAAGGTGATTAAAATACAATGGAATGAGAAATTTTATCATAAATACAATGCATTGAGTGTGCTCGGCGCTTGAATTCAGTATTTAGCGATAGTGTAAAAAAATCCGACACCAAAGTACCCGGCGCATGCCGGTCAGAAACTATTGATCAGGTAATATCGATGGTAGGCGTCGCGGTGGTATCGCTCAACATCACCAGGACCATTTACGTGGCCTATTCGGCGGCATCGGAATTACTAAGCTCCAAACCACCGGATTTCAGGTTCTCCCGGACGCCACTTGCTATCGAGACAGCACCGTCGGCGACAATCTCTCTCGCATCGACGACGGCCTGAACCTGCTGCCTTTGCAACATCGTCTGTGTAATTTCGGGCGCGTTCGTCGATCCGCCTATTTTTTTGGAACGGTTGTTTGGATTTTATTCATATTACCGCCCCGTGAACACCGGTTCCCGCTTCTCCATGAATGCCTCGCGACCTTCCTTGTAATCGGCGCTGTCGAAGCAGGTTTTGGTGATTTCTTCGAGCCGCGCCATGTCGCGATCTTCCGCATCCTTCAGTATTTCCTTGATGGTCACTTTGGATGCATTGACCGATAGCGGCGCATTACGGCCGATCGTCATGGCGAGTTTTCGAACCGTGTCTTCCAGTTCATCGGTGGGAATAACCCGGTTGATGAGCCCCGCCGCCGCGGCTTCCTCCGCGTTTAATCGGCGGGCGGTGAACATGATTTCGTTTGCCATGGCGGGCCCGACGAGCGAGACCATTTTCCGTAAGCCCTCGAACCCATATGCGATACCCAAGCGTGCCGCGGGCACACCGAACTGCGAATCCTCGGTCGCAAAGCGCATATCGGCCGACATCGCGACGGCAAGACCGCCGCCAAGGCAATATCCCTTGATCATGGCAATCACCGGTTTTGAAAAATTCGCCAAACTGGCGCGCGCGGATTCCGAGATTCGTGTGTATTCCGCCGCGGCTTCCGCGTTGTTGCGCTTTTCCTTGAACTCGGAAATATCCGCGCCCGACACGAAGGCCTTGTCACCGGCGCCTTTCATGACAACGACGCGGACGGAATCGTCTTCCGCGAAGTCTTTCAGAATGACTTCGATCGCCTGCCACATTTCAAGCGACGTCGCATTGCGCCGAGCCGGATTGTTGAAGGTCATCCAGCCTATCCCATTTTCCTTGGACGCGATCATCTTGTCTGTTTGAAGTTCCATGCTGCTCCCTCGCTTCTCTGCTTAAACGTTGCCGCGTTCGTGAAACGCCGCGATAGCGGTGTCGTCATAGCCGTATTCGGCAAGAATTTCATCGGTATGTTGACCCAAATCCGGGGTCGCTTGCCTGATCCGGTCGGGCTCCGGTGTCGCTGTCAAATTCAGCGCCTGGCCGAGCAATTGCTGTTCGCCCAGTGTCGGATGATCCGCGGGCCGCGCCATTTTCAGGTGCTTGACCTGCGGGTCGGCGAAGACCTGGTCGATCGAATAGATGGGGCCACAGGGGACGCCCGCCTCGTTCAGGAGATCGATCCATTCCTGGCTAGGTTTCTGGCGCGTTACGTCGCCGAGTAAGGCGTTAAGGGCGTCGCGGTTATCGGACCGCGCGTCGCCCGTCGCATAATCAGGATCTTCCGTGAGTTCCTCATGACCGATCGTCTTACAGAAACGAAGCCAGAGATTGTTGCCGGAAGCCGCGATGTTGATATGGCCGTCCGCTGTCGGAAAGACGCCGGTTGGGATTCCCGTTGGATGATTGTTGCCGGCCTGCGGCGCAACTTCGCCGGCGATGGTCCAACGTGATGCCTGAAAATCCAACATCTGCATGATCGATTCCAGGAGCGACGTGTGTACCCATTGGCCTTTGCCCGTCACTTCACGATCAAGCAGGGCCATGAGGATGCCCTGTGCGAGAAATATTCCCGATGTCAGATCGCAAATCGGTATGCCGACCCGGACCGGTCCCTGTCCCGGCAGTCCGGTGATGGACATCAAGCCACCCATGCCTTGCGCGATCTGATCGACACCGGGGCGCTTGCCGTAGGGACCATCCTGTCCGAAGCCGGCGATACTGCCATAGACAATGCGCGGATTGACCTTGGCGCAGGCCTCATAATCGATGCCAAGGCGATGTTTCACGGCGGAACGGAAGTTCTCAACCACGACATCCGCGTTTTCCACGATCTTGAAGAAGATTTCTTTGCCACCTTCGCTCTTCAAGTCGAGCGTCAGGCTACGCTTGTTGCGGTGCAGATTCTGAAAATCGAACCCGTGCCGTGCGCCGGTCAAACCTCCCTTGTCCTTATTGATCGCTGACGGCGCTTCAATCTTGATGACATTGGCGCCCCAATCGGCCAATTGGCGAACCGCCGTTGGTCCGGCACGGTGCGCGGTTAGGTCGATTACGGTGAATCGGGAGAGGGGGAGTCTGTTGTCGCTCACGGGTACGCTCCTTGTATTGCTCGGGTATTCGTGGGTGTTCGCTGGAATTGTTGGACTTATTATCGACGAAAGTCGGTCTGGAACAACCTCGGCAATACTATTTTAAGCTTGGACTAAGGTTATCAACCTACCGTTCCGCGCTATAGCACGCTAATGTAGGCAAACATAACGCTTCAAAGTCGCGCAGAGGGGGATGACATGGTCGATAGCTTTCCACTGATGGTTCCGGGTGCCAAATCCGATCAGGTATGCATGGTTTGGGCACCTTATGATGGTGCGGAAATTGCCACGGTTGCGGTATCCGATGCCGCGACAGTGGATAAGGCGCTGGATACGGCGGATCGCCTCTTTCGCGACCGGTCTGGCTGGTTAAGCGCCGAAAGGCGCATAGAGATTCTGGAAAAGACCGCCGAGATTATGGGCGAGCGGTTTGAAACGCTGGCCGTGGAGGCGGCACGCGAAGGCGGGAAGCCCTTGCCGGACAGTCAGGTCGAGGTCGCCCGCGCCATAGACGGCGTGAAGCTCTGCGTCGAATCCCTTCGGACACAGCACGGTTCCGAAATTCCCATGGGGCTGAATGCCTCATCGATGAACCGGATCGCAATGACCACGCATGAGCCAATTGGCGTCGTCGTCGCGGTCAGCGCGTTCAACCATCCGCTCAATCTGATCGTTCATCAGGTCGCGCCGGCAGTTGCCGTTGGTTGCCCTTGCGTCGTCAAGCCCGCGGAGGTGACGCCACTGTCCTGTATCCGTTTCGTTGAAATTTTGCGCGAAGCCGGATTACCGGATGAATGGTGCCAGGTTGTCGTTACCGGCGGCCGCGAAGTCTCACAGAAGCTCGTGACCGACTCACGGGTCGGGTTCTTCAGCTTCATCGGATCGCCAAAGGTCGGTTGGATGTTGCGGTCCCAGCTTGCGCCGGGGACACGTTGCGCGCTTGAACATGGTGGCGCGGCACCGGTTATCGTCGCGGAAGATGCCAATCTGGATGCCGTGTTGCCGTTGCTTGCCAAGGGCGGATTTTATCACGCGGGCCAGGTTTGCGTTTCGGTGCAGCGCGTCTTTGCGCATGAATCTATTGCCCGTGAGGTCGCGGCGCGCATCGGCGAACTTGGCGCGAAGATGCCGGTCGGTGACCCAACATTGGCATCGACGGAGGTCGGTCCGCTGATCCGCACCAACGAATGCGATCGTGTGGCGGAATGGATCGGCGAGGCCGTCGAAGGCGGCGCGGAGATCGTCACCGGTGGCAACAAAATTTCGGCCAGCTGTCATGAGGCAACCGTGCTGTACGACCCGCCGGCGGACGCCAAGGTCAGCACCATGGAAATATTTGGCCCTGGCTTGTGCGTCTATCCCTACGGCGATATCGACGAGGCGATTGCGCGCGCCAATTCTTTGCCTTTCGCATTCCAGTCCGCGGTCTGCACGCAGGATTTGGATCGGGCAATGCGGTGCTTCCGGAAGCTCGACGCGAGCGCGGTCATGGTCAATGACCACACGGCATTTCGAGTCGATTGGATGCCGTTCGCGGGGCTCAAACATTCCGGTTACAATGTCGGCGGCATTCATCACACGATGCACGACATGCAAATCGAAAAGATGCTGGTGATCCGGTCGGCCGAATTGTAGGGGCGAACGCACTTATGCCCGAACCGATGTCGAAAGCGGAGCGCGAGGCTTTTCTGCGTGAGCCTCGTCCGGCAATCCTGAGCATTCCACAACCGGGGAAGGGACCGCTATCCACGCCGGTTTGGTACGATTACGAACCAGGTGGGGCGTTGTGGATTCTCATGCAGGAGGATTCCCGCAAGGGCGGGCTGCTGGAAATTGGTTCGCGTGTGAGCCTTTGCGCGCAGCGGGAAGCACGGCCCTACAAATATGTCAGTGTGGAAGGGCCGGTTATCGAAATCGACCACTACGACCTGGATGCCGATTTGGGGGCAATGGCGGCGCGCTACCTTGGGGATTCCGGCCGTGCCGATTATATTGAAAGATCGCGCGAAAAATTTGCCCAAGGTAACGGGATTAAAGTGACGATAAAGCCGGAAGCCTGGCTGTCGGCGGACTACAGTAAGTCCTAACAGTACTGTTCGAGATTCAAGTCTACCTTTGGCAGCGGGAACGCGGCCTTCAGAGCATCGAAATCCTCCGCTTCCAGCCAATCCAAAATCTGCGAGACATCGCTTTCCTTAGCGCCCATGATAAAGGGGCCGCCATGGGAAAGTTTAACCGTCGGGCCGATATGGCATTTTCCCATGCAGTGCAGCCGCTTGAAGGTAATTGGCAGGCCGCGCTCGGCGATACCGGCTTCCAGAGCGTCGGCGAGCTCCCGGCTACCGACCGCCCCACAGGACGGCAGCAGATTGCCGGCGCGGAAATTAATACAAATGTTCAACGTCCGTTGCGTATCGGCGTCGGGTTTACGGCTCGAGCTCATCATCATTCCCGTTCTTACATCTGAAATACAGAAATAGCGATTCATCGAAATAGATCAATGGAACATCCGCGACTATCTGCACCTTTCCGTGCGCCATAGTGAGGACTACATTAGTTAAAACATCATTTCGACATCGGGAGACAGGACCATGGAACTCAAGGACAGCAGCCTTTTCCACGACAAGTGCTATATCGATGGGACTTGGGCGGACGCGGATAGCGGCGAGACAATCCCAGTTAACAATCCGGCCACCGGCGAAACCTTGGGCACGATCCCGAAGATGGGCGCATCGGAGACAGCGCGCGCGATCGATGCGGCGAACTCGGCGCTTCCCGCGTGGCGCGCCAAAACCGCGAAAGAGCGTTCGGTTATTCTTCGGGACTGGTTCAATCTCATGTTAGCCAACCAGGAAGACCTTGCCGTCCTGATGACCATGGAGCAGGGCAAACCGCTCCCCGAAGCGATGGGCGAGGTTTTGTATTCCGCGTCCTTCATCGAATGGTTCGCCGAGGAAGGTAAACGCATCTACGGCGACACGATCCCCGCCCCGAATGGAGACTGGCGCATCGTCGTCACGAAGGAGCCCATTGGTGTCTGTGCGGCCATCACGCCGTGGAATTTTCCCTCCGCGATGATCGCGCGCAAAGTCGGCCCGGCACTCGCCGCCGGTTGCACGATGGTCTGCAAGCCGGCAACGTCAACACCGTATTCCGCACTGGCGATGGCGGATTTGGCGGCGCGTGCCGGCGTACCAGCCGGTGTCTTCAGTGTCGTTACCGGTGCCTCCGGTGCCATCGGTGGCGAAATGACCTCGAACCCGATTGTCCGCAAGCTCACCTTCACGGGCTCGACCGAAGTCGGCAAAATTCTCACCCAACAATGCGCCGCGACCATGAAGAAGGTCAGTATGGAGCTCGGCGGTAACGCGCCCTTCATCGTATTCAACGACGCCGATCTCGACTCGGCTGTTGAAGGCGCAATGGCGTCGAAATACCGCAATGCTGGGCAGACCTGTGTCTGCGCCAACCGGATGTTGGTGCAGGATGGCGTCTATGATGAATTCGCGGCCAAACTATCGCAATCGGTCAGCGGACTTCTGGTCGGGAATGGCATGGATACAGGGGTCAGTCAGGGGCCACTGATCGATGTTGCTGCAGTCGAGAAGGTGGAAAGCCATATCGCCGACGCCGTGTCCAAGGGCGCCCGGGTCGTTGTTGGCGGCAACCGGCATGCCAAGGGCGGTACTTTCTTTGAACCAACCGTTTTGGCCGACGTGACAACGGACATGGCGGTAACGAAGGAAGAAACCTTCGGGCCGGTTGCGCCGTTGTTCCGGTTCAACACCGAAGACGAAGCCATTCAGATGGCCAATGATACGGAATTCGGTCTGGCATCGTATTTCTATAGCCGCGATGTCGGCCGTATTTGGCGGGTATCCGAGGGCCTGGAATACGGCATTGTCGGCGCCAATACGGGTATCATCTCGACCGAGGTCGCACCGTTCGGTGGCGTCAAGGAATCCGGCCTCGGCCGCGAAGGTTCGAAATACGGCATCGAGGACTATCTCGAGGTTAAGTATCTCTGCATGGGCGACGTCACAAAGTAGCGACGAGGGGAAGCGTTTGACGCCATCGCCTGCTGTCGTTGCACACGACGCTTATCGGAACGGAGATCTTGCGGCATTACGCGCGGTTCTTGGGAATCCCGTGGATTTTCCAAACTGTATCCAGCCGGAGAATCTTGGCGTAAGCCGATACCCGTTGGCGTCGGCGATTGACTGGAGTCCGGTTTCGTTCATTGCAGCGCTACTGGATCTCGGCGCGGATCCGAACTATCCAGATGAAAGTGGTTTTCCTTCACTTATCTCAACACTGTCTCCGGGCCGGCAGGACGGCATTGAAGTATTGCAGCTGCTACTCGAACGGGGGGCCGATGTCATGCAGAGGGGTCTTAACGACTGGACACCGCTACACACCGCGGTCGCCCATAAGGATGGGGAGGCGGTGAAAATTTTGCTCCGCTATGGCGCGAACCCAATGACACGGACGCGGATCGATGATTACTCGACACCCTTGGAAGACGCAGAAACCGTGCAGTGGCCAGAAGGGGCCGCATTATTGCGCGAAACGGAGGATAGGGTGAAGTGACATCATACCCGAACCGTGAAACCTCCTGGCACGACAATCTTATCTACGCACTGCATATCGAAGCGCCGGAACCGGACCGTGGATTATTGCACAGCAATCTCATTCTCGATATCGATCATATCGTTGAGTGGGTTCGGGATGCCGGTGACGGGGTCAAATTTCGAGTCGCACCAGCAACCCTGACGTTTCATGACGTGACCGACCTTTGCCTCGCCATTGATTTTCGAGGCGATCATCGCCAATCGCTCAACGAATTGTCGATTTCGTCAATCGACCGCGAAGAAGTCGAAACGAAAGGGCTTGAGGCGTATTTCAACTGGGTGATCGAACTGAACCTCCCAAGCGGGGGCCGAATAACGTTTGGCTCGAGCGGATATACGCAAGACCTTCGTGCGGCTCCGGTTTTGTGTGACGAGCAATATTTATCCGCGAGCCAACGGCCAAACCTAATCTTAGGCGGGCTCTCGCCGCGCTGAAACACAGGCTGTGAAAAGAGGAAACCTGTTAATGCCGACATCAATTCTTGGGCTTCGAACCACGATCTACAAAGTTGCTGATATGAACCGAGCCAAGGCCTGGTATGGGCAGGCCTTCCAGGTCGAACCTTATTTTGATGAGCCGTTTTACACCGGCTTCAACGTGGCGGGATACGAACTAGGCCTGATACAGGGCGAAAAGCCGGATGCGGCTAAAACGGATAATGTCCTGACCTACTGGGGCGTCGAGAACATCGACGAAGCCGTGGCGGAATTTCTGGCGCTCGGCGCGAGCGAACATGAATCACCGATGAATGTTGGCGGCGAAATCATGACGGCATCGGTCAAGGATCCCTGGGGCAATGTCATCGGTCTTATTTACAATCCCGAATTCACGTTGAATTAGACCTTACCGATATGGTCTGTGTTAACTGAAATGGGACAAGATGAAGACAGCATCGAACTCACGGGTTACCGGCCCGGCGCTCTTGGCAAGGTCGTTGAATTACACGGGCGTTATTACGGCGCTGAATGGGGTTTCGATCTTACCTTTGAAGCCGATATTGCGACGGAAATCGCCGCCTTTCTGACACGCTTCGACAGCACGAAAGACGGATTCTGGATCGCCTGGCTCGAGGACGCCATGGTCGGCTCCCTTACGATTGATCACCATGGTGATGAAGACGGCAGCGCGCATCTACGCTGGTTCATTCTCGAACCGGAAACTGCGGGACGCGGGATCGGCACGCGCCTCATGAGTGCCGCGATGACCTTTTGCAGGGACAAAGGTTATTCCCGTGTTTGGCTGACCACATTCGCGGGTCTCGACGCCGCCCGAAAGCTATACGACCG
Organism: Alphaproteobacteria bacterium; assembly: GCA_021774385.1. Classification (GTDB taxonomy): domain Bacteria; phylum Pseudomonadota; class Alphaproteobacteria; order UBA8366. Next base: position 18,905 of record JAJFJC010000170.1, read on the forward strand.
GCACGGATTCATCGAAACCGGCACCTTCGAGAACACCAACTGGGATCGGCCAATTACGATGCAAACGCTCGAATGCAAGCTATGACGATGAAGTGAAGACGCTATCCTACCGTGCAAACATGGATACTTCGATCGTCGATCCAGTTCTCATAGCTTTTGCGCGTGTTGGCGAGCCGTTCGGAGCCCATATGCGCCTTCAGGGCATCTTCGTCGCGATAGACCTCGTAGAGAAAGACGCGGCCGTTTTCGTTCGGTAGCAGGAGGTCGAACTGCACGCAGCCGTCTTCTTCTTTAAGCGTTCCTTCGGCGTGCTCGCGGATCAAAGTGATGAAAGCGGCACGATGTTCGGATTTGACGTTAAATTCCACGATAAGCGCGATCTTGGTCATTTGACTCTCCCGTGCTGGAATCCACCCGTCAATGCTATGCCAGCTTTCGAACAAATCATAGGCCGCACTGAATTCGCGGAAGTTCTGTTTCCTTTTTGCGTTGCCCGACCTATATGTGACGCAAGCATTACGAATTCAGCGAAAGGTAGAGGCTATGGCCGAGTATGATTACGATCTTTTCACGATCGGCGCGGGGTCTGGTGGTGTCCGGGCAGCCCGTATTTCGGCGACCTATGGGGCTAAGGTAGG
>JAJFJC010000018.1 GCA_021774385.1 Alphaproteobacteria bacterium
AGCGATCACTGATTTACGTTCCGCGCGAACGCGGTCATTCTCGCGCGCCACAAGCGGTATGACCATGCGGAAGAACGCTTGCTTTCGTTCGTCGGCGGTGAAGGTCGAAAGGTCAACATCGACTCGCTTAACGAAAGACGCAGAGACACGGCCGGATTTACGTATGTCGGAGAGCGATACCTTGCGTATACTGTCCAGTGCGGCACTATCCTCGGGGTCTCTCAATCCACCGTGATCAATACCGAAAGCCCAGTAAATGGCGATAGCTACAGTCAGTAGCGCAATGCACGCCAGGAAAGCGAGACGGTTCGTTCGCAAGACTCCAATTCCTGTACGAAGGCGTGTCATTGAAGAGTGAGTGAGTATTTAAACTTAAGTGTTTTCAGGGTCGCACGGGAAAGCTTACGGGCCCTGCGAGGCTTGGCAGGATAGGTTGTATCCAGTCGATCCAAGCAGATAGACGAGGTCGGGTCTCGCGGGGGTCGATCAATTCGTGCATCGAGAAGGATTCGGCGCGCGCCGTCGGTCGTGTGCGCGCCGCCATCATTTCCTCCAGCTCCTTGCGCCGCGCTTCGGGGTCCTCCGCCGCGGCGATTTCTCTACCGAAGGCGACGGCAACGCCGCCCTCGACCGGTAGCGCTCCCATTTCCGCCGATGGCCAGGCGAGAACATAGGCATTGGGACCATAGTGGGCGCCCTGCGCGACGCCGAAGGATTTGCGGACGACGACGGAGGCCCAGGGGACTTGGCAGTCGGCGACGGTCAGAACGGTTGCCGTGCCGTAGCGGATCGTGGCGAGCCGCTCCGACTCGCTACCAATCATGAAGCCCGGTTCGTCGACGAAAGAGATAACGGGCAAGTGAAATGTTTGACACATCTCGACGAAACGGCGGACTTTCTGTGCCCCCGCCGCCGTCATAGCGCCCGCGTAATACCGGCTATCGTTGGCGATTATACCGACCGGCTGACCGTTCATTCGCGCAAGGCCGGTAATTTGGCCGCGGCCGAAATCACGTGTCATTTCAAAAAAGGAATCTTCATCGAGGATTGCCGCGATCATACGGCGGGCGTCGAAGATTTTCCGCCGATCCCTTGGGATAAGCGATAGCAGTTCTTCCTCGCGGCGGTTGGGATCATCGGTTTGGTCGCGGCGTTTGGGTATCTCCCAGATATTCTGTGGCAGATAGTCCACGAACCGGCGGACTTGCTCGAGCGCGTCGCCCTCGTCCTTGGCGATATTATCCACGACACCATTTCTCGTATGTACCTTGGCGCCGCCTAATTCTTCCTTGGTCTTTTTCTCGTGCAAGGCCCGCTCCACGACAGCGGGGCCGGCGATAAGGACTTGTGCGGTTTTACGAGTCATGACCGAAAAGTGAGACGCGACGAGACGAGAGGCGGGGAGGCCGGCGACCGGCCCCATTGCCGCCGTTGCCACGGGGACGGTCGCCATGGCTCTGGCGACGGATTGAAATCGAGGCAGCGAATAGACCGGTGAACCGACGGTTTTGCCGCCGGCGCCCGCGACGCTACCGCCACCGCCCTCATGGATTCGAATGAGCGGAACCCGATATTGGCAGGCGAGTTCCTCGGCATAGATACTTTTGCGCAATCCAGCTTCGTTTGGTGAACCGCCGCGTAAGGTAAAATCCTCTCCGCCAACCACGCAGCGGCGCCCGCCAATGTTGCCGAACCCAAGCACGAAATTCGCAGGTGAGAAATCCTTGAGGGATCCGTCGTCGTTGCGTTCCGCAGCCCCTGCTCCGGCGCCCATTTCATGGAAGCTGTCGGGTTCGACCAGCGCATCGATCCGCTCTCGGATCGTCAGGCGACCGGCATTGTGTTGCCGGTCGACACCTGCTTCGCCACCTAGCGCCTTGGCGCGTGCGCGTTTTTCCTCGATATCCCTGACTTCTTTTTCCCAGCTCATGGGTCATGCCTCACAAATACTGACGTTATCGCGAGTATAGACAATCAGGGTATGCGCTTTCTCGCGCAAATTGAGAAATAGAGGAACAAAATTAAAGCGGCGCAAACTTGCCGCTTTGTAATGAATTTTAAAATTACCCCAAAGGGTGCGGCCTTATCAGCCCCAGAAGAGCATCATGAAGACCGCCGAGGTTCCGAAAAAACCGGTGAACAAACCAAATGTAATCGCCATAATTGTTGAATTCTTTCGCATGATTTACCCCGTTTCCTTAGTCGTTTTTTCCCAAAACCTGACAAAGTGATACGAGGTCCCCGCCACTTCGAAGTCACCCAAACAGGGGACTATAGAATTAATTTGTGTAATCTTCTGGTAATCTGTGTTGCCATGATAATCTTCGCATCACACTTGAAACCGGAATTGAGTGGCCATTGGATATGGATTTTATTGAGTCTTTGACGGGGCGGGCCGATGATATCGCGGCACGATGCACGGCTTGCGGACGTTGCGTGGAAGCTTGCCCCATGCCGCCGCTCACGGGCCTTGATATCGGCGATTCCAAATCCGTCGCCGCCGGCGTGATCGAAAATTTGCGAACCGGTGCAGGCCCGCAAACATCGGAACAATGGGTTACCGCTTGTTCCGGCAGCGGTGACTGCATTGATGCCTGCAATGATGGCATCAATCCGCGTTTCATGATTCACCTAGCGCGGCTTTCGCGGAAACGCGATACCGATGAGTCATCGCGGCGCGATGCGGGTAAGAAGGGTTTTAAAAAAATGGCGCGCAGCGTTCGAGTGCTCTCGCGTCTGCAATTGCAGCCGAAAGATTTGGAAAGACTGGCGCGTTCAACAAGGCACGAGCGATCGGCGGCGCCGGAATTGGTTTTCTATACCGGGTGCAACGTTCTGCGGACGCCGCATATCGCGTTGCTTTGTCTGGATGTCCTGGACCGTCTCGGCATTGACTATGCGGTCCATGGGGGACCTTCGGATTGCTGCGGCATCATCCAGATGCGGGCGGGCGATTCCGCAAACGCGGGACGGCAAGGGGAAAGCACCGTGGACAGGTTTTTCGGGACCGGCGCGGAAAAGGTGCTGTCCTGGTGCCCGACCTGCCAAATACAGCTTGGCGAGTCGGTTCTACCGGCAAGAGAGGCCGACGCCACGTTGGGCATGTCGATGTTCGTGAATTATCTCGTTGAACGTTTAGACGATTTGCGTCCCCTCATGACCACGCCGGTTCGAAAGCGAGTCGGGCTGCATGAACATGCCGGTGAATTGGGTGTTACGGAATCCGTGACGACCTTGCTTCGGGCGATACCGGGACTCGAATTCGTGGACCTAGAGCAACCCCGGCTGGGATATATGTGCACGGCGCTAAGCGGCGCACCCGAACAGCGCCGGGACTGGCACGGGGAGCAGCTGAAGGCGGCTGAAATCGCGGGCGTGACGACGCTCGCGGGTGTGTATCATGCATGCCATCGTGATCTTTGCGCGCACGAAAAGGAATGGCCATTCGAAGTCGTCAACTTCATGGAATTGCTGGGTGAATCGATGAGGATCAAACGCCCAGACTTGTTCAAACGTTTAAAAATGATCCAAGACGTTGACGCGATTGTTGCTGAAAGCGCCGCACAGATTGATGAATATGGTCTCGACCTGGACGATGTGCGCGAAGTTGTTTTGAGGGATGTTTTGGGCGAACAATCCTTTCCCTTGGAGCGAAAGCCATCATGAAATAGGAAAGGATGGAAGTTCGATGTACGAGTTGATCGATCGCATTGTCACGCTGGATATGGGGCAGCGAGGCATGAGTGGCCTGTATGAACCGGCGCGCGCGCGGGCCGGCGAGCCGCTTTGCGCCGCGGCAGCACGGCCCCTTTCGTCGCTCGAGCGTGGCGACCACGTCATTATCATTACCGGATCATTGACGCGCGCCGGCGTGTCGTCCGCGATAGCGGAAAATGACGGGCCTGTCGGCGTCGCTTCGCTCGCGCGGGCGATTACGCATGGCTTCAATGCCATACCCGTCATCATGGTGGACGAGACTATCTGCGATAAAGTCGCGGCGATTACCCGCGTGGCGGGGCCGAATGTGGTGACGCGGGAACAGGCGCAAGTCGCGGCCGATACCCCGCGCTATACAAGCGTTGCCGTCGTGGAGGGCGGCGAGATCGACGATTTAAAGGCGCGCGACCACGCGGCAGCATTGATTGCGGACTTGAACCCTAAAGCCGTGATTTCCGTGGAAAGGTCGGGGTTGACGAAAGACGGTACCTACCGCAACGCACGTGGCGAGGATTATAGCGAAGGCCGCGCGCGTCTTGATCATATCGTGCTCGAAGCGGCGCGGCGAAACATTCCAACGGTGGGGATTGGTGATGGCGGGAACGAAATTGGAATGGGCGCCATACCCGAAGCCGTTGCGGCACATATTCCGCATGGCGATGTTCTTTGTTCGAGTATCGCAACGGATGTTCTCTTTCCTGTCGGTGTTTCGAATTGGGGTTGTTATGCGCTTACCGCAGCGTTGGCGATTATGACTGGAAATGAAGACCTAATACATACACCCGATTTGGAACGACGTCTGCTGGAGGCCTCGCCGCAAATTGGCCTGGTCGATGGAACAACCGGACGATTGGAGCCGACGGCAGACGGCCTGCCACTAAGCACGCATGTCGGCGTCGTGGAGTTGCTGCAAACGACCGCGCGGCGCGCAATTCGCACAGGCGGTGAAATGCCCCATGCTAATATCTAACCTGTTGGCGATGACGGGTTCAGGGCTTCCATGCATAAAAATTTTACAACTATCATAGGCAGTTCACGCCGCCGGTTAACGGTTTGGTTATGGTTTTCGAGATAGATATATGGTGGGGCGCTACTATGTGGCAATTGAGTGAATTCCGTCGACTATTCGAATTATCTCGAACAGCAAAATCAATGGGCCTCGAGTCTTCGTCGTCTGGCTCGAGAGGGAGAGCCTGAGCGTGCCCGCGAATTGGGCGAATTAGCGGCTGCAACATTACGCCGCATGCTTCGCTTTAGCTTCCAGGCGCCGGATACCAGTCGGGATTTACGGGAGCCCGATTAATTCAAAACAATATGTCCAATCGCGGATTCTAGAGGTTTGAGGGTTCGGTCGATCGAATTTTCGCGCCTTCGCTATCGCATAGGCGCGGTTGATCGATTAGGCTCTGTTTAAATATCGTAATTTGCGTGGGGAATAACTATGTCCGATATGCCGAAATCGATTGAGATACATGAAGAGGGACCTCGGGAAGGGTTTCAGATCGAACCGGGGCCGATTTCAACCGCCGACAAGATCGCGTTCGTCGATGCGCTATCCGAAACGGGCCTGCAAGAGATCCAAATCGCCTCCTTCGTTAATCCGAAGCGTGTGCCTGGTTGGGCGGATGCCGAGGCTGTTGTCGATGGTGTCACGAAACAAGATGGAATTCGCTATACGGGGCTTTGGCTAAATGAAAAAGGACTGCTTCGCGCCATCGATGCGGACGGGCTGACGTTAAAGGGATCGATTTCCAACTGTGCCTCCGAAGCTTTCATGATCCGAAATACGAACCGCGATCGAGCGGAGAACCTTCGCGTCCAGCACAACCAGGTCGCCTTGTACAAAAAACACGGTATTCCGATGTATCGCGGCGGCGTCATGGCGGCATTTGGGTGCAATTTCGAAGGCGAAATTCCGGTGTCGCAGGTCCTTTCGACGATCGAGGAAATTCTGACCATCGCCGAAGAAAACGATACCGAGGTCGGCGTTATTTCGCTTGCCGACACGATGGGATGGGCTACCCCGTTGTCGATTAAGTCGGTTGTGGGCGCGGTCCGCGAGCGCTGGCCCAAATTAAGCGTTGCGCTTCATTTGCACGACACGCGTGGGCTTGGCGTCGCCAATGTTTATGCAGGTCTCGAAATGGGTGTGACCTTATTCGACTCCTCGGTTGCCGGTCTGGGCGGCTGTCCCTTCGCCGGCAGTCACGGTAAACCGGCGGCAGGCAATGTTTGCACCGAGGATGTGGTGTTCATGTGCGCGGAAATGGGAATCGAAACCGGCGTCGATCTGGAAAGATTAATCGATGTTGCGGAGATGGCGGAGCGTATCGTCGGGCACGACTTGCCAGGTTCAGTAAAACGAGGCGGCAGCTTGGACAAAATGCGCGCCGCCTTGCACTAAGGCGACAACAATTTCCGGTTATTGGAACGGCACGCAATGACCGTGAAAGGATAAAATACGCCATATGGGTGATGTTTTACTGAAGGTGGCCCGGTACCAATAAACATCGAAGGAGAAATTTAACCGGGGCACCAAGTTATGTTGGCCAATGCAGTGGAAGGGCTTAGTCGTCGGGAAGTTGATAGCGTGGTGGAGGTCGGATGCCGTCTAATGGCGAATGGCCTTGCGGGAGCGGTTGGTCAGGGAATGACCGAGGAGGGCGCGGCATATGTCGCAATCATGCACCCGGATAGTGTTCAGCCTATGTTTTGTATTGGTAAGGAACAGGGCCTATATGTCCTTCGAGGACGTGCCGGAGACAGGCTTGCCTACGGGCATTCGTTGAGTGAATTATCCACTTTATCGTTAATGCGTCCCGCACTGCGGCTGGTTTCCTAGAGCAGCGCGCCTTCGGCGCCGCGAGGCGGATATAGTCCGTGTCTCCTATATATCGCGCCTTTTGACAACGGTGGTCAGCCCGGCCGGCAAATGCCAACCGGGCGCCAGGTAAAATAACTTTAATGCAGATCGGTTGGGTGCGGACCGTTCAGCGGGTGCTCATCTTCAACAGGCATGACGTTTCCAATCGGGAAGGGTTTAGTGAGATGAGGCGCTCTATAAACCAATCCTCGATTCCGCGGTGCGTCAATTTTGCAGAACAGCCCTGCAATACGCGAATACCCTCGTCGTCCATCACTTCAGATTGACGCGGCCGTTCTTCAATATGAACTTTGAGCCTTTGGTTTTGCCGTCGCGAAAACTCTGATACGTGTCGCCGTCCTTGCGGTGCGAATAACAACGATCCTTCCAACGCTGCCAGTCGTAGCACATCATGCCGTCGTCCGTTATGAGCCACTTGCCGGACTGCGCAAGACCCTTGCTGTCGCTATAGACGACTGTGCCGTCCTTGCCATAAAAGACTCGGAATTTCCGTCCACTAGGGCTTGTTCCCACAGCAGTATTGCCAGCGTAAAGATGGGTGTTCTTCTTGAGCGAGACGATATCGTCCTTCGCGGCCTGCGCGGTTCCAAAGGATAAGAACACAAACACGGCCAATAGGCGCCCAAACTGTAGGGGAATGCGAGTCAAGGTAGCCTCCCTAAATTAGTTCATACGTTTTGCGACCAGCACGATAATCTAAAAATCTGCGTCACCGGCCATTGGGGCAATTCTTAACATGCCTTGAGAGGAATTCAACGGTACGATGCTTCGAATTTTGGCTTGTTTGGCGCTATGATTACGACTGTATTCTAAAATTATTCCGGCCACACTGCCTTGCGCTTGCACTTTGGTCGACTAAATCAGGCACAACTGGGTCTCGTTTTCGAGGCTTTCCACGGAACCAGGAATTCAGCATGTCGACCCGTACTATTCCCATGACCGACGATCTTTATGCCTACTATCTTAGCTCTTCCTTGCGTGAGTCGGAGGTGCTTGTGCGGTTAAGGGAAGCGACCCGTGCACATCCCGAGGCCGGAATGCAAATTTCACCCGAGCAGGGACAGTTCATGCGGTTCATGGTGCGGTTAACCGGCACGGTTCGTGCCATAGAAATAGGGACCTATACGGGCTACAGCACCTTGTCTGTTGCTCTCGCATTGCCGGATAATGGCAGAATCGTAGCGTGCGAGCGTCGTGAAGAGTTTACCCAAATCGGACAGCCCTTTTGGCGCGAGGCCGGTATGGATGGAAAAATCGATCTTCGCATTGGCAAGGCCGCGGAGACGCTGGACGCAATGATCGCGTCGGGAGAGCAGGATAGCTATGATTTTGCTTTTATCGACGGCGATAAGAAGAACTACGGTGTCTATTACGAGCAGTGTCTGACACTGGTACGGGCGGGCGGCTTAATCGCCATAGACAACGCTTTATGGAGCGGCCGGCTTGTTGATGAATCGTTGAATGACCCGGCTTCTAGAGCGATACGCACGCTGAACGTTAAAATTCGCGACGATTCGAGGGTCGATATGAGCCTTTTACCGATTGGTGATGGGCTTATGCTGGTACGCAAACTGCCTGAAAATAGTGATTTTCTGGAAAAATAATTTCCTAACTGTGGATAACTGGTGGCGCGCCGATAAATCGACTATATAGTCTAACTAATTGATATTAATTAATAAATTCATAAATTTTTATGACTCTTAACTCACCGGCTAAATTAACCCCCTGATTCCGCGTACAACTTTCAAATGTTTTTAAGTTAAGTCTATTTAAGTCGATTCGAATCTAAAGTCGTTTCTTAATTGCTTGTTAAGAAATGAAAATTATTACTTGTTAACTGATTCGTTTTATGATTCATTCCTTGTGGATAACCTGATTCGTACAGAGGGGGCGACGAAGAGTACCGCGATGTTCAAACGTACCGCCGCAATTTGTACTCTCGCCCTTACGCTGATGTCTTCGCCCGTCGGTGTTGCCGATGAACCCGCGAAATCGACCTGTGAGACGCGTGCGGCCGTACTCGACTTCCTTTCTTCGCGCTATTCAGAGGCGCCGATAGCAATGGGCGTCGCGAAAGACGGCGGTTTGGTCGAAATCCTGACATCGGGACCCGGTTCGACCTTTACCATCATTGTCACGATGCCAAACGGGTTGACCTGTATGGTTGCCGCTGGTGACGGATGGGAAAATCTCGTTCCGAATTTGCAGGCCCGTAAAATCTAAGTCAGTTCACTTTTCGAAGATTTCGTGTCGAACTTCGTCGCCGGCCTTGATACCAAGCCGCGAGGCCGTTCCGCCGTTCAATTCCAAAATTGCGATCACATCGCCTTTCGAACGAATTGGCGCCAACGACCGGGGGACCGTCCGTTGTTGAATGTTGACGATTCGACCGTCTTTTCCGATGAACAGAATGTCGAGCGGAATAAACGTATTCTTCATCCAGAACGAAGCCGGCCGTGGCCTATTGTGAATGAAGAGCATGCCCGCGTCGGGCGCCATCGCGCGGCGGTACATTAAGCCTTGCGCGTGTTGTGCCGGTGTCTTGGCGACTTCGATATTGAATATGAGCCTACTCTGCTTGGTAACGATCGTGAGTTCGGATTTATCGAAACGTTCCAGCGCGACCGCTTGCGCGGTAACGAGGAAGGTCAGTACGGCAGCGATTACCCGGATCATGGTACAGTGCCTAGCGTAGGCCGCCCCAAGCGATAAAGTTTGGATTACGTAGCGGAGTCTTGGCATAGAGCAGGGGAGCACCGTCTTCCGTTGTCACCCTGCCACCGGCGGCGGACAGTATCGCGTGGCCAGCGGCCGTATCCCATTCCATCGTGGGGCCGAAGCGTGGATAGACGTCTGCTTCCCCGGCGGCGAGCAGGCAAAATTTCAATGAACTGCCGGCGTTTTTCATACTGGCGAGTGGACGGCCATCCAGGAACGCCGAAAGGGTTTCTGGGTCGCCATGACGCCGGCTTGCCAGGACGGTAACGCCCTCATCTGGGACATCGCGGATTTGAATTGGGATTGTTTGGCCTTTGCCGCGTGTCCGCGCGGCGCCACTTCCGACGATTCCAGTATAGGTATCGTCCAATGCGGGCGCGTAAATTACGCCCAACACAGGCTCTTTATCGACCACGAGCGCGATATTGACGGTGAATTCATCGTTTCGATTCAAAAATTCCTTAGTCCCATCAAGCGGGTCGACCAACCAGAAGGGATTGTCGTCGACGTCCGGCAGCGTCCCTTGTGACGCCGCTTCTTCCGCAACGATAGGATATTCGGGGGTCAAGGCGGATAGGACCGGTGTAATAATCGCTTCCGCCGCGATGTCCGCTTCGGTTACTGGAGAATCGTCGGCCTTTCGTTCAACATCGAAATCAGTTGCATAGACCGCCATGATGGCGGCGCCCGCCTCATGTGCGACCGTGACGATTTTGGGTAGTAGCTCTTCGTATTTGTACATGGTTCCTCAGGAAATCGTTAGTCGGTCGAAGTCGACGTGAATCGCCACGCTTCGAAATTTTGCGTCCAGTGATCCTCCGCCAAGGTAGTGGGTCAGTTTGAAATTATTAATTAATCGCTGCTGTTGTTGCCGGGGATGATCCTGTTAACAACCCGGTCTAGCATCTTCGCTATTTCTTCCATGCCCATCCGTTTGGCGAGCGGGATAAGAACTAACAACTCCAAAATTAACAGGGCCAGCGGCCCGCCGAAACTTGGCATGACGGTGAAAAACACGACATCGAGGAGCAAAACACAAATTACAATGAAGACAAATCGTTCTTCACGTCTCGCGTCTCGGATGTCAGCTAACGATTCTTGTAAGTCCTTAACCAGCGCATCGCGAGGGGTCGGCTCATCGGCGAATATTTCGCCAAGAGTTTCAGGCTGGCTGTTGAGTGGCTTTGAAGGCATTCAGCCTGTCCAAAAATTCTTGATATATGGCCTCGTTCGGAATAACGACGCCGCGCTCACCAGGAATGTGGTATTTTGCCCATGCTCCGCCATCCCAATGCGTAATCGCCACCAATTTTCCAGAGCGCGCATTTCCAAATTGCTCTACAGCGGAATCCAGCGTTTCTGCGTCTTCTTCTGACTCAATTTCAGGGGCGGAATGAAAGATGTTTTCGACGGGCGAGGAACCGAAAATTTTGACTCGGTGGTACAGCTTTGGATGGACAGGGCCGTAATCCCACGCTTCAAAATAACCAGTTACCAATGGTTCCTTTGTTTGCCCAATATGGAACATGTGGGCAATGTACAAAATCTTTTGCAGTTCCAGATTCGAGAGAGACCACCCAGAGCGCTCGCCTAGCCGCTTCGCGGCGGCGTATACAGATATGGTCATAACCGCCTCCCGTGCAGTAATTGGGCGTTACCATGTAGTGTTACTATAGCACAAATCAAGAACTTATATGCGTTTCCTATACGGACCACGCTTTGCCGGTTTCGTCTCAGCGGTTTCAACGAGCACGACGATATCGCTAACTTCCCATAAACGATCCGAAACGCCAGCGGCCATCGCTGGCGTCATACGCAGCTTCGAATGTATCCGCACAAAGTTATAATACATCATGTGTAGCGCGACGGCATAAGCGTGGTTCTCAACCTTTTTCGAGAAGCCGTTGGTCAGGCGCGTGAAGCGGCGCATGTGCATCCGCATGGTCAGGTTGTTCCGCTCAACATATGAGGTTGAAACGTGCTTGATGTCAGGATCGCCGGTAACGCGTTCTTTCCGCGCCCCGATACATTCGGCGGGACTGTAGCGGCCCTTCATCGACTCTGACGATGCGCCGTACATTTTCACTAACTGTGCATAGTCGATGTCATCGCCAAACGCGCCTTCAACGGCTTCCAGATACGCCTTGTGGCCGTC
>JAJFJC010000171.1 GCA_021774385.1 Alphaproteobacteria bacterium
GCCGTCATCACCATCGATGATATCGTTGCCCGCGCCACCATCCACCAGATCGCCACCCGCGCCGCCGGAAATCGTATCGATCCCACCGCCACCGCTGGCGATATCGTCACCCGCACCGAGTTCGAGATGGTCGTCCTCACCGCTGCCCGTGACAATGTCGGCTCCAGCACCACCGATTACATGCTCGATACCCGTTAAAAAGTCCGTGTCGATTTCATCGCCACTGGCGACGCCCGCCGCAAGATTGATAGACAGATCGCCGACGGACGCACTTGCGTCGAACAAATCGAAGCCGTCACCACCGTCAAGCCTATCGTTTCCGGCTTCGCCAAAAAACGTGTCCGCGCCATTGCCGCCAATCAGCGTATCCGCACCCGCTCCACCTTCCAGTATGTCGGCGCCGTTCCCCCCTTGCAGTAAATCCGCGCCGTCATTTCCCTGCAGCCGATCATCGCCTGCGTTGCCTTCTAATGTATCCGCCCCCAAGCCGCCGATGAGCGTATCCGTATCCGCCCCGCCGGTAAGCCTGTCATCGCCGGCCTCGCCACGCAGCGTATCTTGTCCGGCACCGCCGTCGAGTGAATCACGCCCCTCGCCGCCGCTGATTTCATCGTTACCACCACCGCCAAGGAGCCGATTTGAATCGTTGTCGCCAATTAGCGTGTCTTCATGCTCGGAACCACGGGCCCCTTCGATGCTGGTCAACGTATCCGTTCCGCCGAAACCATCTTCCAAGGCAAGATCTTGCGACAAATCGACATGAACACCTGCAGTGGAGTTCCAGTAGTCGGCTAAATCGTTACCGCCGCCGCCATCGAGGCTGTCGTCGCCGGCTTCGCCCTGAAGGGTGTCGTTGGTGGAATCACTGCCTAGGAGTAGGTCGTCATGTGCCGATCCGGAGGCCTGATTTACGCCCGTGAAACTGTCGCTACCGACCGAAGCGTCACCAAAGGCCGTTCCCGCTTCGAGATCGACCGTCACGGCGCTCGTCGCGTTGCGATAGGCGATCCGGGTCTCGCCGTTGCCGGTTATCGTGTCGTCGCCCGCGCCGCCCTCGAATTCAACGTAATCGGTGAAGTCGCTAACAAACGTTCCGCCGACCGTAAAGGAATCGTTATCGTCACTACCAACGATGCGTTCGACGCCGACGATCGTATCGACGCCAACCGAGGCATCGCCGCTGACGGTGCCGGCTGAAAACCCAGCAATCGTGCCGCTTGCCGTCAGGTCCACGATTATCGGCCCGGTGGCCGCGCTGTAATCCGCGGTATCGATGGCGGAATCGCCATCCGCAGCGCCGCCGATCAAGAGGTCGTCGCCAAGACCACCATTCAGAGTGTCCTTCCCGTCGCCACCGCTCAGCGTATCGTCGCCGGCACCGCCGACGAGCGTATCGCCCCCTGCCGCTCCCCGCAGGAGGTTATCGCCGTCGTCACCGGCTAGCGTGTCGGAAAAACCTGAACCGCTTAGGGCCTCAATCCCGACGAGCGTGTCGACCTTGCCGAAACCATCGTCCTGCGCCTGCCCCACCGACAAATCGACCATGACCCCAGCAGCGGCGTCACCATAGTCGACGACATCAAAACCACCTCGCCCATCAAGGTGGTCGGTTCCGTCGCCGCCGAGTAACGTGTCATCCGTCGCGTTGCTGCCGATCAGCGTATCGTCGAAAGCCGATCCGACCGCCTGATTGACGTCGGTGAAACTATCGCTACCAACCGAGGCATCGCCCAGCGCCGTACCCGCCGCGAGGTCGACCGTGACGCCGCCGCTCGAATCTCGATAGGCGATCCGGGTCGCGCCATTGCCGATAATGGAATCGTCGCCGCCGCGTCCTTCGAACTCGACATAGTCGGTGAAGTCGCTGACAAAGCCATTCCCCACGACGAAACTGTCATCGGAATTCGTGCCGATAATGCGCTCTATGCCGACAATGACGTCCGAGCCGACATCCACGCCACCACTGACGATACCCGCCGATACGCCGGAGACCGTACCCGCCGCGGTGAAATCAATCGTGATCGGTCCCACCGCGCCACTATAGTCCACGGTGTCCACGGCCAAATCGGTGCCTTCGCCGTCGCCTATCAACGTGTCGTCGCCCGCACCTCCGATTAGCGTGTCCCTGCCACCGCGTCCTTCTAGGGTTTCGTCACCGCCCGCCCCAATTAGGAGATCGTCGCCTTCGCCGCCGATGACATGTTCGATGGTGCTCAAGACATCGTTATCGATGTCCTCACCACTGGCGGTGCCCGCCCCAAGATCAACGATAATGCCGCCAGCCGCACTGGTGTAGCGGATCGTATCGATACCGTCGCCGCCATCATAGGAATCGTCGCCGTTGCCGGAGCCACCGATCAGAATATCATTTCCGTCACCGCCGAACACGACGTCATTGCCGGAACCACCGAACAGTACACCGTCGCCCGCCCCGCCATCAATCTGATCGTTGCCGACGCCGCCGACGAGGAGATCGCCAAAATTACCACCGATAATCGTGTCATCACCACCACCACCATCGATCGTATTGGGCTGGTTGGGATTCCCGATGATGACGTCGTTGCCGTTGGTTATCTCCCCAAAAACTCCATCGGAACCAACAATGTTGGCGCCGCCGCCAAACACGCTGCCGCTATCGTCATCCTGAGATCCAAACAAGCTTGTGGGAATATCGAGACGAAACTGCTCTAAGAGGCCGAGAAAATCGAGCCTCGTGGCGATGGTGGAGAAACTTGCAAAACTACGGCCAAACCCCGCGGTGAAAACATCCACCTCACCGGCTTGCGTGACTTCTTCACCAGCCTCCGGCGCGATTTCTTCCAACGCACCGCCATCATAGAATCCGCCCGACGCCTCCCGAATAGCGCCATAGTCGCGTTCGATCTGCTCATCGGTCAGCACAAATGGCTGGCTGGGCGCGGAATCGAAGCTTTCGACATACGCTGTTTCGAACTCGTTCTTAAGGGTCACGGATGCGACGCGGGTCGCAACCTCTATCTCGCCATCGATGACTGTGAACTGGCTACGTTCTCCTGGTGGCTTGATATCGCCGGCGACGGTCGTACCACGGATGCCGATCGTCGCAACGGGTGTATTGACCGTCATCTGGGTGTAGTCGTGATGCGCGATCTGCCCGCTGACAAAAACGAATGCACCCTTTAGAATTGACAGTGACGATGATCCCGATTCCGTATTGGGATTGTAAACCATCTTGTCGATCGCCAGGCGCGCATCGCCGCCCAGCGTGAACGTTGTATCGTCGACGAAGATCAAATTGATGGTCGAGCCATCACCTGTTTCGACCACGTCCCCTTGAAAAATAGGGTCCCCCGCCTGCAGGCTGACCTGCGTACCGTCGACACGCCGCACGGTAACGGATCCGGTTAGAACTTGAACCTGACCGATGGGTGTCGCCGTGGCGACACTGCCCGCCTGCGCGTACTGACCCGGAGTCTCGGAGACCAAGAAGGACGCCACGAGTTCCTGCGTAAACCAGCCACCTTCACCGGTTTCAATCGCCGGCGGCGGATCGAATAGAAAATAATCCCGCACCAAAACGGTCTGACCATCCGGACCGACAATGTGGAGATCATCACCCTGTTGGTGAAACGTCGCATCGACGATGAATTGACCATCCGGCAGGAAGATAGGGCTCTGCGCTGTCGCGTAGACAATGTCGACATGTTCAACCCCCGGCTCAACTGAGTCGGGCTGTTGCCCTGGCTTCATTCGATTTTGTTCAATAGCCACAATTAGTTACCGAACAGTTCGACATGTCGCACCGTCGCCTGCACCGCATCATTACAGGCCACGTACAAATGCTAAGCGATTGACAACGCCAAGGATAACTTATTGTCGACTTTTCCATTCCAGCATACAGACGCAAGAACTATACCGGAATGTTGAAATTTACATAACTAACTGTTTTTATTACATTACTTATGTTTTCTTTTGACTGAACCAATGACAAAACATAGTAAATTTGTAAGGTATTCCGACACCCTCTGTAGATACAACATTAGTGCATCCTCCGAAATTTCGGCTTTTAGCGAAAATTTCTATATCTTACAGATGGTTATAAAATATAACGGCGTGAACCCGGGAACTCGCAATTGTAAAGTTTTCCGACAGTAGCCTCTTCTCATCCAGTCGAACTAGAGATCAAGCCCCGCAAATATCCCGACGGAGGCGGCGGTAGTTCGATTTGGAAATAGCGCCGTAAGACATCAGCGATCAATTCAAACGCCACGCCATAGCGGATAACGGTTGCGGTCTCGATGTCGAGCAGCGTCGAGGACGCGCGGTATAAATGATATTTGCGCAGTCCATGATCGATACAGATATCCGCGATCGCGCGAATTTCAGGCTCAATATCCTCAACCCGAAACTTCGTCCCGCTCAATGAGCGATTGGCCGATGACCCGAATACTGGATGGCCACGTTCGAGGCTCAAGCGGCTGATTTCAGCGTGGAACGGCCCGGAGTTAATCAACATGGCGACCGTGCCGGATTTCGTACTGCGTTCGAAGGAAGCCGGGCTCAATTTGGCGAGAAGCGGATGATCGGTGCGGCACGGCGCTATCGCGCCAAGCGGAAGGTCGTAATCCTCGGTAATCGCGCGCACAATATCCCGGCCACGCTGATCCAACACATGGACTTCATCGTGGATCGTCATATCCCCGATCATGGCATTCAGTTTTTCCTTGGTGCGGCCCTTTGTAGTGAAAATTTTCGCCAGCGAGGCTTCCGAGCCGCCTGTCAGCGAGTATCCTACATCCATTGGCAACAGCGCGATGCCGCCCGCCTCAAGCACGGAAAAGGCACGTGCCGCATCGCCCGCAATATCCATCATATTCAATTGAACTCCCCTCGGAAACGCGTCTCCCACTGTAAACCGCCAGCCGCATTTCGTCATGCGCTGGAGCTAGATAAACTGAAACGTCGACATTCAAAACGTAATTTTGGGTAACTCACATTCTAAGGCTCTAGAATGCTCGAATTCGAATATAGAAGTAACAACGGATGATTTGATGATGCCGCCGACAGTAAGAAATATGAACGCATCAGCTTGGCGCAGCACCGACCTTAGAGAGTCCCAGGAATGGATTCGTCCATTTTCATCGATTGAAATCGAAGAAATCGAACAGGCGGTCGAAACATCCAAAGGCGTTGAAATAGCGAAAATTGAACGCGACACGTTCCCGTTGCCAACGCTCGGTTCCGTAATGGAAACAATACGCCACGACTTGATTGATGGCCGCGGCTTTGCGCTATTGCGCGGCCTCCCGGTGGCGCGCTGGCCGCGCGAAATGACGGTGCGCGCTTATTGGGGCCTAGGCGTCCATATTGGCGTCCCGGTCTCACAGAACCCGCAGGGGCACCTACTAGGTCACGTCAAGGATATCGGGGGCGACTTTCACGACCTCAATAGCCGTGGCGGCTATCGGTCCCACGCCCAACTGCCATTCCACACTGACATCGGCGCGGACATCGTGGGTTTGCTATGCCTCTATCCCGCAAAGGCTGGCGGCGACAGCAGTGTCGTCAGCGTCGCCGCGATTCATGATACAATGCTCGCTTTGCGACCGGACTTAGTGAACGAACTATCTGTTCCGATTTTTAGAGATCGGCGTGGCGAAGTACCGTCAGGCAAGAAACCATATTATGCGGCCCCCGTGTTCTGCCTGCATCAAGGCCGGCTGACGACGACATTCGTGCGGCGGTTCATCGACACGGCGCCACGGCACCAAGGTGTGCCGAAGTTGGCGAAAAAACTTATCGAGGCGCTGGACTTTTTCGAAACCCTCGCAAACAGCACCGATTTGAAACTCGACATGGATTTCCTAAGAGGTGACGTTCAACTCGTCAATAATTTGACACTGCTGCATGCGCGAACCGCGTTTGAAGATTTCGAGGATCCAGCACGGAAACGGCATCTGCTGCGGCTCTGGCTTGCCGCGCCGAACGGCTGGCCCCTGCCCGATTTTTATTACGAAAGATTTGGCGCGGTTAACAATGAAGGGCGCCCCACCGGCATGGCCATGCCAGGTGTCGTCCCAACGGTCCCATTCGAGGACCACTGACTAGTTCATTCTTCTCTCCGGGGCCAGTTCTAATCGTTCTTTAATCAAACTGTGGGATTGCCATGGCTCCAACAATCGGTTGAGATAGTGGAATGAACATCAGCAGCTTATTTAGCATTTTTCGCGGGCGCGAACGACGTAGCGAACGTGTCGAGAGCACGGAAGCGAATGTGTATATCGACGACATCGCCCATCCGGTAGCCGATTGGAGTGAAAGTGGCTTTCGGATCACCAATTACGAGGGCTCCCCGGAAAAAGGGGAACGATTTTCCTTTCGCTTCGAATTGCCGCTCACGAGCGAAGATATTTTTGAATTCGAGGCCTGGGCCGAAGTCGTGGACAACAGCAACCGCGGCCTCGCGGTTCACTATCTTCATCTTGACGAGGCGGTCGCGACTCGAATTCACGAAGTCCTGCGCGTCCTGTCAATCCTCGACCCAACCGTCCCGTCGGGCGCAATTACCTACGACTAACGGCGCCGAAATTGGAACGGTGAGTAACAAATCGGCCTCCCCCGAACCAAGATGTCTCCCTCAGGCGCGAGCTCGGGCTGCCAACAACTGCCCGCCATAAGCCGCCGCGACAGCGAAGGCCCCGACCGCGTAGCTTCGCGGGTCCGGATATAGTAAACCAGCAGCACCAATCAGCAGCATGATACGAGTAGGCCAACCCACCTTCCCAACCCAGTAAAGATACCCCTCGAAACCGGCCGCCATCACAATCACAGCGATCGTGCAAGTCGAGATCGAGACCAGGATATCGAACGGCTCGCCCCGCATGATCAATGCCGGCGTCAACACCATGATAAAGGGCAGGACGAATTTTATCGAACCGAGCCGCATCGCCATCATGCCGGTCTGCCACTGGTCGGATTTCGCGATCACCGCCGCCGTCACCGCCGCC
>JAJFJC010000172.1 GCA_021774385.1 Alphaproteobacteria bacterium
AACGAGGCCTCAAGCAGTATCGCACCGCCAATGGCGCTCGTGAAAATAATCAAGTACGGCGCCATGACATTGGGCAACATGTGCCGAAGAATGATCCGCGCATGACTAAACCCAAGCGCCCTTGCCGCATCGACATAAGGAATTTCACGGATCTGCAGCGCATTTGACCGCACAATCCGCGCGCAATCGGGGACAATCGGCAGTGTAATCGCGAAAATCACGTAATGCAGTTCACTGCCGAAGATCGACACAATCGCAAGCGCCATGATAATGACGGGAAACGCCATAAAGACGTCGATAAAACGCATAAACAATAGATCGAAAGTGCCCCCGAAATAGGCACTGGAAACACCAAGAACCAACCCTGTTGTCGCGCCGATAAATGCACTCACCAAACCAACGAACAGCGCTGTACGCGCGCCATAAATAATCCGGGTCAGGATATCGCGGCCGAATTGATCCGTACCCAGCCAATAATTCGCGCTAGGCCCGATCAGCATATCTTTAAAATTGTTATCGGTCGGGTCGTAAAAAACGATTATGTCCGCGAGTACCGCGAGAACGATCATCGCCAATACTATCGCCGCCCCGACCGCACCTAAGGGCTGACGGCGAATAAGATCGTTGATTTTCCGCAACCGGGAGCGATCGTCGATCGCTTCCTTTAACGAAATGCCTTCGGATATTTCAGCAGCACTCATAAGTTTAACGCCGTCCTATTTACTTTAAATTGTCGTTTAAAAAATGCACCGGGCCGCCGCATTCTCTATCCGAGATACGGCGGCCCGTAATAGGCAACTTTACGAATTACTTGTTACTGTGTGCGTAGTCTTGGATCCAACACATCGCGAACGGAATCGCCGAACAGGTTAAACCCGAACACCGCCAAGGAAATGGCGACACCAGGGAAAATCGCGATCCAGGGTTCGCTCTCGATATACTCTTCCGCGCCGCCTTGAAGCATCAAGCCCCACGCTGGTGTCGGTTCCTGAACACCGAGGCCGAGATAGGATAGCGACGCTTCGGTCAAAATTGCCTGACCAACGAATGAGGTCAACATGATCAGGAACGGCGCCATGACGTTTGGCGCCATATGGCGCAAAATAATCCGGGCATGGCCAAAACCGAGCGCGCGTGCCGCATCGACATAGGGAATTTCCCGAATAGCCAGCGCATTCGAGCGAACGACCCGCGCACAACGTGGAATGAAGGGGATTGTAATCGCGATGATCACATTTTGCGTGCTTGGGCCAAAGATCGACACAATCGCCAACGCCATGATGATCAACGGGAACGACATGAATACATCCATGATACGCTGGAAGATCAAGTCAAAAGTACCGCCAAAATAGGCGCTCATCACGCCAAGAACCAAGCCGCAGGTCGCGCCAACGAAAGAAGCCGCGAATCCCACGAATAGCGCCGTTCTCGCGCCATAGATCAATCGGCTCATAATGTCGCGGCCGAATTGATCGGTACCGAGCCAATAATCAGCCCCAGGTGCAATCAACATGGCCGCAAAGTCATTAAGGGTTGGATCGTATGGCGCCAAATAGTTAGCAAATATCGCCATAATGATCATAGCCAAGACCACGAAAAAACCTACCGCGCCAAGCGGCTGTTTGCGGAACATGTCCGCGGATTTCTCAATAAAGGTCTTTTGCGACCGTAGTTCGTCTATTTCTGAAACAGATGTAACGTCAGCGGCAGTCATTCGAAATACTCCTAGCTGTACCGGATCCTAGGATCCAGCCAAGCGTAAAAGAGGTCGACAACGAAATTCGTTATCACGAAGACAGTGGCGACGAGCATCACTAATGCTTGCGTCATCGTGTAATCGTGGTTTTGCACCGATTCGACAAAAAGCTTGCCAACACCGTTTAGGTTAAACACCTGCTCGGTAACGACCAACCCACCCATTAAGAAGGCAAACTCAATACCGATGACGGTGATGACCGGAAGCATTGAGTTCTTTAGAGCGTGACGGTTGATAATGATCCGTTCCAGCAAGCCTTTTGCCCGCGCCGTTCGCACATAATCTTCTCGCAACACTTCCAACAACGCCGACCGCGTCATTCTAGTGGCAACGGCGGAGTACCG
The DNA here is from genome assembly GCA_021774385.1 of Alphaproteobacteria bacterium. Classification (GTDB taxonomy): domain Bacteria; phylum Pseudomonadota; class Alphaproteobacteria; order UBA8366. Next base: position 2,101 of record JAJFJC010000172.1, read on the forward strand.
ATATCCCGTCGCAACGGCCGGCCAAATTAACTGGACCATATTGGAAATCGGATCTTCTAACGGCGAGACGTACTCGATTGGCGGCATCCATGGTTCGCCAAACCATGCCTGGGTCGAAATCAGAAGCCCCAAAATAATCATGATGCCGAGCCAAAAGGAGGGAATTGCGATACCCGCGATACTGAAAGTACGTACCGCGTAATCAAGCCAGGTGTCTTGTCGTATCGCGGAGATCGTCCCCAACGGTATCGCGATGATCACAGCGACAAGTGTCGCCATAATCGCAATCTGAAGTGAGAGTTGGAACCTTAATCCTAGTTCATGCGTTATGGCCTTGCCAGTCCACATGGACTCTCCAAGGTCGAAAACGGCGAAACCGGTAATAAAATCGACAAATTGAACAAATTTTGGCCGATCCATGCCGAGGTCGTGCTGGCACGTCTTAATTGCGTCTTCATCGACGTAGCCACCCTCGCCGGCCATCCGAAGCTCGCAGACGTCGCCCGGAATCATACGCAAAAGGAAAAAAACGAGGCACGCGGCGCCAAACAGCGTCGGCACCATCAGCAGCACGCGCTTAATTGTATATTTAAACATATTCTTTGGTTCGCATCTTGTTAGCGGCGCGCCGCCTCCCGCGCAAAAGAGCGCGGAAGGCGGTCACCTGTTGATACAACCGGACCTGACTACTTATCCAACCAAACCTGATCGAGGCTCTGGTTCAGATAGTGGCTCGGTGCAATGTTCCAGCCCTTCACATAGGACCGGTACGGGTTGATCTTGTACCACCAGAACGAAACGGCATAGTGAGCCTTCTCGTCAACGATACGCTTCTCATACTTACGCATGATCGAATACGCTTCAGCTTCGTCGCCGGTACGGTTCATTTGGTCGTACCATTTGTCCAGCTGACGATCCTGGTAGTTGGCGTAGTTGTTGCTCGCGATGTCGTTCGACAGCCATTTGGACGCATCGATCAACGGATTGACCACGCCCTGACAGTTAAAGTCGATCATCGTTTCCTGATCTTTCTTCTTCCGGAACTTGGCATACCAAGGACCGGTTGGCAGAACGATCTGGGTTGTCTTAAGACCAAGCTTCTTCCACTGACCAAGCATCCATGTGCCGACAACCTTATAAGGCTGGTCAACCGCACGGTTCAGTAGTTCGACACTGGCGCCGGCCATACCGGCAGCGGCCAAAAGCTTCTTGGCTTCCGCCTGGTTCGCCGCCATATCGGGATTGTAACCCTTGAGCTTCAAGAGTTCTTCTTTCTTCGCCGCCAGGCTGTGGTTCGGGAACACCGTACCGCCAACTGTCTTAACGATCGCGATCTTGGAGAGGTATTTCGATCCGCCCCAACGATCCAAGCCCAAAGTAAGAGCCTGACGGGTCCGCACGTCTTGGAACTTCTTCAGCTTCTGATTGCTGCTGAAGCCCATGACGCAGTTCCAGTCACTTTCCTGGACCGTGATCTTGTCGCCGAGTGCTTTTTTCAGATCGTCGCGGGCTTTCGGTGGGAAAGCACGGAATTCGATCTGGGCCCGGTCACCACGAATGGCTTGCAAGCGAATTGCCATTTTCGGCGCCGAGATTGCCTTGTAGCCATCAAGATAAGGCTTGTTCTTGCCGTCTTCACCTTTCAGGTGATAGTTGGCATAACGCTTGCCTTCGACAAATGCACCTGGCTGATGCTGGACAAATGTGAATGCGCCCGTGCCGTTGATGTTCTTCATGTGCCACTTATAACCGTGCGTATCGAGATCCTTCTTCGAATAGATGAAGTTGAAGGGTGTCGCGAGCGCCGGAATAAATCCGCCAGTGGCATATTTCAGCTTGAAGGTGACTTCGTACTTACCAGTCGCTTCGACTGATTCCACCATGCCGTAGAACGCCTTACGCGAACTGGCAATGCCCTTCGGCGGGAAAATCAGCTTATGCCACGTCGCCTTGACGTCCTGCGAGGTCAGCGGTGTGCCATCATGGAATTTAACGTTTTCACGAATTTTGAAGACGTATGTCTTGCCATCGCTGGATTTCGTGAAGTTGCTGCATATATCACAAACGAAATCGCTCGTTGACTGCGGATTATCCGGATTGACCCGGATCAGCAGGCTGTAAAACGGCCGGATCGGATGGATCATGCCGAATGTGGTTTCACGGTGGCCATCGTAGGACGGGATTTTACTTCCGACGACGATGTTCAGCATTCCGCCGCGTTTCGGCGCCGCCGAAGCCGTGGCGACCGCGCCGAGGGTAAAGGCTGCGCCCGCCCCCATTGCGATAGCTAGTTTAATACTTGGTTTCATGTTCGCTTTCCTTCCCTGTTGTTGAGCGGGCTTCGTGCCCCCTCAATTACCGGTCGTTAGTTGGATGCTTGCATCGGACTTACCAAGGTAAGTGCATCCCTATTATCGCCTCCCAGCGGCGAGCTTCATGTTGCCCCGAATATCGGAGGCAGTCAAACTTCCGTGCACGCAACCCAATGGTTTGGTTTTACTTCACGGAACTCGGGAACCGCCTGCTTACAGCTATCAACGGCCAATTCGCAGCGCGGATGAAAAACGCAACCGGGCGGTGGGTTCATCGGGCTTGGAATTTCTCCCGTCACGATTTTATGCTCACGCGCCGATTCCACGGTTGGGTCCGGGATCGGCACCGCGTCTAAGAGCGCGCGCGTGTAGGGATGGATCGGATTGTCGAACAGTTCGTCGCATGTCGCCAACTCGACCATATTGCCAAGATACATGACCGCAACCCGGTGGCAGATATGCCGGACGACACTGAGGTCATGCGAGATGAACAGATAGGTTAGCCCGAATTCATCACGTAAATCTTCGAGCAGATTAATGACCTGCGCTTGGATGGACACATCAAGCGCCGAGACCGCTTCGTCGCAGACAATGAATTCCGGATTAACCGAGAGCGCCCGCGCAATTCCGACACGCTGACGCTGGCCGCCACTCATTTCATGCGGATACCGATCAGCGAACCGTGTACTCAAGCCGCATATGTTGAGCAATTCCATCACCCGTTCATCGCGTTTTCGCGCATCGGGAATGATTCCATGGACCCGCATGGGCTCGGCCAAAATTTCACCGATCTTCATCCGCGGATTCAGCGAGGAAAACGGATCCTGAAAAATCACCTGGACTTTTTGCCGGTATTCACTCAGAGCCGACTTGTTAAGCTTGGCAACATTCTGACCGTCATAGAGGATTTCGCCGGAGGTGATTTTTTCAAGCTGGAGTATGCAGCGGCCGGTCGTTGTTTTCCCACAGCCGGACTCACCAACGAGCCCCAAGGTCTCCCCTTTATGCATTGTGAAGGAGATACCATCGACCGCCTTCACTTCGGCGACTTTACGCTGAATTAAGATACCTTCCGTCACCGGGAAGTACATTCGCAAATTATTGACCTGGAGAAAGTCCGACTCTCCGGCAGCGCCCGGCGCCGTTGTCGTATCCGCTGCCGCGCTCATGACGCCTCCTTCATCGGGCTATCGAGTTTGTCCTTATGGAAACACGCCGAATAATGAATCCCGTCAATCAATTCCGTCGGCGGGAAGGATGCCGCGCAGGCATCCGTGGCGTAACGGCAACGCGGACGGAAGGAACAACCCTCGTCCAGTCTGGCGAGATCTGGTGGCTGCCCTTCAACAGGATCTAGTTTGGCGCCACGTGGCTGATCCAGCCTCGGCACCGATTTCAGCAGCGCCAGTGTATAAGGATGCTTAGGATTATGGTAGATATCCTCGGCGGTGCCGCTTTCAATTATCTTGCCCGCATACATCACATTGACGCGATCGGCATACCGAGCCACGACACCCAAATTATGCGTAATGATAATCATCGCGACACCCAAATCGCGCGTCAGATTCTTCATCAACTCAAGAATCTGCGCCTGGATCGTCACATCCAAAGCGGTTGTCGGCTCATCGGCGATGATCAGTTTCGGCTCACAGCTTAACGCAATGGCGATCATGACACGTTGCCGCATTCCGCCACTCAGATGGTGAGGATACTGATCGAGCCGCCGCTCGGCGTCGGACATTCCAACAAGACCGAGCAATTCCACGGCCCTAGCACGTGCAGCGGCATCGTCAACACCGAGATGCATCTGTACGGTTTCAGTTAGTTGCAATCCGATGCTAAGAACTGGGTTTAGCGACGTCATCGGTTCCTGGAAGACCATGGCGATGTTGTTGCCACGAATCTTACGCATCTCTTCCTCGCTGAGCTGCAGCAAGTCGTTTCCCTGAAATAGTATATTTCCGTCAACGACACGGCCCGCCGGCTCCGCAACTAACCGCATAATGGAAAGCGCCGTAACCGATTTACCGCAGCCGGACTCTCCGACGACAGCAACGGTCTCACCTTCTTCGACGTCGTAAGTAACGCCGTCGACAGCCTTAACCGTACCCGCGGACGTGAAGAATTGAGTCTTCAAGCCCTGAATTTTAAGTAATTCAGTCACCGTTCCTCCCTATGCTTCGAGCCCGCTTCTTTAAACCGGCGGACGTCGAAAACGACGCTAAAGTCCCCCTTGCGCGATGTCAATCGACAACGGACCCTCAGCGCTAACAATTTTACACCACGACTATTCGCAGCAGTTATAATTCGCTGCGCGCTTCTACACAGCCACACAGAAGATATCAAGTATGTAACCGATGGAATCGTTGCGGTGCTGTATTCCGGAGCGGATTTGACAGGTAAGTCACGGTTCAAAACTGCCGGAAATTAGTTACTCCCGCCTTGGCATAAAACGGGAGTAATCCGTACTATTTTACGCCTTGTTAGCGTCGGTCGCTACCATGTCCGTGATGGCGGCCCCCGTGCCGTTTTTGACGGGCACTATCTCGACCATGTCTTTGCATGAATTCGTCGACGGAAATTTGACCGTCGTCATCGGTATCCATCATGCGAATGATATATTTCATCGGAACAGAAAATTCCTTTATCGTTACCATTGCATCGCCATCACGATCTAGCTGCTGAAACCGGTCGACCATTCGGTCTCGCATAAAATCGAGCCATAAACCTTCATACTCCTTGAGGGATAAATTACCATCGTTGTCGGCATCGAATTTTTTGATGAGCCCCGATCTGGTCTGGTCAATTTCATTCTGCGTTACGACACCGTCTTCGTTTGTATCGAACCTTTCAAAGAGGTGCATCCCTCGTCGGGCCATTCCGTGATGCCCCATCGCCGACATGTGCGACCCAGAAAATCGTTTATCGCCACTGGCGAATGTTGGTGGAATAAGCATCAGTCCTCCAATTCCCGCGGCAATGCCGATCACGAACAAGGATTTCGTTAGCGTTTTCATAGTAGTCCTCCACTTAAATGTTTCATTGAAAAGGCATTGAACCAGACAAATCCCAAATATTTTGGTCAAAGACGCACCAAAGCGTAATGGTGTGTCGCAGAATCCCGAATCGACAAGTTTTGTTACAATTTTTATGACGGGCTTCTCAATTTTGCGGCTTAAAATGAAATTGTAGATCAATTTACCGGGTCAAAATGAAACCAACGCCGCATATCCTCGTCGTCGATGACCACCAAGACATCCGCGACTTACTGGCGAAGTATCTCGCCAAGCACGAATTGCGCGTCTCTACAGCCGATGGCGGCGAAGCAATGCGCCGAATACTTAAAACAGCCGCAGTGGATCTCGTTGTTCTTGATGTCATGATGCCTGGTGAAGACGGCTTATCACTTTGCCGCAATTTGCGAGAAACGACCGATTTTCCGGTTATTTTACTAACCGCGATGGCGGAAGAAACGGATCGGGTCGTCGGCCTCGAAATCGGCGCGGACGATTACGTCACCAAACCGTTCAATCCGCGCGAGCTATTGGCACGCATCAAGGCGGTATTGCGCAGGGCCAACACCATCCCAAAGCAACGAGGTGATACAACAGCGCGGTCCTATAAATTTGGACGCTGGTGCCTCAATGTCGCGCAGCGGGAAATTGTCGCGGAAGACCAAGTCGCGGTACCGCTTAGCACGGCGGAATTTCATTTACTCAGTGCCTTTTTGGAACATCCAAAGATGGTCCTTAGCCGTGACCGATTGTTGGATATTACGAGAGGAAAAACCGCTAACGTCTTCGACCGCAGTGTCGACAATCAAGTGAGCCGGCTCCGTAAAAAACTCGAAGCCGATTCGAAACATCCGACATTGATAAAAACGGTATGGGGCGGCGGGTATATATTCACCGCCGATGTTTCCGCCACGTGAGGCGAATTTTCCCCCAAACCCTTGCGGGACAAATGATCGTCCTGCTGCTGATCGCGCTTGTCGCATCGCAGGTTCTGAGCTTCTGGTTTTTTTTCGACGAAAGGAAACTGGCGGTCCGCACCGCGGCACGGGATCATGTACTTTCTCGAACCGCATCTATCGTTCGGCTGCTCGCCGAAGTACCCCCTCGGCTCTATCGGCAAGTCCTTAAAACCGCGAGTACGCCACGCTTGATATTTTGGATTTCGGAAACCGCCAATGCGCGCAAACACGGCGACAATCGCACATTTCTTTTGGCTGAACGTCTTCGCGCTGAATTGAACCGTAACAATGCGAACGTCGTTGTGGAATTAAAGGAAAATGACGATCACTTTTTCACCAATCAGGCACGGCGTTGGCGGCACCACGACCATGACGAACATCAAATTAAGCGGCGACGGCGACACTCCGACAGTTTGTCCGATGACGACAGCTTGTCCAATAAAAAGACGCGAGGCAGCCACCGGAAAGGCCGGCACGTTGGAATTTCCATATCCGTGCAACTTTCCGACGCTAGATGGCTGAACGCGGAAACGAAATTCCGGATGCCGCCTTTGACTTGGGCCTTACCGACATTTGCGGCAATGGCGGCCATGGCGCTCGCCCTCATCGTCATCGTCATCGTCATGGTCCGAAGACTTACTGGCCCCATGGGCAGGCTTGCCACCGCCGCGGACGAACTCGGTCGCGGCGAAGCCGTCGGCCCCCTTCGTGAAGAAGGGCCAAAAGATATCCGCCTTACAATGCGCGCTTTCGACAAAATGCGGGACCGATTGCAACGTTTCGTTCAAGATCGCACGCGTATGCTTGCCGCCATCTCACATGATTTACGAACCCCTCTCACCGCGTTGCGGCTGCGCGCGGAGTTCATAGCGGACCCCGAAACCAAGGAGAGAATGCTCGCAACGATTCAAGAGATGAGCGCCATGGTCGAGGCGACGCTTGCCTTTGCGCACGAAGAAGCTTTGCAGGAAGATACAAGAACGGTTGATCTCAACGCGCTGGTCGAAAGCGTTTGCGTCGATTTTTCCGATTTGGGAAATGACGTGACATTCGAACCTGGCGATCACGCGACCTATGCCTGCCGTCCACTAGGCCTTAAGCGCGCCTTACGCAATGTTGTCGAGAACGCCATTCGTTATGCGGGCGCAGCCCACGTCGAGATCAAACAAACCGAAACGAACTACCTGATAACCGTCAAAGATGAAGGACCGGGCCTGCCGGAATCCGAGCTAGAACGGGTTTTTGAGCCATTCATTCGCCTCGACCCCTCCCGAAACCAAGATGCCGGCGGCATTGGACTCGGGTTATCTATCGTCAGGTCAATCATTCGTGGGCATGGCGGCGACGTGAGCTTGGAAAATCGCCAAAACAACGGGTTAAGAGTTTCTATAAAACTGCCAAAAAATTGACCGGCCACGAAAAGAGCCGATCGGACAAACGCCGTGGTTTCATGGAATATATTTAACGCGCAAATAGGGAATAGTTTTATTGGCCGAGAAAGCAGTACCATAATATTGTATATAACACTGGAAATCTGCGATTGATTTTAAAGTAAATAGTGGAGGTCATTACTTAATGCTTTATGAGCTAAAAGAATCTATCAAAGAAATTCTGTATGGCGTATTCGGCGATACCATTTACGAAGTTGACTTCAGGCTTATCGTCCTAGCAATAGCCGCCCCTTTCTTACTCGCGTTCTTCTATCTCATTATCCGGTATATTCGAAATTCAATCCTGAAGCCGATCGCG
>JAJFJC010000173.1 GCA_021774385.1 Alphaproteobacteria bacterium
GACGGATAATCCGCCAAGCGGCTGGCGCTGATGCCGGGAGTGTTCGGTAATGGCGGGAATTTCAACAACGACGGTGGGGCATTCCTTTCCCCGCATGGAGGGCCGGTCCAAGGTCACGGGCCACGCGGAATACATCTACAATATGCGGATATCCGCCATGCTGCATGCCAAGGTTCATCGCAGCCCAATCTCGCACGGCCGTATCCTGTCAATCGACACCACCGAAGCGGCGGCAATGCCAGGCGTGCATCTGGTCGTCACCGGCACGGATATCAAAGCGGTGTTACCGGAGCCCTATTACGGTCCGGCATTCCACGATCAGCCGATCCTGGCTTTGGAGAAAGTGCGCCATTTCGGCGAGCCGGTGGCCGTCGTGTTGGCTTCCGATCCGCATACCGCCGAAACGGCGGCGCAGAAGATACTGGTCGAGTACGAGGAACTGCCCGCCGTTTATGACGAGATCGAGGCGCTAAACTCCGAGGCCATCGTTCATGAGGAATTGAAACCGGCCGGTACCTTCGCCGACCTCAAACATCTTTCGGGAAAGCGGGACACCAACATCGCGCTCGACTTTCATTTGCGCCATGGCGACGCGGACAAGGCTTTCGCGGCGGCGGCGCACGTCTTCGAGGAAACCTTCCGCACCCAGCAGACGATGCATACACCGTTCGAGCAGATGGTCGCGATCGCCGACGTCCGCAACGACCGCGCCGAGATCTTTTCCTCGACGCAGAGCCCATCCTTCGTGCGCTTCGAACTGGCGCGGCTGCTGGGTTGGCCGGAAAGCAATGTCCGGGTCAAGACCAGCCATCTTGGCGGCGGTTTCGGCGCGAAGGTGTATGTGAAGGTGGAAGCCCTGGCGATGGCGCTGTCCTTGATCGCGCGCCGTCCCGTGCGGGTCGCGCAAACGATGGAGGAACAATTCTATACTATCACCAAGCACCCCAATACATTCCGTATCCGCAGCGCCGTCGATAAGGACGGCCGCATCACCGGGCGCAAATGCGAGGTGTGGTGGAATGGTGGCGCCTATGCCGATATCGGACCCCGCGTGACACAGAAATCGGGCTTCACCGCGGCGGGCCCTTACGACATCGACAATATCGATATCGATTCCTTCGCGCTCTACACCAACCGTCCACCGGCGGGCGCCCTACGCGGCTTCGGCATCCCGCAACTCGTCTGGGCGTATGAAAGCCATACCGACATGATCGCGCGCGAACTCGGTATCGACCCGGTCGATTTCCGCAAACGCAATATTCTGCGCAACGGGCGCCCCCAAGCCGTGGGCACCATTGTCGAGGACGGTGAATTCGAAGCGGTGCTCGACGGCGTGGCGCAGCGGTTGGGATGGAACCATCCCTTCGACAAGGGAAGCGGCACGCTATTGCGCGGCCGGGGCGTCGCCATTGGGTTCAAGGCGTCCATTTCCCCGACCACCTCCAGCGCCATCGTCAGTGTTAATGCCGACGGCAGTTGCATCGTCTATTGCAGCACCGTTGATATGGGCCAGGGCTCGGATACCGCGATGGCGCAAATCGCCGCGGAAGTCCTCAACGTTCCGCTCGACAAGATTCGCATCGTCAATCCGGACACCGATGTGACACCCTATGACATGTCCACGTTGGGTTCGCGCTCGATGTTTCATATGGGCCACGCGGTGCGGCTGGCCGCGACCGATGCCCGCGACAAGCTCGCCGCGATGGCCGAAGATGTCGGGCTGCCGGAAGGCGCCAACACCCCGCTGCCGGAACTCTTCATCAAGAAGTTCGGTATGCGCGCCGGCACGATTGTCGGCACGGCCAACTATCTTCCCGATTACGCGCCACCCAACTACGAAACCGGCCAATCGCCCAACGCGACCCCGTTCTGGATGATCGGCGCGACCGGCGCGGAAGTTGAAGTGGATACGGAGACTGGGCAATTCCGAATTTTACGGCTAGTCAATGTCTGCGATATCGGCAAGCCGATTAATCCCATCGTCGTGGAAACACAGATCTCCGGGGCGGCGGTGATGCAACTTGGTTTCACGCTCACCGAAAAGATGATTATCGAGAACGGACAACTCACCAATCCGTCGCTTGCCGACTACAAGATACCCGGTCTCTTCGATATGCCGGACCGGATGGAAAACGCCTTCATCGATGCCGAACAGCATAACGGCCCATTTGGCGCGAAAGGTGCTGGCGAGTCCGGGACCTTCGGGGTCTCGCCCGCCATCGCCAATGCAATCGACGACGCCGTCGGCGTCCGCATTAAGGAGATGCCGATTACCGCCGAAGCGGTCTTCCGCGCGCTACGCGAGAAACAAGGCAACCCGTTGGAGGATGCATAGGATGGCGGGTAATCGCAAAACGATCGAGTTCAACCTCAACGGCCATCCCGTAACAGCGGATATCGGCGTGCACCAGAATTTGACCGAAGTGCTGCAGGAAAACTTCGGCCTGTTCGGCGCGCGCGAGAGTTGCGGCCAAGGGCTCTGCGGATGCTGTACCGTTCTGGTCGATGGTCAAGCGGTGACGAGCTGCTTGTCCCTCGCCGCCTTCGCGGATGGATCGGAGATACAAACGATCGAGGGGCTGAGCGACGGCGACGCCCTGAGCCCGGAACAGGAAGCGTTCATGGAAAGCGGTGCGTTGCAATGCGGCTATTGCACGCCAGGCTTTATCCTCATGACCAAGCAGTTGCTGGACGAAAACCCGTCGCCCAGCGACGACGACATTCTGCATTATCTCTCGGGTAATCTATGCCGTTGTGGCGCTTACCCCGAAATCCTGAACGCCGTCCGTCTCGCGGCGGAGAAGCGGCAAGCTGGATAAGATGGACCTCAGATAAGACCGGCGACTTCGCTTAAATCAGAGAGCACCTTAACCGGTGGGAACCGCGGATCGAGCAAGATATCCCGATGCCGGTTCGACCAGACGCAGGGCATGCCGGCAGCACTCGCCCCCAGAACATCGTTTGGACTGCCCGCCACATGCAGGAGGTCCGCCTTCCCGACACCCAATATCCTCGTCGGCAAATCATAAACAGCCGGATGCGGCTTGTACTTACCGGCCATTTCAGAAGACAGAATATGATCGAACCGAGCCGTAAAATTACCCGCGACGGCTTCGAGCATTTCCTGATCGCCGTTTGACAGGATCGCGGTCTCACAGCCTTTCGATTTCACCGCCGCAACAGCGGCATCCGCCTCTGGCCAAGGCTTCAACTGATCCCAAGCCAAGATAAGCGATGCGCGGGTATCGGCCGAAAATTCAATGCCACTTTTTCCCGCCACATAATCCAACGCCATAGCGGTCGCTTCGCGAAAGGATATGCGTTCTTTCTCCAGTGAATTACTGATGGCCGCCCGTTCCATCTGCTTCGCCCGCCAAAGGCGAACAAAGGGACCGGCGTCATCAATCGATAATCCAAGCCGGTCCATGACGACGGGGACCAGACTGCCTTCGATGTCCAGCAAGGCCATATAAACATCGAAAGTCACGAGTTTGGGTTTCATGGCGCTCTCATCAATCAGCCACCCTTTTCAACCGCATTGAGGAAGTCGTCGATCAGACCATCCTTCGCCTTGATGACATGTTTTGGTTCGGGAAAGCCCCCCTTCCGCACGTCGTCGACGAAGTCCTTGAAACCCGCGACGCGCTCTTCCTGTATCGCCTGCTGCATCTTGTAAATATCGCGGTACTGCTTGGAATGCCGTGGATAGGGCGGCGGGTTGTTGCCGAGGATATCCTCCGCGAACAGGAATTGGATATCGCCGCCGCTGCCGGCCCCAATGGACGAGGTCATCAGGGTCGTCCGCTTACTGATCTCGGCCAGGAGTTCCTCGGGTATAACCTCAACCTCGACCGCATAGGCGCCGGCATCTTCGAGTTCCTTGATCGACTTGTAGACCCAAACCGCTTCATCGAGCGTCTTACCGACCGCCCGCAAGCCACCCGTCCAGGTGCTGCGCCTCGGCACCAATCCAGCATGTCCTTGGACCGGTATTCCGGCTTCGGCTGCCGCCGTGATGAAACGCGGGCTCCACTGGCACATAATCGCGTCCGCACCCACCGCCATCGCGTCGTAGCCCAACCGCACCGCCTCATCCGCCGTGGCCGCCGCCAAAAGCGGGACCGAGAACGCCATGAAGGTATTCGGCGCGGCCGCCCGGATGGCGGCCGCCGGTTCGGGGTTCTTGGGATCGAAGCGCACCTTCATCGTATCCACGCCAGCCTCCTCCGCCGCCCGCGCCTCGTCGGTGGAAAACGGCAGGGTTTCGACCAGCACGCGCTTGCCCTTCTGGTCGCGCAGCCCCTTGACCGTATAATTCCGCGTCCCATAGGCCCCGCCCAGGGTCATGATCCGCGTCAGGCCCCGCTTGCCCGCATCTCGTGGCGGAATCCCGCCATCCCCTGTCGCATGGCTCGCCATGAATCGTCTCCCCGTTCGTTGTTGGTTGTCGCAATGTTAGGGGACACGCCGGTGTTGCTCAACAATAGGAGCACGCGCTACGAGCTTCGCCGATGACCCGCAATTTGGAAAACCGCCGCGCCGGCGACGATAAGCAGCAACGCGAACGCAAAACCTTGCGGAAGCGCCTCACCCAAGAACAGCACAGCGACCGGGACACCGACGGCCGCCGCTACGGAACCGATTTGACTCAGATAGACCGGCCCCGCCACATGTTGAAGCTGAAAGAACGCGACATATTGCAATGCGAACACCGCGATATTTACCCCTGTCAGAATTAGCACCACCTGGTTTTGCCAAAGTCCAGCAATACCAACCCCGCCATCAATGAAAACCGCGAATGTGGCAACCAGGAGCGCGGCAAATATCAACATCAAAGCGGCAAGGAGCATAGGTGGCGCCCCTGGCGGCCAAAATTTGGTTCGGTAAAGATTACCGCCCGCAACAATAATCGGAGACAACGAAGCGAGGATTACCCAGCCAACGCCACCGCTCTCCGTGGCGATCCCTTCGACTTTCGAGAATACGAGAAATAATCCGCCGGCCAAAGCGACCGCAACACCCAACGCCCGGAACGGTGCAAAGCGCTCCATGCCGAAAAACAGCGCCATCAAATAGGTCAACAGCAAGGGAAAGGCGAAGGCGATCGAAACGAATCCCGCGCCAACATGAACGATCGACATATATACCATGGCGTTCGGCACGGCGCGGAATGCACCGCCGCCAAGGCTATAGATCAGCAATTGCCGCCAATTTCCTTTAGCTTTACCTGTAATAGCGGTGGCGCCAAGCAGCAACAGACCCGCACCGGCCATGACGGCGGCCAAATACCACAGCATCGCGGCGCCTTGCAGGGCGGCGTGTTGTGAAACGATGACCGTGACCGCGAGCAACCCGCCCGTAACCAGGAGAAGTGCCGGAGCGACCCACAAAGCTGATTTCTTTCCTGGGAACCTACGCGACGCGGCTCAACAATGGTTGCCCCGTTAAACCGGCGATCAGATTATCGATGGTGCGCTGGACCATCCCGATCCGCGTCTTGCGGGTCGCACTGCCCAGATGCGGTGCGATGACCACATTGTCCATGCCGAGCAACGGATGATCGCGCGGTAGCGGCTCCGGTTCGGTGACGTCGAGCGCAGCGGCCCATATGCCACGGTTTCGCAGCACCTCGGTCAAGGCGTCATGGTCAAGCACGCCGCCCCGCGCAACGTTGATTAAAATCGACGTCGGCTTCATCAACGCCAGCTCTTTGGCGCCAATCATATGGTGCGTATCGGGTTTCATGGGCATGTTGAGCGCGACAAAATCCGATTGCGCCAGCAGATCGTTCAGCGTCGCGTAGGTGGCGCCAAGTTCGGACGCGATTTCGGGAATCTCGGTTCGATTGTGATAGAGCACGTTCATGTCGAAGCCCCTGGCGCGGCGAGCGACTTGTTGGCCAACCCGCCCCATGCCGATGATACCCAACGTCGCCCCGTAGACTTCCTGACCATGCAGGATATTCGCATCATAGTGGGTGAAATCGGGTCCGCGCGCGAAGTAATCGCCCCGGACAATGTGGCGCGCCGCCGCCATCAGCAACGCGAAGGCCATATCGGCGGTGGCCCCATCAACAAACCCCGGCGTATTACCGACGGGGATACCGCGCGCCTTCGCATCCTCCAAATTGATATGATCGATGCCGACACCTTGGTTACTGATAATGCGCAGGTTCGGCATGGTATCCATTATGGCGCCATCGATAATCGGGTGCCCATAGACGAAAAAACCGTCGGCGGCTTCGAGTAGTGCTGCGTCATTGGGGCCGGCCTCGTGCCAGTGATGGATCTGGCAATCGACGGCCTCGACCATTTTCATGATCCAGGGGGCGAGTTCGGCGTTGGTCATTATTTGATACGGCATGGAGGTCTCCCAAAAACGCAAAAATCTTGCAGTCACAGAAGCTGCAAATGAACAAATTCGACCTTATTGGATAGATGCTTAATCTCGTTCGAAAGGTTTTGAAAGCATAGAGATTTGGCTAATTCACTTGTCTAATCCCGTGGCAGTTCGTGCTTCAGCACCTTGCCCGTCGCGTTGTGCGGCAGTTCGTCGATCAGCCGTACTTCCTTCGGCACCTTGTAGGTTGCCAGTTGGCTTCGGCAATGGTCGGTGACCGCTTGTTCGTCCAAATTCGCGCCTTCCTTCAGCACCACATAGGCGCGGCCGACCTCGCCCCATTTTTCGTGCGGGATGCCTATGACCGCGTTCTCCAAAACGCCGTCGAGCTGAAAGATGACGTTCTCCACTTCGACCGGATAGACATTTTCACCACCGGAGATGAACATGTCCTTCCAGCGGTCGACGATGTAGTAGTAGCCGTCCTCATCCTGGCGCGCGGCGTCGCCGGTGTGGAAGAAACCGGCTTCCGTGAAAATTTCCTTATTCGCCTCGGCCCGGTCCCAATAGCCGGGTAGCACGTTCGGTCCCCGGATGAGCAATTCGCCGGTCTGGCCTTTCGGCGTCTCGCTCCCATCCTCCTCGACGATCTTGAGATCGGTGTACATCGGTGGCAGACCGGACGAACCCACCTTCTCCAACGCCTTGTCGTCGGTGAGCCACAATCCCAGCGGTCCGGTTTCGGTCATGCCCCAGGCTTGCTGCAACCGGACGCCTTTCGCGCCAAACCGTTCGATCAGCGCCAGGGGTGCCGCCGCGCCGCCGACGCTGAGGCTGACCAGGTTGGAAAAATCCGCCGCGTCGAAGCCCGGCACTTCGGCCAACATCAGAAAGTTGGTCGGCACGCCCAGCGCATGGGTGATGAATATATCCTTGTCGGTGATGATCGACAGAAATTCCGCCGGGTCGAAGGCGCGCATGATCACGTTGCAGGCGCCGGTCTGGAAAATTGGATTGCCGAAGACGTTGAGACCGGCGGTGTGGAACATCGGCAGGAAGACCAGGTTCTTGGAACGCTGGGTCAGTTCCGCATCCATGATGCTGTGGATGCCATTGAACAAGCACATGCCGTAGGTGATCATCGCACCCTTGGGCCGCCCGGTCGTGCCCGACGTGTACATGATGACCCAGGTGTCATCGAGCGCGTTGGTACGCGGCGCCAAATCGCCGGACGCCGCCGCGATGCCGGTCTCGTACGCGCTGTCTCCGCCATTCGCCATTTCAACTGTTTTCGGAATACCACTCCGCCTGGCCACATCGGCCGCCTCGGTGGCGAATTCAACGCCATGAACCAAAACCTTTGGAGTCGCATCATTACAAATGAATTCCAGCTCCGGCAACGCCAAGCGCCAGTTCAACGGCAGAAGGATCGCACCAAGCCGCTGGCACGCGAATTCAATTTCGAAGACATCGGAATCATTGTGGCTCAACGCAGCCACGCGATCGCCCTCACCAACATCGAGGGTCCGCAAATATAGCGCCAGCCGCGTTACACGCTCATCAAACTGGGCGTAGGTAAAACGCCGCCCGGATGCGAGGTCGTGAACCGCCTCCCGGTTTGGCGACACGGTGGCATGATGGGTGATCCAATCAGCGGCGGTGGTCAACATGATCGTTCCCTGGTTCCAATTGCCACTTTGCCGTGGCTTCGCCATATCCTAACGTCTCACGACCGAAACTTGAACGGAGTCGGTGATGGAATTCGGCATTTGCATGTTCGCCACGGATTATTCGATGCAAGCGGCGGACCTTGCCATGGCGGTCGAGGAACGCGGCTTCGATGCGCTGTTCATTCCCGACCACACGCATATCCCGTCTAACCGCAGTTCCCCTTTCCGCGTCGGTGGCGAATTGCCGCCGGACTATTCGCACAATCTCGACATGTTCGTGGCGCTGACAGCCGCCGCCGCGGTAACCAAGCGCATCCGCATCGGTGCCGGTGTCTGCCTGGTCGCCGAGCGCGACCCGATCGTCATGGCGAAAGAAGTCGCGAGCCTTGATCACGTTTCCGGTGGGCGGGTCGATTTTGGGATTGGCGGCGGCTGGAACCGCGAGGAGTACGAGAACCACGGCATGCCTTGGAAACGGCGCTGGAAAATCGTGCGCGAACGCATCGAAGCGATGCAGGCGATCTGGACCCAGAATGAGGCCAGCTATGACGGCGAGTTCGTCAAATTCGACAAGATTTGGTCCTGGCCGAAACCGGTACAAAAACCCTACCCGCCAATCTTTGTCGGCGGCGACGCACCGGGCACATTCAAGCGCGTCCTGAACTATGGCGATGGCTGGATTCCGATGTTGGCGGAAAAGAACAACAGTTTCGATTTAAAGTCGGAAAGGATGGCGGAACTCGCCGGCCTTGCGAAAGAAGCGGGGCACGCCCCCTACCCCATTACGACCTTCGGTACGCCGCGCGACCCGGACGCTATCGCCGCGCTGTCGAAGTCCGGCGTCAACCGCTGCATCTTCGGACTCAAAGCCGCACCGGCCAGCGAGGTGCTGCCCCGCCTCGATAAACTCGCGCGGTTCGTGGAAACAATTGGGTAGCGAAGCGGCGTTCCAACAGTAACTATCTTGCGTCGCGGTTAATCCGCCAACAATTTTTCGACCCGTTGTTCGGCTTCTGCATGGGTAAGGTTTTCTTGCGCAAAAACCAAATCCTTTAACGCCGTGGCCAACTCATCGTCCCCACGCAAAAGGTCGGCGCACCGCCGCAATGCCGATACATTTTCCTTCGCGACATTCACGACAACATCAACACTCTCGCGATCATCAAAAACTTCCACCGAAATACTACTCTCGCTTTTTCGTCGGTCCGCCCCCTTACGCCGCTCTTTCGTCGCTTTTTTGCCAGTCTCACTGCGCAGGTATGGAACATAATCCATGTCGCTGCGCATAATATGATTGGACAGCCAGTTTTTCAGATATTCCAGAAGCTTGTCTCTGTCTATACGGCGCGGTTGGCTGGCATGCGCTTTTCGAAGCGCGTGCACATCGAGCGCAAGTTCCTTGTGTTTTAATTTATGCGCCGAAAGGCCCGGATAGTTGTAAGCCGCCATCAACTCTTCTTCGCGTTCGAAATGTTCTTCAACATAGCGGCTCAACGCGGCCAGCAAATTGTCGATATTTTTAGCCGGTGCGTCCGCCTTCGATTCCGCATGCAAGGCGTTGACCATGCCAAATAAGTCTTTGTGGTCATTATCGATAATGCGTATTCCAACGCTGTAGTCATTGGACCAGGGGAAATAGGTCATGACGAACAACTCCCTAGCGTTTCGATGCTCTGCAAACAGTTCAAATTTTCCGCTATAGAGGTTAAAGGGCAATTAATTCACTATTAGGTTTCAGTAGAATCAAAACACAAAAGCGTTGAAGGTACGGGCTTATGGCCATGGTGTAATACGTATTTTCCCTCAATAGGCGATCAACATGGACTTTGTTAGATTGATGTTGAGATTGATATAAACCAGTTGCATCCCTGCCGACTTAACCTAAAAGATATCGAAGCAATAAGATTGTTAAGGAGCCCCACCATGGACATCGTAAGACTCATATTTGCAATTCTTCTCCCGCCGGTCGGCGTCTTCTTGCAGGTCGGAATTGGTCTCCATTTCTGGCTCAATATTTTACTGACGATCTGCGGCTATATTCCCGGTATCGTTCATGCGGTATGGATCATCGCAAAGAAATAACCGGCAAGCTTGACGCCGACCTCCGCCATTTGGAGGAGGTCGCAGACTGGCTCGACAGCCGATTTACCGTTCCGGGCACCAATCTGCGGTTCGGTCTCGATTTCGTGCTCGGCCTCCTGCCGGGCGTGGGCGATGGCGTTACCGCGTTGCCTGCTTTCTATCTCGTCTACCGCGCAAGCCAATTGGGAACGCCGAAACGGCTGTTGTTACGCATGCTGTTGAACGTATTGATCGATATCGTGATCGGTGCCATTCCGTTCCTCGGCGATCTGTTCGACTTCGCGTTTAAAGCAAACCGGCGCAATATCGCCTTGCTAAAACGCCATCTAGGGCACTACCGGCTGCTCAAATAAAAAATTTAACTTTTTCCAAGGATCGGGCGCACGCGGTCGTCTAACCGTTATTATACGGGACGAGAAAGGCTCTATGACAGCACCGACCGCGGAACGCGCAACAATAGAACTGGCACAAAAAGGCGATAAAGCCGCCTTCGAACTGCTTTTGCGCGCCCATTACGATGTCATGTACCGGATCGCCTTCAAATGGTGCGGCAATCAGTCGGACGCGGAAGACATCACACAGAATGCCTGTATCAAACTCGCGCGTTCGATCGACAGTTTCAGCTTCCAGTCGGCCTTCCTCACCTGGCTTTATACGTTGGTGATTAATACGGCAAAGGACTGGATGAAATCGCATGCCCGGCACCCCTCGAAGGAATTGCCGGACAATCATCGCGCCGAACAACCGACGGCGGAAAATGCAATCTTCGCCAACCAAACCATGGCCTATATCCGTGACTTTCCGGATAAAGAAAAGGAGGCGCTGTTTCTGGTCTTTGGCGAAGGGCTGACGCACGGCGCCGCGGCAGCAGTCATGGATTGTAAGGAAAGCACGGTCTCTTGGTATATCCACGAGGCCCGTAAGAAACTGCAATCATTTAGGGAAGTGGAGTGCCGTCATGGATGAACGGCAATTGAAGGAACTGATGGCGGGCACGGAGTCAGCCCCACCGCGCGACGCCGCGCGGGAGCGGGCAATCTCGCAAGCCATGAACGCTTTCGATGCGGTGCAGCAAGAAAAACAAAAAAAGTTCCAAGGATCGGGTCTACTCGGTCGTCTGAAGGATCGACTCACCGATTTTAAAAGGAGACGATCCATGACACCACGCACCCTCACCCAGAAATACGGCTTCGCCGGCATGGCCACCGCGACGGCGGTTCTACTCGCCATGGTGACCTACAATACTTTCGACCCCTATCTCGGTGCGGAGAAATCGCTCCCGGAACCCATTGTCGAGACGCCAAAGGCGGAGACGAAGCAAGCGCCGGCCGCCGAAGCGCAAACACCATCGATCGTATTTCGCGGTTCACCACGCAAGTCCGAGCCCAAGGCAAAATCGGATTCAAGCAACATCTCCGGATTGAGACGCGCCGGAGAGGACATAACAGCGAAGACGTATCAACCGCCGCAAGCCGTCGTAACGACACCAAGAGCCGCACCGCCAGCCATGGTGGCACCAAGCCCAGCGGTACGGCAGCGTCTCTCACAGCGCCTTGAAGGAAAAGGTGCTGTTAAACTGCCTGAAGCGACCTCTGGAATACGCGGGTTAATGGGCGGTTCGGTCGTAAATCCACTTCTCAGGGATTCCGTACCCAACCAATATGAAACCTCCGGCCGTGACCAGTTTGAAAATGCGGACCAAAATCCCATAAATCTCGTCGCGGAAAACCCCGTCTCAACCTTCTCGGTGGATGTAGACACGGCGGCCTATTCCTTTATGCGACGGATGTTGAACCGAGGCGTACTGCCACAGAAAAACGCCGTGCGCATCGAAGAACTGATCAACTATTTCCCCTACGCCTATCCCAAACCGGCAACGCGCGAACGCCCCTTCCAATCGACGGTTACCGTCACGCCGAGCCCTTGGAAGAAGGGCAACAAACTGATCCATATCGGCATCAAGGGCTACGACCTGCACCCGGTCGAGAAGCCACGCAGCAATCTAGTCTTCCTGCTGGACGTTTCGGGTTCTATGAACGCGACGGACAAGCTACCGCTCTTGGTGAATTCGATGAAGCTGCTGCTCGATACGCTGCGGGACGACGATACGGTCGCCATCGTCGTCTATGCCGGCGCGGCGGGCACGGTGCTGGAACCCACCAAGGTTTCGGAGAAGCATAAGATTCTCGCCGCCCTGGACCAACTCCGCGCCGGCGGCTCGACGGCCGGTGCCGCGGGTGTCCGTCAGGCCTATGCCCTGGCCGAACGGCAGTTCGATAAAGAGGCGGTCAACCGGGTCATTCTGGCGACGGACGGCGATTTCAATATCGGCATTACCAACCGCGAGGAACTCAAGGGCTTTATCGAGCGGAAGCGCAAAACAGGTATCTTCCTGTCCGTGCTCGGCTTCGGTCAGGGGAACCTGAACGATCATCTGATGCAGACCCTGGCGCAGAACGGCAACGGCGTGGCCGCGCATATCGACACCCTGAGCGAGGCCCGCAAGGTGCTGGTCGAGGAATCCAGTTCAACCCTCTTCCCCATCGCCAAGGATGTGAAGATCCAGGTCGAATTCAATCCAAAGAGTGTCGCCGAGTATAGACTGATCGGCTACGAAACCCGCGCCTTGAAACGCGAGGATTTCCACAACGACAAGGTCGACGCCGGCGATATCGGCGCGGGTCACACGGTGACGGCGATCTACGAAATCACGCCGGTGGGCGGTACGAACCGGTTACTCGAGGACAGCCGCTACAAAAGCGACGAAAGCGCAGCAGCGTCCAACTCGCCTCACAGCGACGAATACGCTTTTCTGAAAATCCGTTACAAATTACCGAAGTCGGAGAAGTCAAACTCGTTCACCACAGCGATTATCCCGGCGGACGAAGGCACGGGATCGAGCGAAGTTCAGTGGGCCACCGCTGTCGCCGGGTTCGGCCAAATCCTCAAGGGCGGCAAATATACCGGCAGCTTCTCCTATGACGACGTTCTCGCCCTCGCCAAAACCGCCAAAGGCGAAGACGAATTTGGCTACCGCGCCGAGTTCCTGAATCTCGTGCGGCTTGCGCGGACGGCATCGGCAATGCCAAGGAAGTAAATCGGCATACGGGGTGCACCAAATTGGTGCACCCTGATAGCATTTTCACGGAAAGCCCAAAATTTTGCAGCATTTTCGCCACAATTCAAAACTCATGATTGCAAACCCGCCATTTTGGACCGCATTCACTACGGTCTCGGCGGGTTTGGCGTGTGGTGCGGTAGGCACCGCATTCCCGAATTCAATCTTCTATTGGGGGCAAACCAGAATGGTTAGAGGGAAAATAGTCAGCGCGGCCTTGGCAGGAATCATGCTCACCGGTTGTGCGGTAGAACCACAAATCGATAGTTTCATATCGAGCTCAGGCACGGTATCGACGACGGCTTTGGCGGGACCGAAGGTGTACCGCCTGTATGGCGAAGCGGTACAGGTCGCGCCACAAGACCGGGACCAGTTCCCGGTTGCCGCGTCCGGTTCGGTCAAGCAGGTCACCGAGACACCGATATCCACCTTCTCCGTCGATGTCGACACGGCATCCTACAGCTTCGTCCGGCGCATGCTGGAAAATGGTCAGATGCCGCCGAAAGATGCGGTTCGTTTGGAGGAGTTGGTCAACTACTTCTCCTATGGATATCAAAGCACGAGATCCA
The DNA here is from genome assembly GCA_021774385.1 of Alphaproteobacteria bacterium. Taxonomy (GTDB): domain Bacteria; phylum Pseudomonadota; class Alphaproteobacteria; order UBA8366. Next base: position 13,779 of record JAJFJC010000173.1, read on the forward strand.
TCGAACGTCCCTTCAAACCAACCATCCAGATCATGCCGAGCCCCTGGAAACCGGGCAACAAGCTGGTGCATATCGGCATTAAGGGCTACGAGCTCGAGAATCATGAGAAACCGCGCAGCAATCTCGTCTTTCTGCTCGATGTGTCGGGATCGATGAGCGCACCCGACCGGCTGCCTCTCGTCGTGAAGTCGCTGCGGCTTTTGGTGGATAGCTTGGATGAGGAAGATACCGTCGCCATCGTCGTTTATGCCGGCGCGGCGGGCACGGTGTTGGAGCCGACGAAAGTGGTCAATAAGGAGGAAATTCTCGATGCCTTGGATCAGCTGCGGGCCGGTGGTTCGACCGCTGGCGGCGCGGGTATTCGCAGAGCCTATGCGTTGGCGGAAAAGGAATTCGACGAGGACGCCGTCAACCGGGTCATTCTGGCGACCGATGGAGATTTCAATGTCGGCGTCACCGGCCATGAGGAACTGAAACGCCTGATCGAGGATAAACGCAAATCCGGCATCTATCTCTCGGTTCTGGGTTTTGGACAGGGTAATCTCAACGACCGCGCGATGCAGGCCCTGGCGCAACATGGCAATGGTACCGCCGCGCATATCGATACGCTCAACGAAGCGCGCAAAGTGCTTGTCGAGGAAGCGTCTTCGACCCTCTTTCCCATCGCCAAGGACGTGAAGATCCAGGTCGAGTTCAATCCGAAGACCGTCGCCGAATATCGCCTAATCGGATACGAAACCCGTGCCCTCCGGCGCGAGGATTTCCGCAACGATAAGATCGATGCCGGCGAGATCGGCGCCGGCCATACCGTCACCGCGATCTATGAAATCACGCCCGTGGGCAGCAAGAACCAAGTCTACGGCGAAAGCCGCTACCAGCATGCAAGCAAGTCCACAAAATCGGTACAATCCTTCGGCAATGAATATGCGTTCCTGCAAATTCGCTACAAGCTGCCGAAGCAAGACCGTTCCCGGCTCATGTCGACACCGATCACCAAAGCCCATGAGAGCCACATCGCCTCGGCCGCCGATCCGTACAGCCGAGACATCCGCTGGGCGACCGCCGTGGCTGGGTTCGGACAAGTTCTCAAAGGAAGCGTTTATGTTGGAGACTATTCCTACGACGACGTCATTGCCTTGGCCCGCACCGCGAAAGGAGAGGACGAGTTTGGCCACCGGGCGGCGTTTATCAATCTCGCCCGTCTCGCCAAGTCGGCTCCAATCGCATCACGCTAGGTTCAAGATAGTTGGTGGGCGGCAGGGGCGTGGGAACTGTTGTGGTTCCCGCCCCCGTTTTCCTCACTGGACAAGCAAAACCACGGGAAATTCGGATCAAATGCAGATCGTGTCGGGACAAGCCACATCAATAGGATTCTGATTGCCGTTACTCGGTTCCGGTACCGCCAGCTTATCGAATACGGTGATTGCGAGTATCATATCAACCGTTTCGCCATCCGATGCCATCGGCAGATAGAGACGTTCCAGTTCCGCATAATCCTTTTCGAACCGGATCAAGGATTTTCCGCGCCGCCAGTTGGGCCGTTTGTTTTCCACGACATCGGCCAAAAAGCCATGCACGCCGGAAAGCCGTGCACCACCCAACCGGTCGCCGACCCAGCCATTGGTCAAATTCATACCGGCGAATTCCTCGATCCGAGAACCGACGAGTCGGCGCCAGAACCGTAACGGCTCCCGGTGAACATCGATCAGCCACAAGTTCGGCAAGAGTCTGGCAATATCCATCGGCTCGAAATGCCGCCGGCCCGGCAACTTGCCGTCGGGCGAAATCGAGCACCAATATTCATACAATGCCATAACGTCGGCGTGTGCTTTCTCGGGTAACGACATGGCGGTTCTGCACCCCTTTTTATGCAAGCCCCGTGCTGCTTCCACCTTGTCCCGATGGTCGACCAAACCAGGTCAGTCTGTTCCGTTGTCCTGGAATGAAGCAGCAAAAGGCCACGTCCTACGCAACCATTCGCGTAATTGCGGAAAAATTACAGAGTATAGCGGTATTGAACGTCACCCATATGCGTCATTAATCACTGTAATAACAGGCAGTAATAAATTGTAATTACAATATAATTTTATATAAAACTTGATTCAATTTCGGTCCAATTCGGTGCCGTGAAATACCGTTCGCCTTTTAAACTCAGCAAGGGCGAAGTGACTTCGTGAAATAGCGAACCGTCTTACTCCGCCCCGATAGCGCCGCATGGCCTGCTTCGACAAACCCCAGCCGGGTATGAAAGGCATCCGACCCCGGATTTGGGGGACTAAAATTGATTTCGCAGCCGACCAGATCGTAACCCGCCGCCCGCGCACGCCCGAACAGATGGTCATAAAGCAGCCGCCCAACGCCCTTGCCGCGCAGCGCGTCGGCAACAACGATACGGTCGATATAGATGAAACGCGGGAAACGGTCGCGGAACCAGGCGAAATTCTGTCCCTCGTAGTCCGCATCCTGATCGAGCGCGGTCAGAAAAGCCTGCCGCCCGATGCAGGTCGCGGAATAGGTCGCGGCGAGCAAGGATTCCCATTCTTCGGGCGAAAGAAAGGAGGTTTCGCTGGCATTGGCATTGTTCAGCATGCGCAGCGCCTCCCGGACCGCCACGCCTTGGGCCGCCAGCGGGGTGATATTCAACTTGGTCATGACACGGTCGTTTAGCGTTATGCCCCCAAAGATAGGTTCCTGCCGTTTTGCACGGGACCTTGCCCACCAAATTACTCGAAACTTACCCCAAATGCGGGACGAGTGCCGCCTGTTCGCTTGATAACCTTTCATCATCACGCGCAGGAAAGGCACGTTATGACCAAAGCATTGATCTCCCGCAAGGAAGCCACCGACTTGATCGACCTGTTGATGGATACGGACGGGCCGAAGCAGATGCGCCTGAAAGCAGGGCGCCCCGGGCCGAAATCAAGGCGTTTTGGCCGCTGCGAGCTGAACGAGCTGCTGGATGCGATTTATGGCGGCGACGAAGTCTTCGCAGAGAACGACGTGCATGAGATGGATGAGACGTCGCTCGTTATGAAATTGGCGAGCTAAGCCTTCCCTCTATCCTAACCCTGAACGCCCCACCCAGGCGTTCAGGGTTAGGGTGGGGGTGTATCGCCGACGCTGATAGTATTCCGCAAAGGTCTCCTAGAGCGCGTTCTTGTGCACCCCGCCATCCTTGACGATCAGTTTCAGATAACGGTCCGGATCCTGTAGCACCCCGATATCGTCGAGCGGGTCGCCCTCCAGCGCGATAACGTCGCCGCGCGCGCCGACCACGATTTCGCCTGTCTCGCCGACCTCGTTGAACAGTTCCGCCGCATTCACGGTGGCCGAACGGATCATCTCCGCCGGCGACTGGAAGGCGCCGCGGATCGAAAACTCGTTCAACTGGTGGCGCTGCATCGTGCCCAGCAAATCGGTGCCGAAGACCATCTTCACGCCTCGCGCATGCGCCTTGGTATGGGTCGCGAGACCCGCCTCCAGCACGTCATGCACCTTGACCACCATATCTGCCGGCATGCCCGCCTCGACCCCTTCGGTCGCCAGCGCCTGATAGGTCGACATGGTCGGCACCAGGAAGGCGTCCTTCTCGATCAGCAAATCCATGGTCTCCTCGTCGATCAGATTGCCATGCTCGATCGAGCGCACACCGAGCCGCAGCACCCGGTTCGCCGCCCGCGCGGTATAGATATGCGCGGCAACATAGACCTCCGCCGCCTCGGCCTCCTCGACCGCCGCCGCGACTTCCTCCTCGGCGAATTGCGTGCTGGAAATTCGGTCGGTCGGCGACGCCACACCGCCGGAGGCCATGATCTTGATGAAATGCGCGCCCTTGCGGATTTCCTCCCGGCACGCCTTGCGCACCGCCGGCACCCCGTCGGCGATCACGCCGAGACCGGCGCAGCAGCAGCACTCATCCCAATTCTCGCCCGGCCCGCGCATATCGCCATGCCCGCCGGTCTGCGAAATCGCGTGGCCGGCGAACAGAATCCGCGGCCCCGCGACAAGCCCTTCCTCGACCGCCCGCGCCAGCCCGAAATCCGCCCCGCCGCAATCGCGCACCGTGGTGAAGCCCCGGTCCAGCATGTTCAACAGCAACTCCCCGGCCCGCGCCCCGGTATAGAGCGGCGACCAAGTCAGCAATTGCGGGAAACTCGCTGTCGACGCGATGACATGCACATGCCCATCGCACAGCCCAGGCATCAAGGTCCGCCCACCAAGATCGATCTCGATCGCATCCGCGCGAGGCGCCGCCGTGTCGGCGACCTCGACGATACGCCCGGCCTCGATAACAACGTCGCGCCGCCCCACGATGGACCCGGCGCGGGTGTCGAGGACCGAGGTGTTGCGGAGAATGAGCGGCTTGGTGGCGGGCATGATTGGGGGACTCCGAGGGGTGAAATTCGACGCGCACTTCAACACACGCGAGAGCGTGCGCGCAAGGCGCGATGTTTTATGAAACGTACTGGTTATTAGGGCAACGCATAAAGCGGTTCATGTGCGTCGACGACAAATGTGACGAATTTTCCCGACGCCACGCGCCTACGAATTTTCCTATTTGAAGGAAAGCATCGAATAGATGCTCCTGCTGTTCGATTGCAGGCATAACTTTCAATGTACAGAGAATCGATCTGTAAATCACCTGTCCATCCTTGCACTCGCCGGCCCATGATCTTGATTTGGAGCTGAAAAACCCGTAGGATTATACTGATAAAAAGGGGGCCAATTATTAAAATTTTCGGTTTGTTGCTGGCCGTATTCACTTTTTTCATTTCGCCTTTCGGATCACTGCGGGCCGAGACTTATACTGTCGCAACCTTTTCTCTCAACCCGTTGATGATAGAAAGGAAGGATGGTTCGGTCGAAGGGATTTATGTTGATCTACTTCGCGAAGCCTTTGGCCGCGCAGGCTACGAAGTTCGATTTTCGCATTTACCTTTTAAACGCGCACTGATGATGCTCAAAGGCAAACGTATCGATGCCGTTGCATCGTTCTTCTACGCGAAGAAACGAGAGAGCTTCGCCGTCTATCCCCGTATCCCAGTGATGAATTACAAAATGGTATTTATGGCGAGAAAAGATGTGCTAATCTCCTTCAGTGGTGACTACGCAGACCTCGCGCCCTATAGTATTGTTGTGCTTAGAGGCTCTAGCTACGTCCCGGAATTTATCGGGGCGATCAGACGGCACAACCTCAATATTTTTTCCGTCAACGACTTTGACCAGTCGGCGGCCATGATTCTGAATAGACGCGTCGACCTAGCCGCGGTGGAGCTCTATTCTGCGCTTGAGTCCTTACGCAAAATTAATGGGCTCGACAAAGTTAGATTCCTTGAGCCACCAATAGGCATCGTTCCTACCTACATTGCGTTCGCTAAGGACAGGGTCCCGCGCGAAGTCGTTAAAGCGGTGGAAAAAGCTCTCGAAAGCATGCAAAGCGAGAACTATCTAGAACTAATTCTGAGAAAATATTTTCCATCTCGCATCCTGAATCCGCGTTGAGAATCTCCATAATGCTTTAGATTAATAAGGTTTCGAGGACACGATGCTTAACTGACCGTGACGCCAAGAACCGTGGATCATTATGCAATACTTGGCCTATGCTCTTCCCTATTGGAATAAGGGCTAAAGCCGCTTCAGAAAGTCCATGCGGCCATGCAGGGTCGCAAGGACAATAGGCCGATCACCGCTCATGAAAAAGATACAATGCTGCTCGCGGCGGTGAAGGCGACGTGATTTAGGACCTAAATCACACTGAATTCAAATAGTTAGTGTGTTGATTCACGCAAATCCACTGTTGCAGCTGTTTCGTGACAGTACACGGCGTCGCTGACGATGGCGTTATACACTCCGACGCTACCGCCTTCATCGTATAGCCGCCCAAAATATAGGCCCGGGCCATAGCCTCCCACCAGTCGCTGTACACGCGGAATCTCGACCGCGTGCCGTCACGCCAACAATACCACTGCAATCTGCTTCGCAAGTCATGACCCATTACTTCAACAACCACCCACCAGAACCTTACCCTGCGAGACTTGCGGTGCGGTATCTGGTGCAGCATAACTGCTAATAAGAAGAAATCTGTCTTAAGACTAAACCTTAGAGTTCAATGGCATTAAAAGTGAAAAAACTATCGGTCCTCATATTACTGGTTTTCATGGCCGGTTGCGCACCGAAGCCGGAGAAGTTGAAAGCTGTCGCGGTCGAGGAAACCGCCCTGCTTGCAAAGCCCACGAAACCATTCTCAACGTTTTCCAAATATGAATTAAAACCGTTTATCCTCAGCGGCAGCGTGAGCGACAGCAGTAAAAAACGCAAACATGCGGTGAGACTCGAAACCAAAATCAAGGAAGATTTACTGCCCCTGTTCGACAGTTGGTCCTCAAAGAAAGGTACCGGGCGTTCCGGGACACTAATCGTGCAACCCCGGCTCGCCAAATTGCGGATCGTCAGCGGCGGCGCACGGTTTTGGCTGGGACCCTTCAGCGGAAAATCCAACATCGATCTTGAGTTTAAGATCATCGATGGCGAAACGAAGGAAGTGATCGCCCAGCCTGTGATCGGGAGGCGTTCCGGTGCCTGGGCCGGGGGATGGACGATCGGCAAAACCGACCGGAATTTATACCAATATATTGCCCGAATAACCCAAGAGTATTTCGCAACAAACTACGAATAGATGGCGATGGCGATGGCGATGGCGATG
>JAJFJC010000174.1 GCA_021774385.1 Alphaproteobacteria bacterium
AGTAACGTCAGAACGACGTAGGTTTCCAGAAAGAGATTTGTGTGTGAGAATGCAACATAAAGTACCGGGACACTGGCGCCCCCGAGAAACCCCAGCAGGATCTCGGCGCCGACCAATGTTTTCAGCAAATCCGTTTGTATAAATTTCGAGACAAAGGCGCCGGCGCCCATCGACGCCATGTAGAGGCCAATGGTCAGTGAGAAGTATTTGACGCTGTCGCCTTCGAAATAGGCGACCGTGGTCGCGATGAGCAATTCGTAGACGATCGAACAAAGGCCCGCGGTAAACACCGCATAGACCAATGAAAAGATATCTCTTGAGCGCGCTTTATCGCTGGTCACCGCGCTCTCGCCGCGCATCTATTTGCCTCCGGAAAGGCCCTTTGAAGAGACCCTGGGCCCCCCAGTACTTCCGGTGCGCACGCTTCGAGAGTTATGGTAGATCGTTGAGTTGCCACCGGAGAACCAGAAGAATCCGCTTCTATGCCCTGAATAGCCATATCCAGAGGACGCTGGAGTCAATACGGCGAAGTAGACCAAAGCTAAAACGCCTCCGGAAATCCATACCGCCCATTTTGTTTTGTCGTTCATGCGTTATCGCTCTGGATCGTTAAAAATGACGTTAATCGTCATCATCGCTGGAGAAGTGGTCGAAAATCTGGATAAATGTCTGGTTCCTGATTTCGTTTAAAATTACGCTGAGAATAAGCAGTATGATACCGATCCCAACCAAGATGGAAGAACCACCGCGCTTCTGCGCAACGGTCACCCGCAATTGTGTTTGATTGGTAAGGTCGCTCGCGGTGCGTTGAAACTTCGTACCGCCCGAAACGCGAAACTTTAAAAAGTACCGCCCTGGCGTGGGCAATACGACTCTGACGTCCCGCTGGGTTTTTGAATCGCTCCATGCTCCTTCGCTGTCGCGGCCACTTTCATGGAAGGTATCGCCGCCAAATGCGGTGATAGTCTGTCCTTTGTCGTCCAGGACTTCGGTTTCGATGAAAGCCCAGCTTTCCTGCAGGAATCGATTCGTCACCGATATCAAAACAACGGTGTTGGCACTTTTGGTGACAATCGGACCGTAGTTTTGTCCGGCACTAACGTCTCGCGTGACTTTGCTGGTATCGCCGTCGAAAAATACCGCGGTCGCAAAATACAATATCGCGAAACCGACAAAGACCAGTGAGATTTGGCCAAAATTGAGGCCGTCACCAGCCTTTGTAACGTTTGTTTGATTTGCCCTTCTTGTGTGTCCGCGCATCTCTCCGTCTCCCACTATATCAAGGTGACGAGAACGATTGCGAAGCAAAGGGCGACAACCATTTCGAGGAACCCGGCGGCCATGTTGCGGTCTTCCGAAATTTCCTTGTTCAGGTCGTGCCCTCTCAGGATCAGCTTATCCATCAGGATGCGGGAGATTTGTAATATGACGATTCCCGTTACGGCTAGTTCGGCAAAGATTATGAGGTTTTCGGCCCAACCAATAAAATTTCCCGACACAGCCTTTCCCAGGACGATGCCGAGCGCCATCAACGTGCCGCCAAATGCAATTCCAGCGGCGGTGTTATTTTCACGTACCTGATTTTGAAGGTGATAGGGCGTTGTGAAATCGTAGATACGCGTGAAGACAAAAAGCGATATCTGGCCCAAAACGAAAAAAACACATGCCGTAAGTATGCCGCCGCCCTCGCCATGCAGGCTGCCGGCCGCGATAAGTCCCGTCGCGACATAGGCCCCACCGCGAACCGCGGCCATGCCACAATTTTGATCCTCGACTATTTCTGTATTGTTGCAAAATTCATGAAATACGAATTTGTCGATGCACCACCGGGTGGCATTCAGGAAAATTAGACCCAGCAGGCTGTATCCCAAGACTTCAACGATATCCTGGCCCAGTCCACGAGAAGGACCCGATACAACGCCAGCGAAAATAAACGCGGTTGCCAGGAAATAACCACCCAGGGAAATGCCGACCGCGAAATTGTCCTTATGCCCCAACTCCTCGACGAGACTGTACGACGTCAAGACATCCTTTAACGCCTTTGCCGCCAGAAAGAGGACACCGTAAACACCAATGAACGCCAGAACGGTCAAGGCATCCTTAGCGGTCTCCAGCCAGTCCATGTCAGGCGTTTCCGGTCGTGGAATAAATGGTGATCTGCGACTCTTTCACGGCTTGGGAAATGTGACATTCGAAAGTACCGTCGCCCCACCGTTCCACGGTTAGGTAGCGGGTCCCAAGGTCGGCTTCGAACGCCCAATAGGTAAGTTTCTCCCCGCCGCCAGTATCGCCATTGGCGTAGTAGGTGGCGTCCCCGCGGTCGTCGAAATGATAGGTTCGGCCGTTGAACTCGATTTTGCTCTCGTCATTGTCCGTCAGCGCGAGCATCTGCTCCTTGGTAAGACCGATTTCTTCCAAACGTACCTTTCGAAGGGTGACGGAAAGCTCCAACTCGTCGTCATCCTCGACCGTCAGCCAAATCTTCTCGCCGCCGGTTTCACCTTCCAGTTCAATCCATTCAAAGCCGTCTTCGTCATAGATGTGACGTCCAATCACCGAGACATCGAGGTCTTCCATGTCGTCGCCAAAGCTACGCAGACTGAAAACGCCGCCGGGTTGCATGTTCTGAATTTTCGGCTCGTTCGAGGATGTGCTGCTGACCTGCTTTTGGCCGCTACTCTGTTTGTTCCGGTTGGCATTCCAGATAATGGCGCCGACGATGATGGCGCCTATCAGTAGAAGGATCGAATAATCCATGAATATTCCGTTTCAGAGTCTGGTGCGCTTGATAACGGTTGGACTTACTCGGCCGGCGTCTTGCTGCCGTCGGAAAGCGCAAGCGGCGCCCCCATGCTAAGTCGCGACTTCAGTTGCGCCAAGGCCTCGGATTGTGAAGGGGTGCTCGAACCTTCCAAAGCCCTGTCTATTTCGTCGTCGACCGAGTTTTCGACCTGTGCCATTTCGCCGTAAGCTTCGGCCAGGGTTTCTTCTTCCTGAACCTTGTCGCGCATCCGTTCAAGCATACTGACGGTGCCCGAGGAATCGACTTTGGCGAGTTGCTCATTCAGTTTTTTCGTGGCTTTGCCGACTTGCGCGCGCGCTTTTAAGGTCTGAAGTTCATTCTCCCACTTGGATATCTGCTGTTTCAGATTGGCGACGCCATTTTCCATTCGGCCCGACATCTGCTCGAAGTTCTCCAGGTCCTTGGTAAGGCTTAACGCGCGTTGGACCGCGCCGTCCCGTTTGGCGAGTGCTTCCGTTGCCAGCCTGTCGGCCTCGGCGGATTCAATCGATCCGCCTTGTCCTTTTTGGAGGAGCAACATCGCCTTTTGTTCGTAGTCGACCGCGATTTCCTTTTGCCGCACGGCGTCCTTCTTCGTCCGAATGACTTGAGCCTTGACCTTGGCCATGCCTTCCATGCTGTCCGTTAGGTCCTTGCGCAGATCCCGGATACCCTGTTCGGCCATCTTCACCGGATCCTCGACCTCATCCATCGCGGCATGCGCTTCCGATTTGCCCCAGGTAAATATTCGTTTCAGGAGGCTCATATCTTTCTTTCTCCTTGTGGCGGAATTCTCAAGCGGATTTGGAAAACGCGATGAGCTCTTCCGCGAAAGTAGCGAGACCGAGGGCGAGAGCATTGATTGATGCTTCAAGCTCGTTGAGGTCGAGGTTGGTGAGCTGCAAGGTATCGCGGAACAGGACGCGATTGCCTGATTCGTCCAGGGTGAAAGCGCCATGGACGAGCTCTCTGTTCATTTGAAGAAGCCGCTTCAGGGTTTCGGAATTGTCCGTCTTGAGTTCGAAAATTACCTGTTCGATGACAAGTAACTCGTCCTCGCAATCGACAATCAGGTTATTGATACCGCGGTCTTCGTCGTTGACGACGAAAAGCGCGCGCTCCCTATCTTCTTCGGTAATATCGACTTCAAGCCGAGTCAGATACTCCTTGACCGTCTCAAAATGGCTTTCGGACATTTGCTCGGGATCCTTCCTCGGTTAGCCAAATCTGATTTCGCGCAAAAGTAGGGGGTGGTAGTTTTTCGGTCAACCTAATGTCATTTTCTTTGGCAATTAAGTTCAAACCCGCACCTAACGGAGGATAGGCGTGTTGCGCGGCATCCGCTAGGCTGAAAACGCATTAGATTAGGAGAACGGAATGTCGGTAAATTTGGAAATTCATGACGTGGTGTGGCCGCGCGCGACGCGCCAGATGGAGATTGCGCAAACGGCGCCGCGTCTCGACACGCTCGACGGCAAGACGGTTTGCGAATTGTGGGACTTTTTATTTCGCGGTGATCAAGTCTTCGACCTCCTGGAACGTGGATTGAAGGACCGGTATCAGAACGTCAACTTTATCAGTTGGCGGGAATTCGGCTCGACGCACGGCGCCGATGAGCGCGAAATTCTGGCCGACCTGCCGCGTAAGATGAAGTCCTTGGGGGTCGACGCCGTTATTTCCGGCATGGGCTGTTGAGGCAGCTGCACGCCCGCCGTGTTGCGGGCAAGCGCGGTAGCCGAGAAGGCCGGTGTTCCTACCTCTTCGCTGGTTTGCGAGGGCTTCATCGGTCAAGCGAGTACGACGAGTGTCGGGCTCGGTTTGCCCAGCCTGCCGGTGGCACTGGTGCCGGGACATGTCGGCACCCAGGGGGACACGGAACTCTCGGAGAATATCCTCGGCGTTACCCTGGATCAGGTTGTCGAAAACCTAACAGTGTCGCCGGCCGCGGTCGCGCTCGCCGTCGACCCCATGCCGCGCGACGTGGTTTTTTCCGGCACAATTGACGAGATCAACCGACTCTTCATCGAAAACGAGTGGAGCGACGGCTTGCCAATCATTCCGCCGACGGCGGATCGGGTTGAGGCGTTTCTCGCCTTTACCGACCGCGATCCGGATGAGGTCCTGGCGATTCTCCTACCGGACAGCCGCGCGGCGACGGTCTGGTCGGTGGCAGTGAATGGTGTGATGGCGGGCTGCCGTCCGGAATATATGCCGGTCTTGGTGGCGCTGGTCGAGGCGATGGGCGACCCGGATTACGGCGTCGAGCATTCCGGCAATACGCCCGGCGGCGAAACGCTGATCACCATCAACGGACCGCTTGCCAAGCAGCTTCAGTTCAATGACGAGCAAGGTGTCTTACGCGACGGGTTCCAGCCGAACAC
>JAJFJC010000175.1 GCA_021774385.1 Alphaproteobacteria bacterium
GCGGGGGAGCAACGACCCGTCGTCCGCAATGGCGCGTTGGCGGTTGCGACCGTCATGTCGGTGACGCTTTCGGTTGATCATCGGGTTGTCGATGGCGCGGTTGGGGCTGAATTCCTCGCGGCGTTCAAAAAGATGATCGAAGATCCGATGACAATGTTGCTTTAGGCACGCAGACCAGGGGATAAGCAATGGCCGATACCAATTTCGACGTCATCGTGGTCGGTGGCGGGCCAGGCGGCTATGTCGCCGCCATACGTTCCGCGCAGCTCGGCTTGAAGACAGCCTTGGTGGAACGCGAACATCTTGGCGGAATCTGTCTGAACTGGGGGTGTATACCAACCAAGGCGCTGCTGCGAACGGCTGAAATCTTTCATTACGCCACGCATGCCGAACAATTCGGTTTGAAAGTGCAGGGCGCTTCCGTCGATCTGCCCGCCGTCGTGAAACGGTCTCGCGCGATCGCCAAGCAGCTCAATGGCGGGGTCGGGCATCTCTTGAAAAAGAACAAGGTTACGGTGTTCGACGGCGCGGGGAAACTGGCCGGGGGAAGCGCTGGCGCGCGAAAATTGTCGGTCGAGAAAGATGGCAAGAACATCGCGCAATTGACTGGTAAACATATTGTTTTGGCAACCGGTGCGCGGGCGCGAACCCTCCCTGGGCTGGAGCCCGATGGCAAACTGATATGGACCTACAAGGAAGCCATGGTTCCCGAGAGTATGCCAAAATCGTTGCTGGTCGTCGGTTCTGGCGCGATTGGAATGGAGTTCGCGAGCTTCTACCGCGATCTTGGCGCGGCGGTGACAGTTGTCGAGGTGATGGACCGCATTTTGCCGGTCGAGGACGCGGAAATCGCCGCCTTCGCGCACAAACAATTCGAAGCGCAGGGGATGACGATTCACGCGGGCGCGCAGGTTTCAGCGCTGGATCGTGGCGCGAATAACGTTACCGCGACGATCGAGGCCGGTGGCAAGCAAACGAAGCTTACCATCGATCGCGTGATTTTGGCTGTGGGCATCGTCGGCAATGTCGAGAATATCGGCCTCGAGGGCACCAAGGTGAAAGTCGACCGCACCCATGTCGAGGTCGATGAATGGGCGCGTACGGCGGAACTCGGCATCTATGCGATCGGCGATGTTGCGGGACCACCGTGGTTGGCGCATAAGGCAAGCCACGAAGGTGTTGCCTGCATTGAGAAAATCGCCGGCTACGCCGACGCGCATCCGTTCAAGACCGATAATATTCCCGGCTGTACCTACTGCCGCCCGCAAATTGCCAGCGTCGGCCTTACCGAAGCGGCGGCGAAAGAGCAGGGGCATAAGATACGCGTCGGCCGGTTTCCGTTTATGGGCAATGGCAAGGCGATCGCTTTGGGCGAGCCCGAAGGCATGGTTAAAACCGTCTTCGATGAAACGACCGGCGAGTTGCTTGGTGCACACATGGTCGGTGCCGAGGTTACCGAGCTGATTCAGGGCTATGGCATCGCTCGGACGTTGGAAACGACCGAGAAAGAACTCATGCACACGGTCTTCCCGCACCCGACGTTATCGGAAATGATGCATGAGTCGGTCCTTGACGCGTACGGCAAGGTTATCCATTTCTAATTTATGACCACCACAGCCAAAGCCGCCGAACTACGGCACCCGGAAAAGCGGAACCGGCCAGATAATCCGATTCAGCGCAAACCGGCCTGGATTCGGGTTAAGGCGCCGACATCGCCGGTGTACCGCGAAACGCGCGACATCGTGCGTGAGAATGGTCTGCACACCGTCTGCGAGGAGGCTGGATGCCCCAACATCGGTGAGTGTTGGGCAAGGCGCCACGCAACCTTCATGGTCATGGGGGATACTTGTACGCGCGCTTGCGCCTTCTGCAATGTCGCCACCGGCACGCCGATGCCGCTCGATCCGATGGAGCCGGTTAATATCGGCACGGCGGTGGCGAAGCTTGGTCTTGAACATGTTGTCGTGACGTCGGTCGACCGCGACGATCTCATCGACGGTGGCGCGGCGCATTTCGCGGCGGTGATCCATCGAATTCGGGAATTCGCGCACGGAACCACGGTGGAAATCCTGACACCGGATTTTAAGGACAAGGCCGGCGCGATCGAGGTGGTAAGCGCCGCCAAACCCGACGTGTTCAATCATAATTTGGAAACCGTGCCACGGCTTTATCCGACGATTCGCCCCGGCGCACGGTACTTTACCAGCCTGGAGCTATTGCACCGCGCCAAGCGGCTTGATCCGAACGTGTTCACGAAGTCCGGCCTGATGGTTGGATTGGGGGAGTCGCGTGAGGAGGTGCACCAGGTGATGGATGATTTGCGGGCGGCGGACGTGGATTTTCTGACGATAGGTCAGTATCTGCAGCCAACCCCAAAACATGCGGCAATCGATCGTTTTATCACCCCCGATGAATTCGATGCCTACGCCACCGCGGCGCGCGGTAAGGGTTTTCTAATGGTTTCCGCGTCGCCCCTGACGCGTTCTTCCTATCACGCCGATTCAGACTTCGCGCGCCTGCGCGACGCAAGAGCGGCTAAATTGCACAATGCCGACACACGCTGAACAGCGCATTCTGCCGCATACGCCCGATCAAATGTTCGACCTTGTTGCCGATGTTGGGCGCTATCCGGAGTTTCTGCCATGGTGTGTCGGCGCGCGAGTTCGCAGTCGAACAGAAAATCTCCTCGTTGCGGATTTAATTATTGGATTCAAAGGAATACGGGAAAGTTTTACGAGCCATGTGTCGCTGAATCGGGACAGCATGATAATTCAAGTAAAGTATCAAGAAGGTCCATTTAAATATCTGAATAATAACTGGAAATTTGACAATTATGATTCGGAAAAATGTGCGTTGGATTTTTTTGTGGATTTCGAGTTTAAGTCGCGCGTGATGGAGAAACTGATAGAGATGCTATTCAGCGAAGCGGTTCGGCGAATGGTCGGGGCCTTTGAAAAACGGGCGGCGCAACTTTACGGCTGATCTCCGAATTTGGCCGGCAAAGGGCGGTCTTGAACTACATTCGCAGATCGCGTTTCAATGATCCGCCCGCTATTTAACGACACGCCCTACCCGTTGGGGAATAAATTCGGTCACCCACTAGATATGGGCTTTGCGACCGTGACAAACAGATTTAGGCCTAGTAGATTAGGTATCAGTTCTAATTCGATCGTTTGATGGGTGGCAAAGGCTGCCGGGTGGGTTTTCCGCGTTGATTTCCTCGTCTCAGATACGGGCCGCCCGGGCGATCATCAATGCCAAGCAAAGTGAATTGGCGAAAGCCGCTGGAATATCTCTGGCGACACTGAACAATATCGAGCGTGGCATCGGCGATCCGCGTACCAGCACACTTGATGCGATCGAGCGTGCGTTATCGGGCGCCGGCGTCGAGATCACTGGAAACTCAAGCACGGAAAGCGTTACGCTACTCAAAGTCGAACGGCCGACCGCTTTCGATACATTTTTCGCTAGTCAGCGCGTTTTGGAGGCGCTGGGACCGGACTCCCTTCTGAAGCCCCAATCGGTACTTCTTTTCGCGCGTTGGAACCGCGGTCAGGAGGAGGAGCGGCCACGTGTATGTCTGCTCGTCGAAGGCCAAGCTCGCGCCATTTTGTTCGACAAGGTCGACTTCAATCTAGGGAACGGTGCCCGGGCCGCCGAAGTGGCGGGAATCATGCTGGCGGCATTCGCGTTTCATCGAGATCGGTTGAACTATCTCGACCAAGTCCTTGAAGATACGACGGTAGCTGAAGCGGAAGAGGCGGTTGGACGGTTGCGGTCTTTGCAAAGCTTGCCGCTCGAACAACCAGGAGAATTTGTCGATATTTTCAGCTCATGGGAAGATTGCCTTGCCCGATTTGGCGCGCGGGCGGGCCATCCTTTAGCCGACTTGGCGGCGCTTTTCGCATCCGCGAAAGATTAGCCGCTTTTGTCCAAGGCGGTAAGACGGTGCAGGACCTCGAGAGCCGCAAATACGGTTTTTTGACGAATTAGGCTGCGGTCACCTTCAAAGACGTGGCGCTCGATGAGGGGGGGCTGTCCAAGTCGGGCACCGCCGATAAAGACCAATCCAACTGGTTTTTCCGCCGTGCCGCCGCCGGGACCAGCGATACCCGTAACCGCAACCGCCGCATCCGCGCGCGAATGTGCGAGTGCGCCAGACGCCATCGCACCCACAACCTCGCCACTAACCGCGCCATGGGTTTCGATCAGAGCCATATCGACACCGATCGCCTCGTTCTTCGCCTCGTTTGAATAGGTCACGAAACCACGGTCGACAACAGCGGAAGAACCGGCGATTTCAGTGAGGCAGGCCGCGATCAGGCCACCGGTGCAGGATTCAGCGGTCGCGATCATCATGTTCTTCGACCGATATAAATCCAGAATTTCGGAGGCCTTGCCGGTCAATTCAGAGGATAATATTTCACTCACAGTAAGAATTCCGTGATTAGGTAAAGCAAACCGCCAGCGTAGGCGCCGGCGGCGATGTCGTCCAGCATGACGCCCAAGCCACCGGAAACGTGGCGATCAAGCCAATTTACCGGCCAGGGCTTGGCGATATCCATTATTCGGAACAGGACAAATCCAATACCGTAATGGATAGGGTCAGCTGGAAATAGGGCGAGCGTAAGCCACTGCCCGGCGACTTCATCGATGACGATATGGCCGGGATCCTTCGTGCCATCCGCCTGTTCGAGCCGCTGCGCGGCCCATACGCCGACGGCGAATATGGCGATCGTGGCGGCGGCCAAGATTAGAGGACCGCCAGAATGGTACAGAACCCACGCAAAAGGCAGGGCCGCCAGAGAACCCCATGTGCCGGGTGCCTTGGGAAGATGTCCGATACCGAACCATGTCGCCAATAGGCTGGCCGGATGAAATCGGGAAAGAGGTTGAAGCGGCACGGTTTCTAGCCGAACAGGATAGTCGCGGTGGCCTGTGCGGCGATTCCCTCGCGCCGGCCCAAGAAGCCGAGCCCATCGGTGGTCGTTGCCTTGACGCTTATCCGTTCGAGCGGCACCGAAAGCAGTTCCGCCAGCCTGGCCCGCATTTTGTCGCGATGCGGTCCGACTTTCGGCGCTTCACAGATGAGCGTGAGGTCGATATGACGTATCGTGCCGCCCTTTTTACGTACCAGTCCCGCCGCGTGCCGCAGAAATACGGCCGAATCCACCCCCCGCCATTGCGGGTCGCTCGGCGGAAAATGGCTGCCGATATCGCCGGCGCAAATCGTTCCCAGCAGGGCATCCGTCAAGGCATGTAGCCCAACGTCGGAATCCGAATGGCCCGCGAGGCCATGATCATGCGCGAGTTTGGTACCGCAAAGCATGACGTGGTCGCCGTCTTCGAAGGGGTGCACGTCGAACCCCGTGCCGGTTCGAAAATCGGGAATTGGCACCAAATTCCGTTCCGCGCTCGCAAAATCTTCCGCAGTCGTCACTTTTAAATTCTCCGGATTGCCTAATGTTAGCGTTACCGTTAGGCCCGCGGCTTCGGCGACGGCGGCGTCATCGGTCAGATTTTGTCCGGCCGCCAGCCGATGTGCGTCCAGGATTTCAGCGTATTTGAAGCCCTGCGGTGTTTGGGCATGCCAAAGATGGGTTCGATCGACCGTGCTTTGCACCCGCTGGCAGTCATCGGCTTTTTTCAGTGTATCCGCGACCGGAAGCGCGGCAATGACGGCGGGCGTTGTCTCGGAAATCGCCTCGATTACTCGGCTGATCGTATCGGCGCCGACAAAGGGTCTGGCGGCGTCGTGGATGAGGACGTTCAACGGGCTATGATCCGATAAGACTTCCAGGCCGTTGCGGCAGGAATCCTGCCGGCTGGGACCGCCCATGGCTGGTTCGATAAGGTCGAAACCCCGGGCCGCGGTGTCATATAGCGCGCGGTCATCCGGATGAATGACGACGCAAATACCGTCGATGAGCGGGTGGTTCGCAAATTGGCCAATCGTGTGGCGGATCAACGGGACGCCACCCAATGTCCGATACTGCTTGGGTATCTCGCCGCCGGCTCTAACACCGCGTCCTCCCGCGACGATCAGCGCAATTGTTTTCCCCATCCGCCCTCGCAATTTTCCTTGCGGTCCAACCTTGTCGGTCACCCGCTCTTGGGTATTAAGCCCGATCCGCACGCCATGCAACCACGAGCGTGGCGGCCTTCATTCGGATGGGATATAAGCCACGTCATGGAAAATACCGCGCTCTACAACATGACCGCACTGCTCGCCTTGGTGCCGGCCGCCATCGCCGGGTTCAGAAGGAACGCCGCGCGCGATCTTTTATTCTGGTCGTTGACGGGGGTTGCGCTGGCGGGGCCGTTGGCGTGGAGCGCTGTGTTGCTCTCTGGCGCGTGGCGTACGGGTTTTTCAAGCACGTTGTGGATCACGATCACGGCCAGTATGGCGTTCTATCTGTTGATTTCGGCGATGGTGCGCGAAACGTGGCGTCTGGCGCCGCTGCTCATGCCGTATCTAATTCTCATGGGTATTGTCGCGGCGATTTGGTCGCAGGCACCTGAACGGCCAATGTCGGGACAAGCGCCGATAGCTTGGATTGAGGCGCATATCATATTCTCCGTGTTGACCTATGCGTTGTTGACCCTGGGCGCTGTTTCCGGTGCTGCCGTATTCCTGCAGGAGCGGGCCATGAAGAGCCGGCGCCCAAACCGCTTGACGATGTTATTACCCTCTGTCGCCGCCGCGGAGATCATGCAGGTTCGGCTGCTGATCGCGACTGAATGTGTATTGGGTTTGGGACTTGCGACGGGGATGGCCTCGCAATATTTCGAAACCGGGGATTTATTCATCTTTAGTCACAAAATTCTTTTATCGGTCATCGCCTTTGCCGTAATTGGCACCTTGCTCTTCGTTCACTACCGTATCGGGGTGGGGGGGCGCCGTGCGTCGCGCTATGCGTTGATCGCCTATTTGATGGTGACATTGGGCTATCCCGGCGTGAAATTCGTAACCGATGTGTTGATCGGTTAGAATCTCAGGTTGCCTTGACGTGGAATAATCATATTATGCATAAAATAAGTGCAAAAACATTTGTGCATAAATAATGAGCATTCAAATTGGGCCCTTAAAACTGGATGCGCCTGTATTGCTGGCGCCGATGTCCGGTGTCACCGATTTACCGTTTCGCCGGTTGGCGCGGCGGCTAGGTGCGGCGATGGAAACGTCGGAGATGATCGCGTGCCGTGAGGCCATCCTGCGTACCGATAGTTCGCGACGGAAAGCGGGTCGCGCGTCGGATGGCGCGATCATGGCGGTTCAGATCGCGGGACACGACCCGGAAATAATGGCGGACGCGGCACGGTTCTGCGTCGATGACGGCGCCGACATCATCGATCTCAATTTCGGATGCCCGGCCAAGAAGGTGGTTGGCAAACTGTCCGGCTCCGCGCTGATGCGGGACGAATGCCGGGCGGCGGAAATATTCGAGGCGGTCGTTGGCGCGGTGGACGTCCCCGTGACGTTAAAGATGCGCACGGGATGGGACGAAAATCACCGAAATGCACCGAAGCTTGCGCAAATCGCGGAGCGGAGCGGTATTCGCTTGGTGACAGTGCATGGCCGGACAAGAGCGCAAAAATACAATGGGCAGGCGGATTGGCGATTCATTCGCAGAGTTAAGGAGGCCGTCCGCATACCGGTTATCGCCAATGGCGATATTAGGTGCTTGGACGATATCGCGGCGTGCTTGGCGCGGTCCGGCGCGGATGGCGTGATGATCGGGCGCGGCGCGTGTGGCCGGCCTTGGGTCATCGGCGAGGCGATACGCTATCTGGCCGATGGTACGCGTGGCCAGGGTCCGGCACTCGGTGAGCAGATGGCGATTGTGTTGGAGCATTTCGAAGCAATGCTCGTGCATTATGGTGAGTATCGCGGTGTTCGAAATTTTCGAAAGCATGTTTCCTGGTATTCCAATGGTCTACCGAATTCGACGGGCTTCAGGGACCGCATTTTCAAGCTTGAGCACCCAGCGCGGATTAGAACCGAGATAGCGTCGTTTTATAGCGCAACCATTGATAAAGCCGCGGCCTGATATGGCCATTGCGTCGAAGGGGGTGGCGGAGACACCTTCACCGTCGATCCTGAATGCGTTGGCCGACCCGGTGATGGTCATCGGCAAGGGAAACAAAATCAGTTACCTTAATCTGGCGGCCGAACAGTTTTTCCAAGCGAGTATTTCGACGCTTATTGGCCAGTCACTGGACACGATAATCCCAAAAGACAGCCCGGTTTTGGCGCTTATCGAGAAAGTGCGGAACACGGGCAACAACATGTCACAATACGATGTGCAGATAAGAACGCCGCGAATAGGGGCGCACATATTGACGGTTGATGGCGCTGCGATGGTCGACCGGCCGGGCGATGTTGTCGTCACGCTTCAGCAGCGTTCGATCGCGGGTCGGATCGACAGGTCGTTGACGCATCGGGGCGCGGCCAGATCGGTGAGCGCGATGGCGTTGATGCTGGCCCATGAAATTAAGAACCCCTTATCCGGCGTTCGCGGGGCGGCGCAACTTCTGGAGCAAAACAGCGACGTGAGGGATCGTGAACTCACCCGCTTGATTATCGAGGAGACGGACCGGATTTGCGCCTTGGTCGATCGCATGGAAATGTTCACCGACAACCCGCGAATTGAGCGTAAGGCGGTCAACATTCACGAAATCCTAAATCATGTTGTTCGGCTGGCAAAAAATGGTTTCGGCTCTGCCGTTCGGTTCACGGAGGCCTATGACCCGTCTCTGCCGGCCGCATATGGCGACCGCGACCAACTTGTGCAGACTTTCCTGAATCTGGTCAAAAACGCCGTTGAAGCCACCCCCGATGCCGAAGGCGAGGTCGTCATCTCAACAGCCTATCAGCAAGGCGTAAGTTTAGCGACGCCAAGTGGCGATGGTCATGTAAAGGTCCCCTTGGTGGTATGCATCCAAGACAATGGCGAGGGTGTGCCCGAAGATTTGAGGGCGCATCTGTTCGATCCCTTCATAACGACGAAGCCGGGCGGCAGCGGATTGGGGCTCGCCTTGGTGGCGAAATTCGTTGGCGACCATGGCGGTGTCATCGATTTGGATCGCCAGCACCAGAAAACTGTATTCCGCGTGATGTTGCCGATGATGGATGGTGAAAATGGCTGACGGTTCGGTAATGCAAGGCGCGACCATTCTGGTGGCGGACGACGATCGCGCGATCCGTACTGTTTTGAGCCGGGCACTTGGCGGCTTGGAATGCGATGTGCGCGTCACGGGCAACGCCGCGACGTTGTGGCGTTGGGTAAGCGAAGGGATCGGCGATATCGTCATTACAGACGTGGTCATGCCGGATGAGAACGGCCTCGATCTCTTACCACGGATTAAGAAAATTCGTCCCGATCTCCGGGTCATCGTGATGAGTGCGCAAAATACGTTACTGACGGCGGTCAAGGCGAACGAACGTGGTGCTTTCGAATATTTGCCCAAACCGTTTGATTTGAATGAACTCATACAGGTCGTACAACGTGCATTGCGGGAGCGGGTATCGCCGCGCCACGAAAATATTGGCGCTGGAAATAGCGGCGATGATGAAGATCTGCCACTTATCGGCCGCTCCCAGGCGATGCAGGAAATTTACCGCGTTCTGGCACGCCTCGTTGGCACGGATTTGAGCGTCTTGATCACCGGGGAATCCGGAACTGGCAAGGAGTTGGCGGCGCGCGCATTGCACGATTACGGAAAGCGCCGAAATGGACCGTTCGTTGCGATTAATATGGCGGCAATTCCGCGCGAATTGATCGAGAGCGAGCTTTTTGGACATGAGAAGGGCGCGTTCTCCGGTGCTGCGAACCGAAATGCCGGCCGCTTTGAACAGGCCGATGGCGGCACCTTGTTCCTCGACGAAATAGGCGACATGCCGTTGGAAGCGCAGACCCGACTATTACGCGTTTTGCAGGACGGAACCTTCACGACGGTCGGAGGCCGGTCGGCGATACGAACGAATGTGCGCATTGTCGCCGCGACTCACCGCGATTTGCGTCAAATCGTGTCGCAAGGGCTATTCCGTGAGGATTTATACTACCGTTTGAATGTCGTGCCGTTGCGCCTGCCTCCTTTGCGCCAGCGCACCGAGGATATTCCCGATCTTGTTCGGCATTTTTTTAGTGAAGGTGAAGAGCAGGGGCTTCCGATGAAATCGCTCGACGCGGATGCGATGGCGCGGCTGAAGGCGCATAGTTGGCCCGGAAACGTTCGAGAACTGGAAAACCTGATACGCCGTCTCGCCGCGCTATACAGCGAGGAGCGCATTGGTCTCGGTGCGGTCGAGGCGGAGCTTGCCGATACGGTTCCAGCGGCCCTCGAAAGCATGAATATGGAGAGTGACAATCTTGGCGAGGCGGTTGATCGTCATCTGCGGGCTTACTTCGATGCGCATGGGGATTCGCTGCCGGCACCAGGAATTCATGAGCGTGTGGTTCGGGAGGTCGAACGGCCGCTCATTACGCTATGCCTTGCCGCCACACGGGGAAATCAGATAAGAGCGGCGGAGTTGCTAGGCTTGAATAGGAATACGCTTCGCAAGAAAATTCGGGAATTGGACATCCAAATCGTCCGCGGCGTAAAATAACCACGGCGGCGTTGGCATTTTTCATATTTTACGTTGCCGTCTCCGCAAATAACGCGGATTTTCAATGGTATGACTGCTCTCGACCCTGCTGACAGCTCGGCCCGCCGCATATTTCGCGCGTTAGGGTCATGGTCGGCGCGAAGGCGCCTGAGGCGCTTTTGTGCGATTTCGCTTGCCGTTGCGGCCGCGGCGGCCGGAATTGCGACTTACGCCGCCCTGACCCAATCGTCGTTGGAACCGGATGCACCGTCGATCCTTATTCTATTGAATATCGATCTCGTCATACTTCTGCTGCTCGGATTTGTCGTTGTCTTTCGCATCGTCAAGATTTGGAGTGCCCGCCGCCGGGGCTCGGCGGGGTCTCAGCTCCATGTAAAGTTGGCACAGCTCTTTGGACTGATTTCGGTGGCGCCTGCGATTATCGTCGCCGTGTTCTCCGCGCTGTTCTTCAATTTTGGCATTGAATCCTGGTTCAGCGATAAGGTTCGTACGGCGCTCAAGGAATCCGAAGCCGTGGCCGATGCCTATGTTGAGGAACATAAGCGTAATATTGTTTCCGACGGTGTCCGCATGGCGCGCGATCTGGACAATCATGCCTTGGGGCTACAGTTCAACCAAAAACGCCTGATCAAGGCCGTAAACCTTCAAGCCAGGGTGCGTCAGTTAACGGAAGCGATCGTGTTTACCGGAAGCGGTGATGTCATCGCACGCTCCGGGTTGACCGGCGCCCTGGAGTTCGAGCCGGTGCCAGCGGAAGCTTTTCAGACAGCGGCATCCGGTGAGGTCGCGGTTTTGACGAGCAGCAATGAGGATCGGGTTCGCGCCTTGATCAGGCTTAGCAACTTCGTTGACAGCTATTTGTATGTCGGTCGCTATGTCGATCCGGTTGTATTGGGCCATAGCGAGCGCACGAAGGGCGCGGTTGCCCAGTTCGAACGTCTCGAGTTGAGCCGCGCCGATTTCCAAATTTCGTTCGCGCTTATCTTCGTCGTTGTCGCCCTGCTGCTTTTGCTTGCGGCTGTTTGGGTTGGGTTGAATTTTGCCACCAGCATGTCGCGGCCTGTCAGCGCTTTGATCGCGGCGACAGAGAATGTGCGGGCGGGGAACCTTTCCGCGCGCGTTGTAGTGGATGGCCCCTCAAGCGGGGAAGTCGATACGCTCGGGCGCGCTTTCAACCGCATGACCAGTGATCTTGAACAAAATCGCCGCGAGTTGATCGAGGCGAACCAGCAGATCGATGGTCGGCGGGTTTTTACCGAGACCGTTCTGTCCGGAGTCTCGGCTGGCGTGGTGGGCCTCGACGCGGAAGGCCGCATTACCTTGCCGAACCGTACGGCGTCTCGGTTACTGGGTATCGAGCTGGATCACATGCAGGGAGAACCTCTCGACGAAGTCGCGCCGGAATTGCGCGAATTGTTAATCGAGGCGCGCCAGTTGTCGGGAGAGCGAACGTTGGAACGGCAAGTGGCGGTCACCAGGGGGACGGAATCGCGGACACTTCTGGTGCGCGTCGCGGCGATGCGGTCGGACCAGGAATTAAGAGGATTCGTGGTGACCTTCGATGATGTCTCGGCGCTACTTTCGGCGCAGCGAAAGGCGGCCTGGTCGGATGTGGCGCGGCGAATCGCGCATGAAATCAAAAATCCGCTGACACCAATCCAACTGTCCGCGGAACGTTTGCGCCGCCGTTATTTGAAACAGGTTCCCGACGATGCGGAAGTATTCCAAACCTGTATAGAAACCATCGTTCGGCAGGTGGAAAGCATCGGACGGATGGTGGATGAATTTTCGAACTTCGCCCGCATGCCGGCACCCGTATTCCGCGCCGAGAATATCAGCGAACTTTGCCGCCAGGCGATTTTCTTGCAGCGCAATACCCATCGCAACATTACCTATGACCTGACCCTTCCCGATACGGCACTGGAAATAAATTGCGATGGGCGGCAGATCAGCCAAGCAATTACAAATTTGTTGCAAAACGCGGCCGATGCGATCGAAGGGCGCGATGATGACCAAACAGGTAAAATCGTGCTGGCTCTGCGCCAGGAAGAAGAGGAGTGCGTGATCAACGTTCTCGATAATGGAATTGGGTTGCCGACCGAAGACCGGGAGAGCCTGACTGAACCCTATGTGACGAGACGGGCGAAAGGGACCGGGCTCGGTCTGGCTATTGTCAGGAAGATCATGGAAGATCATAAAGGCCGATTGTTGTTAGAAGATAATGCAGAGGGTGGCGCGCGGGTCAGCCTTGTCTTTTCGGATCCTGGACCGGCGGGACAGGAAGCAGCGGACAACCAGATAATGCAGGCGAGCGGCGATGGCGCATGAAATTCTAATCGTCGATGACGAAGATGATATTCGCGAGCTAATCGCCGGCATATTGGAAGACGAGGGTTATGACACTCGTCAGGCCGCGAATAGCGCCGACGCCTTTACCGCCATCGCGGCGCGTCAGCCGAGTCTCGTCATTCTCGACGTCTGGTTGCGCGACAGTGAGCATGATGGCTTGCAGATGTTGGAAATTATCCGTCGCGAAAATCCCAACCAACAGGTCGTCATGATCAGCGGTCACGGTACGGTCGATATGGCGGTATCGGCGACGAAAATGGGCGCATACGATTTTATCTCCAAGCCGTTCAAAACCGATGTGTTGCTGCATACCATCACGCGCGCCGTGGAAGAAGCGAGACTGCGACGGGAAAATGTCGAATTGCAGGAACGGTCGGTCGACCGCGTTGACGATTTGGTCGGCGAGTCACCCGCCATCACGCAGTTGCGTCAAACGATCGACAAGGTCGCGCCGACCGATAGCCGGGTCTTGCTGACCGGCCCGCCTGGCGCGGGAAAAGGGGTCGCCGCTCGAATTCTGCATAGCCGTTCGGCGCGCCGGGATGGTCGTTTCGTTGTTTTGAACTGTGCTGGCTTGCAACCGGGAAGCCTTGAAACCGCGCTATTCGGCGCCGAACCCGAAAACGGGTTGCCGCGTAGAATCGGTGTTCTGGAACAGGCCCACACCGGCACGTTGCTGCTCGACGAAGTCGCGGATATGCCGCTTGAAACGCAAGGTAAAATCGCAAGGGTCCTGCAGAAAAAGAACTTTGTTCGCCTCGGTGGCGACACGGAGGTTGAGGTCGATGTTCGCGTTTTGGCGACGACGAGCCGGGATCTGCGCGAGGAAATTGAAGCGGAGCGATTCCGTGAGGATTTATTTTACCGATTGAACGTCGTTCCCGTTTCCGTGCCGGCGCTGCAGGCGCGACGTCAGGATATCCCGGACCTGGCGCGCCACCTACTGGAGCGTCTGTGCCGTGCCAAGGGGCGTTCCTCGTGCATTTTTGCCAACGATGCGCTGGCGTCGCTGCAGGCTTACGATTGGCCTGGCAATGTATGGGAGTTGATCAATGTCATTGAACGTCTGCTGCTGAATGCGCCAGGTGGATCGGAAATCAGGTCGGATGCGGTTTCGGCCGCTATCGGTCAGGATGCGCCGGAAGTCATGCGTTGGGACAAAGCGCCGGACGTGATGAACCAGCCGTTGCGTGATGCACGAGAAGCCTTCGAACGCGAGTATTTGCTGTTTCATTTGACCCGTTTCAGTGGAAATATTAGTCGTACCGCTGAATTCGTCGGCATGGACCGTGCGGCGTTGCATCGAAAGCTTAAGCTTCTTGGCATTCAGAACGAAGTACGCATGCGTAAGGCCAATGCATCATGAAGGTTGTTATCTGTGGCGCCGGACAGGTTGGTTTCAATATCGCCCGCTACCTGTCGCTTGAAAACAATGATGTGACAGTCATTGATCAGTCGCCGGAATTAATCGGTAAGATCAATGATTCATTAGACGTCCAAGCCTTCGTTGGACACGCTTCTCACCCCGATGCCTTGGAACGGGCTGGTGCGGAGAATGCCGATATGTTGATCGCGGTTACGTTTGCCGATGAGGTCAACATGGTGGCCTGTCAGATCGCGCACTCATTGTTCGCCGTGCCGACGAAAATCGCCCGCATCCGTCATCAAAGCTACCTCAATCCCGTCTGGGCGGACTTATTCAGTCGCGATCACTTGCCGATTGATGTGATCATTTCACCTGAGGTTGAGGTTGCCCGCGCAATTCAACGGCGTCTGACCGTGCCCGGGACCCTCGATATGATTCCGTTGGCCGACGACAAGGTCCGCGTGATCGGCGTTCGATGCATGGAAAATTGCCCCATCATCAATACGCCGCTACGGCAATTGACTGAGCTGTTTCCAGATTTGAGTATCGTTGTTGTGTGCATTATTCGTGACGACTCGCCATTTGTCCCCAGAGCCAACGACCATATGCTGGCCGGTGACGAAGTCTATTTCGTTGCCGACACAAATCACGTGACCCGAGCCTTGTCCGCCTTCGGCCACGAGGAAGAAGAAGCGCACCGGATCATCATTATTGGTGGTGGCAATATTGGTATGACGTTGGCGCAGGAATTGGAAGCCGAAGAAGGCATAAACGTGCGGCTTATTGAGCTTAGCAAGGAACGCGCGAGGTATGTCGCGGAGGCGCTGCCCGGCACCAATATAATCCTTGGCGATGCCCTCGATGCGGAAATCCTTGATGAAGCGGGCGTTTCCAACGCGGACACGGTGGTCGCGGTTACCGATGACGATGAGACCAATATATTGGCCTCGCTTTTGGCCAAGCGCTATGGCGTGGAGCGGGCAGTCACGCTTATAAATAGTACTGCTTACGCGCCGTTGATTACGACGCTCGGTATCGATGTCGCGGTCAGCCCGCGAACGATTACGGTTTCGACGATCCTGCAGCATGTTCGCCGTGGACGGATACGCTCGGTTCATTCGCTGGCCGACGGGTTCGCGGAATTGATCGAGGCGGAAGCCATCGAGACGTCGGCCCTCGCGGGAAATTCCTTGCGCGAACTGCACTTGCCCGCCGATGTTATCGTCGGCGCGCTGGTTCGCGATGGGGAGGTTATCATCCCCCGCGCCGATACGATGATCGAAAATCACGACGACGTCATTTTACTGGCGGCGGCCAAGGCGGTCAGAAAGGTCGAGAAACTGTTTTCTGTCCAGTTAGAGTTTTTCTAGCGGTGCAATGCTGATCTGTTTGGCGCGCCCTCGCGTGGTCTGAAGGAGGCTTTCGTGGCCCGATATGCTTATGTGAATGGTCGATACGTGCCGCATGGGGAAGGCGCGATTCATATCGAGGATCGGGGATTTCAATTCTCGGACGGTGTCTATGAAGTCGTTCCCATCATTAACGATCGATTGGTCGACGTTGGTCCGCATTTGGATCGCTTGGAACGTTCGCTATCCGAATTGCAGATCACGCCACCGGTGAGCCGCAGGGTTCTGGAATTGGTAATGGCGGAACTGATCGCCCGAAATGGCGTTTCAGAGGGGCTAATCTACATGCAGGTGACGCGCGGCGTCGCCCCGCGTGATCACAAGTTTCCGAAAGGGGTTTCGCCCACGATCGTTATGACGACCAAGCGTGTTCCGTTCATGAGCCAGAAAAAGCTTAGCGATGGCGTCAAGGTCATTACCATTCCCGACATCCGCTGGACGCGTTGCGATATCAAGACGGTATCTCTATTGCCAAATTGCATGGGTAAAACCAAAGCCGCGGAGGCCGGTGCCTACGAAGCTTGGCAA
This sequence comes from Alphaproteobacteria bacterium, assembly GCA_021774385.1. Lineage (GTDB taxonomy): Bacteria > Pseudomonadota > Alphaproteobacteria > UBA8366. The sequence goes on from JAJFJC010000175.1 coordinate 16,265, forward strand.
GTTGATGGCGATGGGTTGATAACCGAAGGGACATCGTCAAATGCGTGGGTCGTCACGGCGGATGACAAACTGCTGACCCGGCCCGTATCGCATGACATTTTGCGTGGTGTCACGCGGCAGTGCCTGTTGGATATCGCGGCGGAGGAAGGCTTGGCTTACGAAGAGCGGGCATTTTCGGTTGAGACGGCGAAGTCGGCGCGCGAAGCGTTTACGAGCAGTGCCACTTCGTTCGTGACACCGGTTGTCCAAATCGACGATGTGCGGCTTGGCGACGGAACGCCTGGTCCTTTGTCCAGCCGGTTGCAGCGCTGGTATCTGGATTATTGCGCTGGACGCATGCGCTCTACATGACCGGCAAGGAAGAATTGACACCGCCGAGAGGCCTGATCTTCGACTGGGACAATACGTTGGTCGATACCTGGCCGACGATACACGAAGCGTTGCGCCAGACCTTCGTGGCGATGGAAGTCGAACCGTGGACACTGGCGCAAACGCGCCAACGCGTGCGTCGGTCGATGCGAGAAAGCTTTCCGGAATTGTTTGGCGATCGATGGACGAAGGCGCGCGATATTTTTTACGAAGCCTATGAAAACGTTCACCTCACCAATTTGACGCCATGCGAAGGGGCGGGCGAGGGGCTGTCGGCGCTTGCGGCGCGTGGCCTCTACCTTGGAGTGATCAGCAATAAGACCGGCCGTTACCTTCGGAGCGAGGCGGCGCATCTTGGGTGGAGTGACTATTTCGGCAATTTGGTCGGGGCGGGTGACGCCGTGCGCGATAAACCGGCACCCGAACCCGTTGCGCATGTTCTTGAAGGCAGCGGCCTGGAGCCAGGCGCGGATATCTGGATGGTTGGTGACGCTGGCGTCGATATGGAAATCGCCCATGTAACGGGGCTTGTCCCTGTTTTGGTGAAGGCGGGTGAGGCCGATCCCAAGGAGTTCGGCCAGCACGCTCCGCGACATCATGTTGTGGATATCATTGAATTGGTTAGGTTAATCGACCGACTCTAAACATCATTCACTTTTATAAAGTTTGCACTTATCCTAAAAGATGTGTCCCCTATATGAATAAGGGCAACAGTGAAACTCGCTGTAACAAAAAAAGAGAGTCCTTAATCGGATTCTAACAACAAAACTCGGGGCAGAAAAAATGGCATCGGAAAAATCTCAAAACGTGCAGGACGTGTTCTTGAATCATGTCCGCAAGAATAAGTTGCCGGTAACCGTGTTTCTCGTGAATGGTGTTAAACTGCAGGGGATCATCACGTGGTTTGACAACTTCTGCGTCTTACTAAGACGCGATGCGCATTCTCAACTTGTTTATAAGCATGCGATCTCGACGGTGATGCCGGCTCAGCCGGTGCAACTGTTTGACCCGGCGCGCGAAGACGACGCCGAGGAATGATGGCACGGCGTTGAGCAGCGTGGAGACGTCCGAAAATGGGCATACCGGACGGGCGCTGATACTGAATGCGGTTTATCGGGGCGGCCCGGGCCGTGATCGAGATCCAGAATCGCGTTTGGCGGAATGCGTCGCCTTGGCGCAGGCGATTGAATTGGAGATCGCGCACGCGGAATCCGTGACCGTGGCTCGCGTCCGGCCGGCAACGCTGCTTGGCGTGGGACTGGTCGAGCGTTTTTCACATCTGATCAAGGCGGAAGAGATCGATATCGTCGTGGTCAATGCGCCGTTGACCCCCGTGCAGCAACGCAATCTGGAACGTGCCCTGCACGCCAAGGTAATCGACCGAACGGGCCTCATACTCGAAATTTTCGGCGCGCGCGCCCGCACGCATGAGGGCGTGCTTCAGGTCGAACTGGCGGCAATGTCTTATCAACGATCGCGACTCGTGCGAAGTTGGACGCATTTGGAGCGGCAGCGTGGCGGATTCGGGTTTCTCGGCGGGCCCGGCGAGAGCCAGATCGAGATAGACAGGCGGCTGATCGATCAGCGTATTGGCAAACTGAAACGACAATTAGAGACCGTGCGCCGTACGCGAGCCCTGCACCGCAAGGCAAGAAAACGCGTACCGTATCCGATCGTGGCGTTGGTCGGGTATACGAACGCTGGAAAATCGACGCTTTTCAATCGTTTAACCGGTGCGAAGGTGTTCGCGAAGGATTTATTGTTCGCGACACTCGATCCCACGATGCGCAAACTCGACCTGCCGTCGGGCCGGACGATTATTTTGTCGGACACGGTTGGCTTCATTTCGGACCTGCCGACAATGCTGGTTGCCGCCTTTCGCGCGACACTGGAAGAGGTCAACGAAGCCGATGTCATCGTGCATGTGCGTGATATCGCGCATCCCGAATCCGCGGAACAGAAGGATGACGTGGATTTGGTCCTGCATGAGTTGGGGTTGGATGAAACACCGCGAATGATAGAAGTGCTGAACAAGATCGACCTGCTGGAGCCGGAAGAACGTGCCGCAATCGTGGAACGGACGCGTCGAAATGCAGCAACGGTCGCGGTGTCGGCGGTGACAGGTGACGGGATCGATGGATTCTTGCGGCATGTTGAGGATGAACTCGGACAGGGAAGCGGCATCGTCGAGATCACGTTGTCGGGTTCCCAGGGCGCGGCGCTCGCGTGGCTGCACGAAAATGGCAAGGTTCTGGAAAAAAGATATAGCGACGACGGCGAGGTTCACCTGGCGGTAATTCTGGATAATGCCGACGAGGAGCGATTTCGCCGTCAATTCGGCGAATTGATGGTGGGGCACGGTTGACAGCGGTGGCGTGGAATTTTATCACGCATGGTCGAGTTTCGTGCCCAACCAAGGACGCGGGATCTAATAGGGAACCAGGAGAATTAAAATGTCGCTTAGGCCGTTGCATGACCGTGTTTTGGTGAAGCCTCTAGAGGCGGACGCCAAAAGCGCCGGTGGGATCATTATTCCCGATACCGCGCAGGAAAAGCCGCAAGAAGGTAAAGTTGTCGCCGTTGGTGCCGGCAAGCGGGCCGATGATGGCTCGATCACGCCGATGGACGTTAAGAAGGGCGATCGTGTTCTGTATGGCAAATGGTCGGGAACCGAAGTTAAAGTCGGTAATGATACGCTGATGATCATGAACGAATCCGACATTATGGGTATTCTTGGCTAGATATTTGCCCTGAAGTCCTGATTTTTCGGTGTGCCGCGTTTCAGAGCGCGGCATTGCCGTATGGGTGGCATGCCGTCGCCGGGTCAGGAGAAATCCAACGCAGTGGAAACGAGACCCTATTGGCAAGGGATGTGCGCCTGGGTCTCGATTTGCTCGAACTTGCTCGCGGTGCGAGGACTGGACAGGTTAATTGATGTCGCCCGATCCCGAACGCGTTGCCGTCTTCATCCGGGAGGCGGCCGAGGCGGATATCATGCCGCGCTTCCGGGCCCTCGCCGCGCATGAAATAATCGAAAAGAATCCCGGTGACGTGGTGACGGTCGCCGACCACGACGCGGAAGAGCGTTTGACGGAAAGGTTGCAGGGGCTGACGCCGGGCGCCCTGATTGTTGGCGAGGAAGCCGCGCATCGTGAACCGCATCTGCTGGACAAACTTGATAACGAGACGGGGCCGGTCTGGATTATCGATCCGGTGGATGGTACGGCGAATTTCGCGGCGAGCCGGCCGACCTTCGCGGTTATGGTTGCCTATATTGATGCCGGCGAAACGCGAAATGGCTGGATCTACGATCCGGTAAACGATGTCATGGCGGTCGCGGAGCTTGGTGCCGGCGCGTGGATCAATGGGCGCAGGGCTCACCTCTCCGAAACGAAGGGCCGCCTCATTGGCCGGGTGAATTTCGGCCTCATATCGCAAGCGCGGCGGCCCGCGGTACGCCGCCGGTTGGAGGACCAATTCACGATCGAAAAGAGCATGCGCTGTGCCGGCCATGAATTTGCCGCGATCGCAACGGGCGCTTCGCAATTTCGTCTCTATAATCGACTCTGGGCCTGGGACCATGCACCCGGTGTCCTGTTAAATCGGGAGGCCGGTGGCCATGTCGCGCGACAAGATGGTGCGTCCTATCGTCCAACGGAGCGCACGAGTGGATTGCTTAGTGCGCCGAACGAGGATTGGTGGCACCGTATCAATGAAATTCTAAAGCCCGATTGAAGCAATGCCGGGCGATGACCTACGGTGCGCGAAAATTAAAACGAACATAATCAGGGAGTGTGGAATATGGCGAAGGTAGCGTGGATTGGCTTGGGCGTCATGGGGTATCCGATGGCTGGTCATTTGAAGGCCGGCGGTCACGATGTCACCGTCTATAACCGTTCGGCGGCCAAGGCCGCGAAGTGGAAGAAGCAGCATGGCGGCAAGACGGCGAAGACGCCACGCGAGGCGGCCAAGGGCGCGGAGATGGTGTTTTGCTGCGTCGGCAATGACGACGATCTGCGCAGTGTCGTGCTCGGCAGGGACGGTGCTTTCGCCGGCATGTCCAAGGGCACGGTCTTCATCGACAACACCACGGCGTCGGCCGATATCGCCCGTGAACTCAATGCCATCGCACGCAAAAAGGGCATCGGTTTCGTCGACGCCCCCGTCTCCGGCGGTCAGGCCGGTGCGGAAAACGGCCTGCTGACGGTGATGTGCGGCGGCATCCAGAAGGATTTCAAACGCGCCGCGCCGGTCATGGATTGCTTCTCGCAGTCCTGCGTCCTGATCGGCAAGTCCGGCAGCGGCCAGCTCACTAAGATGGTCAACCAGCTTTGCATCGCCGGGATCGTCCAAGGCCTGTCGGAAGCGATCAATTTCGGCATGCGCTCGGATCTCGATATGGAAAAGGTGTTGGCGACGATCTCCAAGGGCGCGGCCCAGTCCTGGCAAATGGAAAATCGCGGTGCGACCATGGTGCAAGGCAAGTTTGATTTCGGCTTCGCCGTCGATTGGATGCGCAAGGATCTGGGGATTTGCTTCGAGGAAGCCAAGCGCAACGGTGCCCGTCTGCCCGTCGCCGCGTTGGTCGACCAATTCTACGCCCATGTGCAACGCCGTGGCGGCAAGCGCTGGGATACCTCGAGCCTGATCGAGCCGCTGCAGCAGGATTAGCGGCGGGGCCGCTGTTGGAAAGGGTTGTTTCGGAGGGACTGTTTGGCCACGCCAACAGCTAATCGAAGCCGAACCCCGCGCCTGGAATGAACGCCTGTGTATGGAGGCGGGCGCGCCGAAGTCCCAATGCGGTCTTCACCGTTCGCCGTTATACCGCTCTGGCGGAGGGGGCAAATGGAGTTGTTGATAGTTCAAGACTTGACCCTATTTTTTCACTTCGTAAGGTATCGGCTGTTGGTGTACGAAGGTGTTGCAAAGGGTTTTACCTGTGAATCGGGCGCGACCTCGCCATCACAAGGGGCCAATGGATGAGACAGCCGTGGCTATGCGGTGCAATCATTTTGCTCGGGCTCTTTGCCGATGCGGGCGTTGAACTCAACTTAATCGTTCCACCCAGTTTCGCGGCAAACGCCTGTGACGACTTTCTTGCAGAACAGCAAGAACGCGTGCCACGGGGAACACTGGATAGACCGTTCCAAATCACGAAGATCGATTGCGGCGACCTGGGTATTATGTACGACTCAGGTGACGGAATGGTAGGCGGTTCGTCTCCCTTTAGTTGGATCAGCGAACGACAGGTTGTCTTCAAAGGAACGAACGGCCGTGCGCGACGTCCAGGCTCTAAGAGAACGCCGGAGCCCTCACAGTCATGGCTATATGTTTGGGATTTGGACAAAGGGATTTCGATCTACAAACCGTACAAGGGCGTCATGCGATTCTTTTGCATATCCGATAATCACTCGAGGTTTGAACTCGTTTCCGTTCCTCAAGTGGACAAAAATATAAAGTCGACCGGCAAAGAAGTTATTGAAATAAATCACGGCAAAGAAACTCGAAAGATCTATCCATACGAATATGGCAAGGGGCTTAAATGGAATCGCTTCAATTGCCGATATGAGCAGGGCTTGAAGGGATTAGCAAACAACGTCTGGCTACCTTTGGCGTCAGGACATGGATACTTAGATTTTGGCAAAAAGCAGAATATAATTTTTGATAAATCTCGAAAATTAAAGATCGTAAATCGGAAGAATTCTTTCGAGAAGGAATTACCGATACC
>JAJFJC010000176.1 GCA_021774385.1 Alphaproteobacteria bacterium
GCCTGTCGACCGTGGCGCAACCCGCTCGAACCCAAGGCCGAACAGATCGAGTGCATCGACAAACGCATCGATCACACGGACCGGGTTGTCGTCTCCGATCCAATCTTCCAGGCACTCCGGAAACAAGCTGCTTTGAGTGCGATCCGCGCCCTCGATAAAACGCTTCATCCGAGCCTCCCAACACGCCTGGAAGAATCATAGAGAACTCAACGTTTTTACACACCCTGGGTCAAAAGTTACCAAAACGCGGTATCCCACGGCACTTCCGCTCCTGGGAAAATGCAGAAGTAAAACCGCTGAAAGCCGGCATCAACGGAGGCATGTCGGCTGTTTGCGCACCTCGCGGTGCGACATTAAACCCTGTTTCATCGGCACAGACGACTGGGTACCTTTAACCCTTCAATATCTGTGGATATTTCGGACTACCTGGAATACCCGTTTCCGAATTGGGCAAAAACAAAACGTTGCGCTCGAACGGAAAAAAAGCCGGCCCCTTGGTTGCGATGAAAGGCGTTGGCGGAATGTGGGAGATGAAAGGGATCACGTATGAAGGTAAATCGGAAAATTCGGCGATACAGCACGGTTGTTGTCTGGCTCGCTTTTATGGCGGCGTACACGGGAGCGGCATTCGCCACCCCGGTAACGTTCTTGTACGAATCTACAATTGACACGACCGCCATCGGGGGAACGGCGGACACTGCCATTTCCTTCGAGTACACTTTCGATTCGCTGCTTGCGGAGGGATCGGGTCCATTTGCGTCCACCAGCTTGTCAGCCAGTTATGGGCCGTTATCCGGCGTCCTCACGGTCGGCGGCGATACGGTAATCGTTGGAACTGCCGGTTCCCCCGGAATTACCGTATTAGACGATATACGCGCTGTCCCGTTAGCGGACAGTTACGATGCGCGTGGATCCGTGGGCCCGACCGGCTACAGTGGACAGATTGGCGGGTTCGATGTCGTATTCTTCAGATTTCTGCTGGCCGATGACGATCTTGATATGTTCTCGAACAAGAGCCTTCCGACATTGCCCGGATTTGCGCTGGCCGCAGATTTCCAGGAGGTCGCCCTTACCTTAGACTTCGATAGAGATGGCGCCATCATAGATGCTGGTGATTTGCGCATCCAAATTTCAGAATTTTCTACGACACCGGTTGATCAACGCCGCCCGTTCAGCCTTACCCTGCTGGAGCAGCGAAATGTACCCGAACCCGCCACCTTTTCGCTCTTCGCCATTGGTCTCGCAGGTCTAGGGTTTGCAAGACGCAAGTCGGTCGCCTGAAGCCTACTCATAGGAACCGGTCCTCACAGAGGCGTCATCGAGAACGTCGCCGGTTGCGCGGGGGACAGGTGTCGAGGCGATCAAAATGGACGGTGAAAACGGGTTTATAAACCGCTGCTGGAAGTCGTGCGACACTTCCGTCTTGGGTCATTAGCGACGGAATCGCCTCCGTGTCGGCACGCCCGGACCTGGGAGACAAACAGACGAAATTTGGCTGAAAGCCGACATCACCGACGTAATGTCGCATGTTGGGGGGTAAGCGGAAGGAATTCACAGCAGGCCAAAACGACGCGAATAGCCATTACCGGACTCTTGCACTGCAGCATTATTAGAGTCCCCGACCTTTGAAATTTCGTTTAATGGCGTCTTGTTTTCCTTCAAATCGGAGGTCTCGTCGCCCCACGTAGATTTAACGTCCCTGTCCGACGCCTTGCCGAGAATTTGCTGAGCAATCCGTGCCCAACTATCGTCGCCTATAACAAATCGATCCGTGTTCATGCAAACGCCCATCAAAAGGAAGTTTGAATCGTAATTCAAGGCCGGTGTGAATGCCCTAAATGCCCACAGGCCTTAATCAAAGGGAGGAAATAATGTCCGCTATTGCTTTCGATATTCCAGAAGAAATCAACCTAATCGCCGACTCCGTTGAGGCTTTCTGCAAGAAAGAGGTGATCGCTCGCCATGAAACGCACCACGATCTCCTGAATAACCCACGGAACACCTACCGCGAAGACGGCCGCATGTCCGACGCAACGGTCGAGCAACTACGTGCTGTTCGTATGGCATCGGCCGAGGCCGGGTTCTACAATGTTTCCGCGCCTGAGGATTTGGGCGGTTCTGGCTTCGGCATGCTCGCCTATTATGTGCTGCTGGAGCGCATTTACCGTTTGTGCGGTTCGCATAACTGGCTCTGCGATTTTGTCATTTCGCATTGGGCGTTCGGCCCCAGTCCAGTGCTCTCGCAGATTACACCACGGGCTCGTGAGGAAATTCTTGCCGACATGATGGCGGGTCGCACCTGCATGTGTTTCGGTATGTCGGAACCGGGCGCCGGTTCCGACGCGGCAAATCTGAAAACTCGAGCGGTCGAGGACGGCGACGGTTGGCTTATCACCGGCCGCAAGATCTGGACCTCGCACATTCCGATCGCCGAGCACGTCATTGTCTTTGCGATTACAGATCCGGACCGCGCGTCGCGCAAGAAGGGTGGCATCAGCGCTTTCCTCGTCCCTACGGACAGCCCCGGCCTCAATGTAGAAAGTATCATCTGCATGCAGGGTCACATTGGCGGCATCGAAGGCATTACCGCGTTCGAAGACGTTAAGGTTGAACCATGGCAACTCGTTGGCAAGCTGCATGAAGGCTTCCGTATCGGCCTGTTCGGCGTTTCCATGGGCCGCATCTTCAATTCTGCCCGCGCCGTCGGTCTGGCGCGGTGGTCGTTGGAAATGGCTATCGATTATGCGACCCAGCGCGAAGCGTTCGGCCAGCCCATCGCAGAATTTCAAGGGGTGTCCTTCCCGCTCGCAAATTCGGCGATGGAAATTCACGCCGCCCATCTTATGGGTATTAACGTTGCGAAGTTACTCGACAGCGGCGAACGAGCGATTAAGGAGCTGTCCATGACAAAGGCCTATTCGGTGCAAGCTGCCGTGCGCGCCACCGACCGCGCGATCCAGACGCATGGTGCGATGGGCCTCACCAACGAACTCGGTTTGACCGAAGCCTATGAACGCGTCCGTCGCGCCAATGTAGCCGACGGCACCAACGAAATTCTCGCCCGCACCATCTCGCAACGACTGTTCAAAGGGGATGTGGCGCTTTGACGAAAGTGACCCTAAACGGCGCGAAAGCCGACATCGCCGCCAGCATGTCGCTAGCTGAGGGGAGAGCGGAAAAATTTAGCGGGGGGCCAACCGGTTGCGATTAGCCAAAGGCAGAAGTCGAAATAGGCGCCTCTTGGACTAGGTTCCCCGTGTCGCGGTGGCTACACTCCCGGAATGTCAGAGAGAACACAACGTAGGTTAGCGGCCATCGTATCCGCTGATGTGGTCGGGTATTCGCGCCTGATGGGTGTGGATGAGGAAGGCACGCTGGCCACCCTACGCGCTCATCGGACGGAATTGATCGACGCTAAAATTGCTGAACATGGTGGTCGCATC
>JAJFJC010000177.1 GCA_021774385.1 Alphaproteobacteria bacterium
AGGACGCCTACAGCAAGAAAACTTGATTTACGGTGGCGGTGAAAGACACCGAGAGTACAACCTCAACGGCCAACCTGCGCTAGTGGAGTGCGGATTTTATCGAGAACAGGTTCCCACCCATGGCTATGACCCTGTTGGCAATTTAACTGTCCTCCATCGAACAGGAGACTTTGGCCCTAGCGATCTCACCTACACCTACAACCCCTTGTCACAGCTTATTTCTGAAGATGGCGATGTTTCTGTAGCTTATGCTTACGACTCTATCGGAAATCGCCTGGCCAAAGATGACGAGACCTGCACGTATGACGCATTGAATCAACTCGTCGCTACTCCTCAAAGTTCCTACGAGTACACAGCACGCGGCACGCCTCTGAGTCGCATCCGAGACGATCGAAAGTGGAGTTTCAACAGCAATGCACTAGATCAGCTCATCCACATAAGAAAAGACGACGACACACTCGTCACCTCATCCTATGGCCCTTTTGGCCGTCGCCTAGCGACCAAGCACCGTGACGTATCTGGGAAGTATAAAAGAAAGCTGTCCGAATCCCATTACATCTACATAGGTTCGCTTGAGCTTGGGCGTATCGATGATAAAGGGAAGCTTGTCGAACTGCGCATTCCCGGTATTGCCGGTGAAACCCTTTCCACAGAAGCTGTCGCCTTCGAACTCGGCGGTGCAACCCTAGCGCCTTTGTATGACATGAGGGGCAATGTTGTCGCATTAGTGGACCCTCAGTGCCGTGAAGTCGTGGAATCCTATCGCTACTCTGCGTTTGGTGAGAGGAAACTGTTTAGGGCTTACGGGGAAGAGCTTGTCACGTCGCACTATCAAAATCCGTGGGGCTACGGAGGCAACCGACACGATCCTGAAACGGGATATCTCCTCATTGGCCACCGCTACTACGACCCTGACATCGGCCGTTGGATCAGTCCTGACCCAGCGCATTTTGTGGACGGACCTAATCTGTTTGCGTATTGCCACAACAACCCAATCCGCCTCAAAGACCCTTCAGGCTTGAAGTCAACAGACCGCCATTCGCAAGAATTCGAGAACTATTTCTATGGCGAAGTGGAAAAACACTGCTTCTGTGAAAGACACCGCACCTGTAAGCGCGGAGGAGACCTGGGCAATATCTACGGCCCAGAAGCTGCCCACATCCGCTTTGCCGACAGCTTTGAACGCAAATATGGGCAGAAGTCAAAGGTCTATGATCTCAGCTCCGAGAAGGAGTTCCAGACACTTTCGAAGGGATTGGTTCTGTTTATTAACGGCATTGACACTCAATTTGAGGAAGCTCAAGACCACGCGCGTTACCTCGGTAAGCTGGCAGGTGGATACAATATTCATGGTGTTTACAACGCCACACACGGAAAAAGCGTCGATGGCTTAGAATATTTACTGAACAAAGACTACTGCGCCACACCTCCGGTGCGGCTGCTGCACAAACAGTGGACTGCTTTTTTTGAAGGGGCGGATTCGGATACGCCGATCTTGCAGATCTGCCACAGCCAAGGAGCTGTTCACGTACGCAATGCACTGATGTGCTACCCAACCGAACTGAGGAAGAGAATTATTGTGGTCGCCATCGCCCCAGGTGCCTACATTCATCGAAGTCTATGTCAAGAGGTAACTCATTACGTTGCAGATTGGCGTAGAGATCTTATACCGTGGGTAGACCTCGGGGGGCGTCTGTTAAGTCGAAAAAGCATCGTTGTGCTTCCATCACATGCGGATGCACCCCTTTTCGACCACAGCTTCCAAAGCCCTACTTATCGACGGGCATTGCGTCGGTGGATTCGTAGCTATCACGGAAAACTGTAGGAACTACCTATGAGATTAAAAATATTTTTATGTGCAATGTTATTGTGGATTCCCATGATTATTATTTGGTGGATCATGAATTATAGTGGACGTACAGATAGGTTTGATAAGGCGTTAAATTCCGTTGCTGTAAATACGGCTAGTGACATTGAGCAAGAATTTCCATATATCAAGTTTACTGGTATAGGTGGTTCGTTATCTAAAGAGGGCGTTATCAACCATGAGACGCTGACATTTCATGTAAATAAGATAATAAATAGGAATGAAGGAGTTGAAATTATCTACGAAATTGTGAGTAGGTATTTATATCATATTCACTCGAATCGTGATCTGCAATTTTATTTAAAAGAACATCCGTTTTCAGTTAACAGTATTAATGTGATGCTTTTTGTTTATGATGAACAGGGTTACGATGTGTTTCATCCTAATCTTGAAAGTATTTCTCTTGACAACGGGGTTTTAGCATACTTGACAGTAAGCAGGTCTGATGAGCATTTTTATAAAGATGAAACATATTCCGAAGAGCCATTTGAAGTTGCAGCAAAGAGACTGGGAGTATGGGACGGAGAATGATTGATGGAGGACGGCCCTTAAATTCGTCATCAAATCGCGCAAATCGCAGCCTTAGGTCCCAGCCGCCGCTTTCGAAGCCTTACATACAAACGGGCCATGAGTAATCGCCTCTTTCACAAAGTTATGCACATATGCAAGAACTGGCCCTACTCACACCCAACCGAGCTAAGGAAGAGAATTATCCTGGTCGCCATCGCCCCAGGTGCTTACATTCACCGAAGTCTATTTCAAGAAGTAGAGATCTTGTACCGTGGGTAGACCTCGTTGGACGTCTGTTCAATCGGCAAAGCGTTGTTGTGCTTCCATCACATGCTGATGCGTCGCTTTTCGACCACAGCTTCCAAAGTCCTACATATAAGGATGCAGTTTTCGATGAAATTGCAAAATATAGGAAAAAGTATAGGTTCTAAATTGAAAGTTTTCATAGTAATTCTATCTTGTTTGCTTATGTCAAGTTGTTCTTCAGACTCGGAGTTGGGAATGGACGATATCGTGGAACATGCCGATACAATTGCAGTGGCGTCAGCCAAACACATCGAACGGGAATTTCCGATACTCGTGTTCTCGGGATTGGGTGGGGCGCTAAACGAGGACAAAAGCATCCACCATGAAACCCTAATTTTCACAACGAAAGAGAGGCTGACCAAAGATGAGGGTGTGGTTATAATTGCTGGGATTTTGAAAGTCTGTCTCGAAAATCTCTATGCAGACAAGAAAATGAAAAATTACTTGGAAAGGTACCCATTTCGACACAACAACCTTCTTGTTAAGCTGTTTGTTCGGCATAAAGACGGGTCTAAACCTTATCACCCACATATCGGCTTCTTTACACTGCGAGATGGCATCATGTCGTACCGCACTGTGATTGAATCTGACGAAGGGTATTTTCAAGAAGAAGCGTACTGGGAGGAACCATACGAGGTTGCAGCAAAAAGACTGGGAATATGGGACGGAGAATGATTGATGGAGAGCGGTCCTTACATTCGTCATCAAGTAGCGCAAATCGCAGCCTCAGGTCTCAGCCGCCGCTTTCGAAGCCCCATATACAAACGGGCCATGAGTAATCGCCCCTTTCACAAAGTTATGCACATATGCAAGAACCGGCACCAATCATATGCAAGAACCGGCACCAATCATATGCAAGAACCGGCACCAATCATATGCAAGAACCGGCACCAATCATTGCCATCCAT
>JAJFJC010000178.1 GCA_021774385.1 Alphaproteobacteria bacterium
AAGATCGGCAATCTACCGCTCATTCCCTATTACCGCCCCGGCGACGAGGCACTGGGCAATGCGATCAGAGGATTGGCGGGCAAGCACAGCGCCGTTCTACTCGCCAATCACGGTCCCGTCGTCGCGGGCAAATCATTGGAAGCCGCCGTCTATGCTACGGAAGAGCTTGAAGAGACAGCGAAGCTCCATTTGTTGCTTCATGCACACAATCCTCGTGCTCTCAACGAAGCGCAAATCGAGGAACTCAACCGTATATTTCCGAAAGACTGACGCATGCCCAAACTCGCCGCCAACCTGTCGATGATGTTTACCGAAGTTCCTTTTCTGGAGCGTTTCAAGGCAGCCGCCGATGCGGGTTTCAAAGGTGTCGAGTATTTGTTTCCCTACGACCATCCCGCGGAGACCATTGCAAAGGCATTACAGGACAATGGTCTGCAAAACGTCCTGTTCAACCTTCCGCCGGGCAATTGGCAAACTGGTGATCGCGGTCTCGCCGCCATTCCAGGGCGGGAAACCGAGTTCGAGGGGTTGATCGACAAGGCGCTGGAATATGCCAGGATCATCGGCTGTCCCCGTCTTCATGTCATGGCCGGCATTCCGGCCGCCGACGCCAACCCCTATGCCTGCCAAAACACTTATGTCCGCAACATCAAACTTGCCGCCGAACGCTGCGCCGCGCATGACATTACCGTCCTGCTGGAACCTATAAACCCGCGCGACATTCCCGGCTTTTATCTGAACCGTCAAGCGGATGCGATCGCCACCCTGGATACGGTAGGCGCCGCGAACGCCGCCGTGCAGATGGACCTCTATCACTGCCAGATCGTCGAGGGCGACGTGGCGATGAAGATCCGCGCCAATATCGACCGGGTCGCCCATTTCCAGATCGCCGGCGTCCCCGACCGCCATGAACCGGACCTCGGCGAGGTTAACTATCCCTATCTATTCGATGTCATCGACGAGTTGGGATTCGAGGGCTGGATCGGTTGCGAATACCGCCCGAAAGGAGAGACGCGGGCCGGGCTCGGCTGGGCCAAACCGTTTGGCATCACGGGGTGAACGTGGTGGCATTGGCAGCGCAACGGATCGGCGGGAGCTTTGTCGCGGAAGTCTCCGGCGTCGATCTGGCGCGGGACATGGTTGCGGCATGGGATGCAATTCACGCCGCCTATCTGGAGCACAAGATTCTGATCTTCCACGACCAGGACCTTTCCGCCAAACGGTTCCATGATTTTGGCGAGCGTTTCGGCACCATCGAACCGCACACGGTGGTGATGTACCACCACAATGAACTCCCCGGCATCACGGTATTGTCGAACCGAGTCGAAATGGGCCGTCCGAAGGGCATCCGCGATGCCGGCTCGCATTGGCATTCCGATTATTCCTATAAGGCCATTCCGGCAAACGTGACGATGCTTTATGCGCTGGAAGTACCGAATGAAGGCGGCGATACGAAATTTATTGATTTGGCCGCAGCCTACCGTGCCCTACCCGACGCCATAAAACAGCGACTTGAAGGTCTGACGGCCCTGCACCATTACCGTCGCACCAAGGAACGTGAGCATCCCGAAGGACGCTGGCAACTGCTCACCGAAACAGAGCGCGCGGCGACACCGGAAGTCGTACATCCCATCGTCCGCACACACCCTGAAACCGGTGAAAAATCGCTTTTCGTATTTCCAGGCATCACCTCCGGCATCCAACATATCCACGGCCTTGCAAAGGCCGAAAGCGATGCCTTGTTGATGGAACTATACGCCCATTGCACCGAACCGCGCTTCCAATTCACCTACAAATGGAACGCCGGTGATTTGGTGCTGTGGGACAACCGTTGCACCATGCACCACGCCACGACCGACGTACTGCCAGCGGACCAATACCGCACGCTCTACCGCATCAATACAAAAGGCACGGAGCCAATTTAAGGTGCGGTGTTCTTCCGAAACCATTCGATATACGCCCCGACCCCCGCCTCGATCGTCCAGCGTGGCGTCCAGCCGAGGTCTCTTTCGGCGGCGGGAAGGTCGAATCGTTCGCGGACGGGATCGTCCGCATTGCCTCTGATCTCGATATCGGCGGTGCGGAATTCGGACCAGACCAGTTCGGCGATTTGCTCCAACGACGGGCAATCGGGCCCGGCGACGTTGTAAGCATACTGTTTGGGTTCCGGCGCATCAAGAGCGGCGATCGTCGCGTCCACGACATCATCGACATAGACATAGGGCCAGCGCTTGCCCGCGCCCCGCGCCAACCGTGTCGGACGCCCGGCCATGGCGTCTTCGATCATCGTACGGATCGGACAATCGGTCGCGCGACGGGGACCGTAAACCGTCGAATAACGCAGCCCTACGGCATCAAGACCGTAGTCCTTGCGGTAGGCCATGAGAACGAGGTCAGACGCCGCCTTGGTCGCGCCATACAGGGATGTCGGTCGAAACGGTGTGTCCTCGCGTACCGGCGAGTCCGGCGTCGGGCCATAAGCCGAACCGGACGAGCAATAAACAAACCGGGATACACCGGCCCGGTAAGCGGCCTCCGCGAGATTGATCGTCGAGCCCAGATTTATAGTCGCGATATCGTGCGGCGCATCGTTCGCGAGCATCGGACCGGAAATGCCGCCGGCATGCACGATCTTGCCGATTTCATGATGCGCCAACAAATCAAGCAAGGACGCATAGTCACCGAAACCCTGTTCGAAATGGGTCATGTCCCCTAACGGCTCCGGTGGCGATGCGGGATCGAGTCCAAAGACGCGATCGCCACGTGCAACAAGCCGTTTCGCCAACGGGTGTCCGACGAGTCCACTCGATCCGGTGATCAGTACCGGCTGCCCAGCCATGGCATTCCCTTCTCAATTCCAGAACACGGAACGTAAAGACAGCCGAGGGGTAACAGCACCAGCCGGATTATAGAATTGCCGAAGCCCAAGCGAGTTGCACACTTCGGATCATGTCTTCAACATTCTTTAGATATTTTCCGTAGTAGTGCAATTTCGCGCCACGATAAAGCACGAGATAAAGCCGGTCGCCGCTTTGCGCGCCCGCCGCAAACCCCAGCTCTCTAAGGCCGTTGGTATTTGAAAACGTAAACTCAAACCGAAACCCATCCTTGTCCGCGAATTTAGTCGGCTTGAACTTCAGAGATTTCAGGTTCGTAAAACCGGATTGTACGATGCTCGCCTCGATGAACTCCCGTAATTCGAGAAGCGACATGGTCTTACTGTATTGCGGCATCTTCTCTTGCTTTTCACTATTCGTCAGGACAAATAACGTGTCCCCGTCCTCCAGCCCTTTATAGAGATGCAGCGCTTGCAGAGCCTCGCCATCCACGGTCCAAATTTCCGCGTTTTCGATGGAACGCTTGTTCCACGCGATATCCGGTTCGATGCTCAACTTGTCGCCGACGGTCACGCGAGCGGGCTGTACCAAGCTATAGGTTTGGCAGCCTGCGGCAAGAAAGCAGACACAAAGGAAGGCGAGCCTTGCTAAAATTTGGGCAGTCATGAGAGTTTTCCTATGATGTGCCGAATGATATCGACATCTTCGGCATTCGGTTTTGCTTTCAGGTAACGTTGAAAAGCACCTTTAGCGGCATCCATCTTGCCAAGCTTCTGGTGAATCTGTCCCATGGAACGATGTATCTCACCAGGCGGGTCACCCGCTTCCACCGCTAATTCATACTCCTTCTCGGCGCGCTCGACGTCTCCGACATCGTTGCGTAGACGATAAAGTTCGCCGCGAAAATAATGAAGTTCGGCGACCTGCTTACCGTCCTCTATCAACATTTCGAGCAATGTTTCGAAGCGCGCAAAGCGGCGTAAATTCAATTCGTCGCGTAAAAACATTCGCCGATGCGGAAGAAATACCGCGTTGTAAACCTCTTCGTTTATCTTGGTCAGTTTCTCGCGCACTTCCACTTCATCGGCGAGTTCCCAAAGCGTATCCCGACGTTCATCGGGCAACGGGTGAGAAGCAAGAAAGACCGACCGGGTCTCTTCTTCCTCCCCCTCTTCCTTCTCGGCGTCCTGCTCTTCGATCAACTGTCCCCAAATTCGGGCTGCCTCACGCGGGTCGTATCCATGCTTGACGAGGAATAAGTGTCCAAATCGATCCGCCTCGCGTTCCTGATCACGGCTATAGGCGGTCAGTTGCGCAAGTGCCACCAACGACCCCATCGCGCCAACGATCCCGACACCCGCGCCCGCCGTCGCCAATTGGAAAAACGCCAGCGCGTTCGACGTATTCACGGCCGTACGCATCCGCTCCAAACTATGCTGCCGTAAGTAATGCCCAATTTCGTGGCCCAGAACAGCCATCAATTGCGCCTCATTTCGGGTCCGGAGCAAAAGGCCGGTCCAGACCTGCATCGCGCCATTTGGTCCCATGGTCGCGTTGAAATAGGGCGCGCGAATGACATAGACGCGGATATCCGCACAATAGGGCCCGGCAACCTTACAGACCAGTCCGCTGACATAACGGTTAATCTCGGGGTCGCGCACCACATTGCCCGATGTCTTGAACTTTCCCTCTGCCTTGTCGTACATCATGCGCAGCCCGGCATCGTCGGTATTGAGCGCGGGTTTCGCACCAGGCTTGAGCGTGGCGGCTAATTTGTCGTCAGCGGCGGCGGTGGGTTTTCCCGTTGAAACGGAATAGGTCGGCCCGCTTTGCGTTGTCACGCAACCGCCCAACATGCCGAGCACGGCGATCGCGCAACCGATTTGTCTTACCGCAATCATTTCGGAAAATTATTCAACAAAAGTGCGATGGTTTCAGTCGCTCCCTTTTCATTGCGCATGTCCCCCTGCCCGCGCGCCAGGCGATTGAACCAAACGATCTCGCCGCTTTTTAAATCGACAAGCGATGCAAACCCGACTTGCGTGCCGCCTTGAATGCCAACCCCGAGAACCGCGCCGATGAAAATCGCCGCCGCCCGGCCGCCGCTCGCATAGCTGTCCCGGATAAATACGAACAGTCCATAATCCGCGGCGTGTTTTTCCCGCAAGGTCGCGACCGCCGGCCCCAGGGTCCAATCGAAGGATTCCTTTTTGGTCGGCAACGCGAGAGGCGCAAAAAATTTATGCAGCATAATCGAACCACCAACGGCTTGGTGCAGCTTTAGCAATTGCACTTCGTCGGAATCCGGGTCGGGATTGGCGCTCTTCTCATCGTAACTCACGAGCGTGGCGCTGGTTTCGCCCATCTTCTCTTGCAGCGACTCAAAGGCCAGCTTCTTCGCTTTTTCGGTCCAGGCCGCATTCGGCTCCGTAACCCCGCCGGCGTTTAACACGCTCAGTTCAATGTCCGCCGGCATTAGCAAGACACGCCGGTTGTTACTATCGGTCCATAGATGCTCACGCGTGCCCAGCGATATCGTCTGACAACCCGAAACGAGAAGTCCGACCACGACAAGCCACAACATACCCCTCTGCAGCGACATACTTCCCCCCATCGCACCCACTTTCAAACCGATGGCGAAGATACAATCGCTACACAATTAAGGGAAGAGTATTAAATATTAGCTCGCTGTTAAACGAGAAAAATACCTGGCGGTTTCATAATACCGCGCATGAAAAACAAAAGCCGTTCGACCCCATGGCCGAACGGCTTATTAGCTCCGACGGCGAACCGCCTATATTCATAATCTCGGTATTTAACGCGAATAGAACTCGATCACCAGGTTCGGTTCCATTTGGACGGGATAGGGCACATCGGCCAGGCCCGGCGCACGCATGAAGGTGGCGGTCATCTTGCCATAATCGACGGAAATATAATCCGGCAGCTCCCGCTCGACCGAGGCGATGGCTTCAAGCACAAGAGGTAGCTCGCGGCTTTTCGACTTGACCTCGACAACGTCGTCGTCCTCGACCTGATAAGACGAAATGTTGACCCTTTTACCATTCACCCGAATATGGCCGTGATTGACCAGTTGGCGGGCGGAAAAAACAGTCGGCACGAATTTGGCGCGATACACCACCGCGTCTAGACGCCGCTCCAATACTTCAATGAGATTTTCACCGGTGTCGCCACGCCGGCGTACCGCTTCCTCGTAATAACGGCGGAACTTCTTCTCGCCGATATTGCCGTAATAGCCCTT
>JAJFJC010000179.1 GCA_021774385.1 Alphaproteobacteria bacterium
GGCGACCGCAGCGCTATCGCCCGTTACATCGCGAGCCGCGGCGCCGGCCTGCATCATATAGCCTTCAAGACCGCCGATACGAAGGCGGCGCTCGGCAAGCTTGGCGCCGCCGGCCATCGCATCATTGACACGCAAGGACGGCCCGGGTCACGCCGGTCGCAGATTGGATTCATTCATCCCTCGGCCATGGGTGGCGTCTTGGCGCATTTCGTTGAGCGGGAGGAAATTCAGTAATGTCCGGATACGCGATGAACTACCTCGCCCTCGCGGCCCGCGATGTCGACGCCGTCTGCCGGTTTCTCGGAGGCTCGCTCAAACTCCAACGCAGCGACATGCCGCTGGAAGGCCGCAGCATTCCATTCTTCGGCGTTGGTAAATCCGCCCTGGCAATCTTCGATTTCGACGACCCTTATCTCGAGGAACCTCGATTCCCGGGGGTTCATCACATGGCGCTTGCCGCTGACGATCCCGCCGGTGCGGCCGCGAAACACGGACTAACCATGACCGATGACGGTGTCGGTCCGGACGGCAAGCATTTCGTTTCAATCGAGAAATCAGAAACGATTGGCATCCGTACTCGTTTCATCGAACCGCTGAATATTCCGGCGGTGGACGGTCCCGCCTACAAAATCGATCATCTGGGTATCGCGACCGACGACAATGACGCCACGGTACGGGTCTTTGCCGACAATCTCGGATGTCCCATCGACAGCACCCAAACGGATGTGGAAATCCGCAACGTCACCGAGAGCTTCATCTCCGACAAATACGGCGCAGTTTATCACGCCCGGCCACCAGAAATTCTCGGGGGTTTGCGTGATGTCTTCATCATCATCGGCGATTGCGAGTTGGAACTTCTGATGGACTACGACCCGACCCTGACGCCAGAAGCGCAGCTTGGCGAGGAAGAGGGCAATACCAAGGGCGACCAGAGCGCCATCGCGAAGTTCGTGGCACGACGTGGGCCGGGATTGGCGCATGTCGCCTTCGCCACAAGGGATATCGATGCCGTCTTGCCGAAACTCGCCGACGACGGATGGCGGATGATCGATGTCGAAGGACGTCCCGGCGGGCGCGGTTCCCTGATCGGCTTCGTGCATCCGTCGAATTTCGGCGGCGGCTTACTGATTCATTTTGTCGAACCGCAAGTTGACGGCGGATTCGCGGAGAAAAAATTTGGCTGAAATCGTTAAACAAGAACGGCACGGCAACGCCCTCCTCCTCACCATCGACCGGCCCGAGGCGGGTAATTCGATGAGCGCCGAAGTTAGCCAAGCATTTCTCGATTTTCTCGACGGGATCGAAGGCGATAACAGTCTGCGCGCGGTAATTATAATCGGCGCGGGCGAGCGGTTCTTCTGCACCGGTGGCGACGTCAAGCGGTACGCACTTATCGAAACCAAGGATCAACTGCGCGACATGATGCGCCTCGCCAGCACCGTCTTCAAACGCTTCGAGGCCCTGCCCGTCCCAGTTATCGCCGCAATCAACGGCTATGCCATTGGCGGCGGCGTCGAATTATTGCTCGGCGCGGACATCCGAATTGCCGCCCCTCATGCCGAAATCGGATTGCCGCAAATCCGTCTTGGCATTATCACCGCCTGGGGCGGATACGAGCGGCTGGTCCGCGATATTGGCTATAGCCGCGCCATGGAAGTCGTGATGATCGGCGAACGGGTCAGCGCGCGGGAAGCAAAGCGCCTGGGCCTCATCAATGCCGTCGCCAATGATGGCGATGTTGTCGCAGCGGCATTGGACATGGCCGCCAAGTTCGACAAGGCGGCCCCGCTTGCCCTCGCGGGCGCCAAACGGGTCCTTCTCGCTGCGGCGACCAGACCGCTCGAAGAGGCCGAACCACTGGCCCAGAATACGGTAGTCGATCTCTGGTTCACCGAGGACCACCGCGAAGCCGAAGCCGCCTTCGCCGAAAAACGCGACCCAGTCTTTAAGGGGAAATAGGGTGAGAAATCTGAGTTATAGCGAAAAACTGGCGCAATGGATTTCCGGCCTCACCTATGCCGACCTGCCGGTAGAAGTTCGGGCCGACGCCAAACTTAGGGTCCTCGACATCTTGGGTACGACCCTCGCGGCCAGTCCGCTCAAGAGCAGCGCCATCATGCGTGACGGCGCGCTGAAGCTGGCACCGGGCGACGAAAGCCGGATCCTTGGCCTGGGCGACCACGCGGCGGCGGCCGGGGCGGCGCTGGCCAATGGCACCATGGCGCACGCGCTCGACTATGACGACACCCATCTGGGATCGGTCGTTCATATCTCCGCACCCGTCGTGACCACCGCCCTGACCCTGGGCGAAAAACTACAGGCGAACGGCGAACAGGTTCTGACCGCTATTGTCGCCGGGGCGGAAGCCGGTTGCCGCATCGGCAGTGTCGCCCAGAAACTTTTTCATCAGCAGGGTTATCACGCCACCGCCGTCGTCGGTACCTTCGCGGCGACCGCGACCGCCGCCAAGATACTCGATCTCAACCCCGCGCGGACCGCGAACGCACTCGGCATCGCCGGCAGTCAGGCGTCGGGTATCCTGCAATGTTTCAACGACGGGACCTGGACCAAACAATTTCATGTCGGCTGGTCGGCGCACGCGGCGATCACCGCCGCCTATCTCGCGGAAAGTGGCTTCACGGGACCGCAAGAGGTCCTGGAAGGTATTCAGGGCTTCTACAAAACCCATGCCGCGCCGGGGAAACAACATCCCGAACGCCTGTTCGACGGGCTGGGGGTGCGTTGGGAATATCCAACGACATCCTTCAAACCCTACCCTTGCGGCCATGTCGTACACGGCTTCCTGGATTGCGTCCTGCAGCTCTACCGCGAGGAAGGACTGCGCGCCGACCAGGTCAAGTCCATGACCTGTCCCATTGCGGACTGGATGATCCCGATCATGTGCGAGCCGCGCGAGATAAAGCTCCGCCCCCTCACCGACTACCATGCCAAGTTCAGCCTGCCCTTCACCATCGCCGCAACGCTGACCTTTGGCCGTCTCGGCGTCGAGGCTTTCTCCGACGAGAATATCCACGACCCGGCACTTCTCGGCCTGGCGGAGAAGATCATGCACACTGTCGACCCTGATGCGCCGACGGGGGTCCGTTTTAAGGGTTGGGTACAGGTCGAGACGACGGATGGCCGAACCCTCGAAAGAGTCGTCGACGACAATTGGGGTAGCGTGAGCAACCCCATGACACCCGATCAAGTAAGACAGAAGTTCCGTGAAAACGCTTCGCTAATCCTGGGCCCGGCTGCTATCGACACTCTCATCGAACAGGTTGGTGCGATAGAAGAGACCAGTGACATTTGCGAGATCGTTTCGCATTGCATCGCCACGGCTTAACTCCAAGGAGTGACCGCACATGATCCTGGTTCAAATATCCGACACCCATATCGACGAGCCCGGTACGCTCGTCTATGGGCATTTCGACACCTCGTTAGCCCTCACCAAGGCCGTGGCAACCATCAATGCGATGGACCCGGGACCCGATCTGGTGTTGCACACCGGCGATATCGCATCACATGGTAGCGTTGCGCGCTACGAAGCGTTCAAGGATATCGCCGGGGAACTGAAGGCGCCGCTCGTCGTCATTCCCGGCAATCACGACGACCGCGACGCGTTGCGCGAGGTCCTGGGCGGCACCTCCTGGCTGCCCACCACCGGCGATTTCCTGCATTTCGTCGTCGAGGATTACGCGGTGCGGCTCATCTGCTGCGATTCCGTGATCGCTGGCGATACGCCCGGCGAATTTTGCCCCGACCGGCTGCGCTGGCTCGACGAACAGCTTTCGGAAGCGCCCGACCGCCCGACCATCGTCGCCCTCCATCATCCGCCCTTCTATTCCGGCATGACCGGGTCGAGCGCCAAAGGCCTGGTTCGCGGCGGTGGTGAGTTCGACGCGCTGTTGCGCCAACATTCTCAAGTCGTGCGCGTGCTGGCGGGGCATGTGCACCGGCCGATCACGACGACATTCGGCGGTACGATCGCCATCGCCGGCCCGACGACCTGCTATCCTTTCGGGCTGGATACCGGTCCCGAGCGGCTTCTCAATATCGTCCACGAACCGCCAAGCATCGGCGTGCATCTGTGGCTCGACGAGGCCACGCCCGCGGGCGCCGATTTGGTCTCCCATGTGGTGCCGGTCGGCGATTGGGACGCGCCGATTACCTTACTGAAGAACGGTCGACAGGTGTTGACCTCTTAGCTCTGTAAAACGTCGGCGCGAGATATGTCGGAATCCTTTACACCCGAAAACACCTATCAACTTATTGAAATTAATACAAAGAGTAGAGTTTTCCTCGAAAGTCATGTCGGAATTCTTTACACATTTATAATGTGTGCTGGGCAGGTTATTCGTAAGCTTTTGAAATACTTACTTTAGTAAGTATGGCGTAAATATTGCATATAATACCCTGGAAGCCGGGGGTACGGACGGAGGCATGGTTTTGAGCACTTCCTCAGCCATGAATTCCGGAGTCCGACAAATGTTAAAAAAATATCTTACCTTTTTCGCTCTGTTGTCCGCCTTGTTTTTATGGGATTCCCGGGCACAAGCGGTTCCGATTAGCTGCATCACTTGCGGAAACACAACAATTGCTGGGCCTAGCGTTGATGGCACCCTTAGCTTCGCGGTGATCTCTGGAACAGACTTCCTTAGTGAAGTTGCTTTCCACGGTATTGGCTTCTTTGGCGCGGTACCTGGAGGGTCGCTCGACGCTATAGCGAATAACACCGCCGCGACCGATTTCGTATATCTCTATCAACTGGTAAACGACGGTCAGGATCCGACACCCATTACGTCATACCAAGTAAGTTTGGGTATACCATCAGGACTCATCACTGGCGGCGGCCGGCTTGAATCCACCCTATTTTTGGATCCGGTTTTAGGCTTTGTTTCGGCCGGTCTGTCCGGGGGTACAACAGCATTAACCGCGGGCCCGACGGTAGATTTCCTCAACGGTCTCGGTGACCCGGTCGGTCCTGCGTTCGGGCCCTGTCAAGGTAGTGGGCCTGCCGGGTTCAACTGTTCCGATGCGACGGCAAATCTACTGCCAGGCGCGATAGAGGCGATAAACTTCGCCGAAGCACCGGCAGCCCCCTTGCTCGACCCTCTCTGGTCAAGCAGCATCATGTGGTATAGCTCATCCGTTGGCCCAACAACTGGTGTAGCGACGATATTCGGCGGTGGAACGTCCGCTACGGGGGCCGTCCCCACCACTGCGGCCGTACCCGAACCCGCCGCCATCAGCTTGTTCAGCACCGGCTTGCTCCTCTTTGGCTTGATTGCGTGGCGCCGAAGACACGAAGAGGTGTAGCGACGCTCGTTCCGGGACAAGGTCCGTGGGCGGCGAATTCATAACGCCGCCCGGCTAACGTCACGACTGACGCCAATGGCTTGCGCATTTAAGCCGCGCGGACGGTGCGGGCGATTTCGCCCCACTTACCAAGATTGGCCGGATCCTGATCGATCGATTGCTTGGCAAGATACATGACCACACGGCTCGCCGTACCCTTGTAGCGGGCAATCAGCTTGTCGGCCATGTCGTCCCAGCGCGCCACCAAGCCGAACTGATCGAGAAGTTCGTCGCTGACCAAATCCAGCAACCCCTCCTGATCCTTGGCGCGGAGCCTCTCCGCAAGCTTCAACCTGGTGCCTTCATAGCCGAGATCGTCGAACTGGAACGCATAGGCTGGTGTCGACCCATAAAACCCGATGGCGGATTTCGCCTCCCGCGCCAGCACTGCCCGCTCCTCCGGCGTGTCGCCCGCCACCGCCAGCACCGGGATGATCAAGTCGATATCGTCGAGACTGCGCCCGGCCTTCGCTGCGCCTTCGCTAAGCTTGGGTAGCACCCGGTTTTCGATATAGGGCATCGAGTGCATCGGGTGCACATGGAGACCGTCGGCGACTTCCCCGGTGA
>JAJFJC010000180.1 GCA_021774385.1 Alphaproteobacteria bacterium
CAACCATCGAGGTTGAAGGCGTGTTGTATCGGCATCCGGCCGTGCTGGAGGCCGCGGTCGTTGCCAAGCAAGACGACCATTGGGGCGAAGTGCCGTGCGCCTTCGTTGCGCTGCGCGATGGGACAACGGCCAGCGAAGCGGAACTCATTGCGTTCTGCCGTGAAAATATGGCGCATTTCAAGGCGCCAAAACATATCGTTTTCTGCGCCTTGCCGAAAACGTCGACGGGCAAGATACAAAAATTCACGCTCCGGGAGCAGACCCGGGCGATTTAAGCTTCGGCCCGTCTTTCGAAATTCAGTCGTGAAATGTCGTAAACGTCCCGACCGGCTCCCGGTCGGTTACCAGTTTGTTTATAGCCGCGCTTTTGTCCTCCACGCCGAGTGACATGCCGCAAATAATGGCGTCTGAATCCGGTAACTCTAGAACCTTACGGACAACTTTGTGGTAGTTCGCGAAGGCCGCTTGCGGGCATGTTTCGAGTCCCTGGCCGCGCGCCGCGAGCATGACGTTTTCAAGGAACATGCCGCAATCGAGCCAACTACCCCAATGCATGTCCTGATCGATGGTGACAATCAAACCAACCGGTGCATCGAAAAATTTATAGTTGCGTCCGGTCTGCTCGATCATGCCTTGCCGATTGTCCTTGGTAATACCGACAAGGCCATACATATCCCACCCGACCTTGCGCCGGCGCGAGACGTAAGGTTCGCGCCATTCGGTCATGTAATACAAACGCTCATGGTCGTGTTCGCCCGCGCTGTTATGAAATGCATCTAGGACCGCATCGGTCAGGCGTTGCTTCGTGGCGCCGGTCAGGACATGAACTTTCCAGGGTTGCGTATTCGTACCGCTTGGGGCGCGGCTGGCGGTCGCCAGTATATGTTCGATCGTTTCACGGGAGACGGGATCGGGAAGAAAGGCGCGCACGGAGCGGCGGCCCGTAATGGCTTCATCTACGGATATCATTTGGAATCTCTTTATCGGGAATTGGATATAAGGGTATTTGTTATCCGGCCATTGCGGTCGAATTTTAAGGCATCGCCTCGGTTCGCCGTTCGAAGCCGACGGAAACCAAGCGGTTATTTCAGACGATTCAGGCGGTATCTATCCGCTGCAGTTCGTCTTTTATCGCAAGTTTCTCACGCTTGAGATGGGCAACCACGGACGAGTCCGGCATCGGGCGGTTGGCTTCCTCGGCAAGCGCGTTCTCTAGCGTAGCATGTTTGTCTCTAAGGACCTCGATACGGTTAGTGGACGATAGTTCGCTTTGTACCTCTTCCGCACTGTCCTGTACTGCCATCCTGATCTCCCTTGCTGCGATGCAGGCTGGCGACTACTCTCCCGCCTGCAAACAATTCATGTGGACGGATAGTCTAGCGCGAATTTGCGTGCCTGTCAGCAGGTTGGTTTGCCGCATGTCAGGGGGGGCTGGAGCAGAAATGGGCGAGCAAAAACGGCTTATCATCGGCATGAGCGGTGCATCCGGTGTGGTTTATGGCGTTCGCTTGCTTGAGACGCTCAAATCGATGGATGTGGAGACACATCTTGTCGTTAGTAAGGCCGCCGAAGTGACGCTTGCCTACGAAACGGACATGAAGATCGCGGCGCTTCGTGAACTGGCCGATATCAGTTATCCAGAGGCGGATATCGCGGCGGCGATTTCCAGCGGTTCGTTCAAGACGTTGGGTATGCTGATTGCCCCTTGTTCCGTCAAATCGATGTCGGAGATCGCCACGGGCGTTACGTCGAGCCTCTTGACGAGGGCGGCGGATGTCGTCCTTAAGGAGCGCCGCAAATTAGTGTTGATGGTCAGGGAAACTCCGTTACACACGGGACATCTTCGTACCATGACGGCACTGTCCGAAATGGGCGCGATCATCGCGCCGCCGTTGCCGGCTTTTTATGCAATGCCCAAGACGGTCAATGATATCGTCGATCACTCGGTCGGGCGCGTGCTTGACCTGTTTGGTCTCGACACCGGCAAGGTACGGCGTTGGGGCGAACCCGCCGCCGATGGCGGGAAGCCCCTGCGCGCCGTTCGACGTAAGAAAACTTAAACTCAGTCCGCCCGGTGGAGATTGAGCGCCGACCCGGCCTTGAACCATTTGAGCTGCGAGGCACTGTAGGAATGGTTCAGCCAAAGCCGCTCTGTTGAACCGTCGGCATGCGTTATATTGCATTCGACCGCTTCTCCGGGGGTAAGGTTCGCAAGCCCCTCGAGGCTAAGACGGTCGTCGACACTGATACGGTCATATTCGGATGGATCGTCGAAGGTAAGCGCCAAAAGCCCCTGCTTCTTCAAATTCGTTTCGTGAATGCGGGCGAAACTGCGGGCGATGACGGCGGCGCCACCAAGAAGCCTTGGCGAGAGGGCGGCATGCTCGCGACTACTGCCTTCGCCATAATTTGCATCACCGATAATAACCCAGCGCAAACCGGCTGCTTTGTAGCCGCGGGCGACTTTGGAGAAGGTTTGCTCCGTGCCGCCGTTCAATATGCTGACGCCCTTCCCTTGCCGGTCCGTGAAAGCATTTGTCGCGCCCAGTAGCAGATTGTCGCTATATTTTTCGAGGTGCCCCCGGAAGGCGAGCCAAGGGCCGGCCGGTGAAATATGGTCAGTGGTGGTTTTACCTTTGGTCTTCGCTAGAACCGGCATGTTGACGAAGTCGTTTCCGTCCCATGCCGCCCAAGGCGTCATCAATTGTAGCCGTTCGCTGCCTGGATCTATGGCGACCGTGATTTCGTTACCCTGATCGGGCGGCGCAATGAAGGTGGATTTGCCAGGATCGAACGATGTCGGTGGAACATCCGGAGCGGCTTTGGGGGGCGTGAGCCGAAATGGCTTGCCGTCGCTATCGATTAGGGTATCGGTTAACGGATTGAAGGATAATGTTCCGGCAATCGCGAACGCGGTTACGATTTCCGGACTGGCAAGGAAGTTCATCGTCGTCGGTTGCCCATCGTTCCGGCTCGTGAAATTACGATTATAGGAAGACAGAATGGTGTTCGGGCGGTCGCTATCCGTTTTGGCGCGACGCCACTGCCCAGCACAGGGGCCGCAAGCGTTCGCCAGAACCGTTCCGTTTACCGCTTCGAAAGATTGCAATTGTCCGTCGCGCGCTATGGTCGCCCGTATTTGTTCCGATCCCGGTGTAACTAGGAACGGCATCGAGGCCTTTAATCCATGCGCGCGGGCCTGTTCGGCGACATCCGCCGCCCGGCTCATATCCTCATAGGAGGAGTTCGTGCAACTGCCAATCAGCGCCGAGGAAACCGTGTCGACAAACCCGTTTTCAGCCTTGGCGACCTCCGCCGCAAGGGCCGATATCGGGCGTACGCGGTCCGGGGTATAGGGACCCACGACGTGTGGTTCCAAAGTGGACAAATCCAACCTGATAACCTGATCGTAATGCGCCTCCGGATCAGTTTCGACTTCTGGGTCGGCCCGCAGCAGATCACGGTTCGCCTCGATATGGGGCAATAGCGCGGCACGGCCCGTTGCCTCGAGATACCGTGCCATCCGGTTATCGAATCCGAATACCGATGTTGTCGCGCCAACTTCCGCGCCCATGTTGGTTATCGTCGCCTTACCGGTCGCGCTGATCGAAGCCGCGCCAGGACCGATATATTCCACGATGGCATTCGTGCCACCGGTAACGCCCAGCACCCCGATCACGTACAATATGATATCCTTGGGTGCGGTCCAGCCGCTCAATTCACCGCTTAGATAGACGCCGATACGGCGTGGATACAAGACTTCCCACGGTAACCCACTCATGGTTTCCACGGCGTCGGCGCCACCGACGCCGACGGCGCAGGCTCCAAGACCACCGGCGTTCGGCGTATGAGAATCCGTTCCCAAAATGAGCGCACCCGGAAAAGCGTAATTTTCCAAGACGACTTGGTGAATTATTCCCGCGCCTGGCGCCCAGAAGCCAGCCCCGAACTTTGCCGCCGATGATTTGAGGAAGTTATAGACTTCTTCGTTCTCGGAAATTGAATCACGAAGGTCGTTAGGACCGTTAACCCTCGCCTGTATGAGGTGATCGCAATGAACAGTGGTCGGTACGACGACCTTGTCGAGGCCGGTTTGAATGAACTGCAGCATCCCCGTTTGCCCAAGGACATCCTGGAAAGCTACCCGGTCCGGGCGCAGCGATAACTGACTCCCGCCAACGTCGAACGACTGGGCATTTGGTGCATCGAGGTGACCGAAGAGAAGTTTTTCCGAAAGTGTCAGGGGGCGTCCGACGCGCCGCCGCGCGATTTGAATGTTCTCTTCCATCCGCCCATAGAGCGTTGCGACCTGCTCGGGAGAGATTTCAACATCGGTCATGATCTTCCTCGATTTGCCTGTGAAACAAGTTGAGGAAGCATAAATTCATTTGGCCCTACGTTCTAATATATGTTTAGACCATTTTCGATATGTTTTATATATGACCTATGGAGTTACGACATATTCGATATTTCGTCGCCGTCGCCGAGGAAGGCCATATCACGCGCGCGGCGGAGAAACTCGGTATCCAGCAGCCACCATTGAGCCAGCAAATACGCGCCTTGGAGACGGAGCTCGATGTGCAATTGTTTCGCCGTTTGCCGCGCGGCGTGGCACTGACCGATGCCGGCCGGACCTTTCTTGAAGATGCACAGAAAATCCTCGCGCATGTCGAACATGCACGTACCGCGACACAACGAACCGCGCGGGGCGAGCAGGGACACATCGTAGTCGGATTCACGAGTTCGGTGCCGTTTCATCCTTTGTTCCCCGCCGTTTTCCGATCGTTTAGGGAGACAACGCCGCTTGTTTCCGTGCGTTTGGAGGAAAGCGGGACGGGTGGTTTGGTCAACGGATTGATAAACGAAACCATTGACGCGGCGTTTATTCGGTCTCCCGTGGCGGATGGCAATGGACTTGCGGTGCACCCGCTAGCCGAAGAGGCGATGTTCGTTGCACTTCCCGCCGAACACCCCCTAGCACGGAAGGATAAAGGCGCCATAGATTTGCAGGCCCTTGCCGGCGATTCCTTTGTTCTTTACCGGCGCACGGTTGGCCCGGGACTTTTCGATGCCATCATAACCGCGTGTAACAATGCGGGATTTACGCCAGATATCGCCCAGGAGGCGCCGCGGTTTACATCGACGCTGAACCTCGTCGCCGCTGGGCTCGGTATATCGATCGTGCCGGAGTCGTTAAAGCGCTTGCAAGTCGAGGGGATTGCCTATCGCCTCTTGGAAACCCCCTCGGAATTAAAGGCACCGATTAACCTCGCCTGCCGCCGGATCGAAAATGCCGCCGCGATACGCCGATTTATCGATATGACACGGTCCGTGGCGCGAGAACGCGCCGATGAGGCGGCACCGGATTCAAGGTAATTACCCGATCAGGTAGAAGGCGCGAATATCATGTCGATGATATGGCTGATGTCATCACGGCCTGCAGCATCGATCGAAGCATCCAAGGTTTTCGAATAACGGTCCACATTATTAGCCGCGATCGACTTACGCGCGGTTTGGTCGGATTGTGCATTTTCGGAGGGTATGAAGGCGTCATACAACGCATCTTGTTGTAATCGTTCGGCGTTCAATTCAATTCGTTTTACCGCTGTTCGCAGGGCTTCTTGGTCGGTGGCGGAAAAGCCGTCAAAGGCGTTTTTCATCACGCGCCGTATTGCACGCAATGGTGCGACGACTTCCAATTTCCACGGCGACGTTAAAGTCAGAATGCGGTTGATGCCGGTTTCGTCCAGGGCAACACCGGCATCTTTCGCGATCCAGCAACAATACAGCAGAATATTGACGTCGATACCAAAGCCATCCTGAAGCCGCAGGCAGGCGTCCGCCACCCCTTCCCGGCCGTAAACGGTAACCGAAAAATTCCAGAATGGATTTTGGGCGTCCTGCTTCATTCGTCGCCCAGGCAAATGCCGAGTTGGCGCGCCGTGCGCACGACTGGACCGTTGACATCGACCAGCGCCGGTTCGGCGACGGCTTCCTCGATCGGAATGTCCACTGCCTGCCTGTCGCGCCAGGCAACCATGCGGCCAAACTTCTCCTCGGCGATTAAATCCACGGCATGCACGCCGAAGATGTTGGCCATCAGCCGATCGCGCGCATCGGGCGCCGCGCCGCGTAAAACATGTCCCAGCACGGTGACACGCACTTCCGCGCGGGTCGTTTCCGCGAGCCTATCGCCCAGGAGATGGCCAATGCCGCCATAGGCGGATCGTCCTCCGGCATACTTTTGAACGATTTTATTACCCGCTTCATTCGGCACGGCTTCCGCGACCACGACGAGGGCAAATCGTCTTCCGGAGGCTTGGAGGTTTCGGATTTTCGTGACGATATTCGCGATCCGATACGGTATCTCAGGGATCAGGATCACGTCTGCGCCACCGGCGATCCCGGCGACAAGCGCAATGTGACCCGCGTCGCGTCCCATCACTTCCAGGATCATCACGCGGTCATGGCTGGCGGCCGTGGGCTGCAGCATATCAAGCGCGTCGGTTGCGACTTGGACCGCCGTATCATATCCAAGCGAAACTTCCGTAACGCCGACATCGTTGTCGATTGTTTTTGGGATGCAAACGAGATTCAGGCCGCCTTTTTGCGCAAGCTTATTGAGTATGGCGATACTGCCATCGCCGCCAATGCCGATCAGGGCATCCAGGCGCAGCGCCTTATAGCCTGCGATGACATCATCCGACCGGTCCAGGTCAGGCCCATCCAATTGTGGAAAAGCGAAGGGATTGCCGTAATTGCTCGACCCCAGAATTGTGCCGCCTTGGCGCATGATCGTGCCGTCGAAATCGTTGTTTTCAAGGACGTGCGCGCGTGGTGGCGATTCCATGAGGCCTTG
Source organism: Alphaproteobacteria bacterium (assembly GCA_021774385.1). Lineage (GTDB taxonomy): Bacteria > Pseudomonadota > Alphaproteobacteria > UBA8366. The sequence continues at coordinate 6,860 of JAJFJC010000180.1, forward strand.
CGTGCCATGTTCGATGCCCAGAACCGTCCAACCGCGCCCTGACGCATCACGTACGACCGCGCGTAAGACGGCGTTCAAGCCGGCGCAGTCCCCGCCACTCGTCAAAATTCCAATACGTTTTCCATCGGCCATATAAAAATCTCCCATTAATCCGCAACATGACGAGCGATTAACGTCATCGCAAGATGGCAGTGCATGACATTTCTGCTAAAATACCAATCGTTCGGATTTGGTAAGGCCATCAACGTAATGGAAGACCTGGATGAGTTGCGGAATATGCTCGAGGAATTGCGCATCGAGCACCGTGACCTAGACGATGTTATCGCGCGTTTGACGGAAAAGGCCCCGTTCGACCAACTGCAGCTGCAACGTTTAAAGAAACGCAAGCTCGGGTTGAAGGATGCAATCCTGCGGCTGGAAAACGAACTGCAACCGGACATTATTGCGTAAGGTTCAGGACGCCGGCGTTCCCGCCGGCTGTGCTCTCATGCGCTTATCAGCTTCGTTCATGGCGGCCCCCGCATCTTCACCACCATCGAGATGGTATGTTCCCCATGTCAGGTCCAGGGGGACGTCCGCATTTTCCCATACCATGGCGCGCGCGCGCACGATTTCCGCTAACTTATCGGCTCTACTTTGCGCTTGTTCTTCTGTTTCTCCAATCAGAATGACACCGAACTCCGCGCCACCGACACGGCCAACGATATCGCCTTCCGGGGTCTCGTTTTGAATAATCCCAGCTATATGTTCGATCGCGGCGTCGCCGGCCGCCAGGCCAAGATCGGCGTTGATCGATTTCAAGTTTTCTATTTCCACGAACAGAAGGCTACTTTCCGTCCCGCGACGCTGTGCGATCAATAACGCGTGTGACAATTCCCGCACGAAAGCGCGCCGATTCAAGACTAGGGAAACAGGATCCTGATCGGCTAGCATCGTTAGATATTTCAGCCGGTTCCGATTTTGATCGAGCGCTTCGCGGAGCGTCGCGACTTCCGCGATCAGGCCAATCATCGCACCTCTGATATTCGGTGTTAGATCCTCTTCGGCGACACCATGGACGGCGGCGACGTCATGCAGGTCATGAGCGGCTTCACCGTCGTCGCCATATGGCCTGCCTTGGTCTTGTGATCCTCCAGCGGAATCGGCCGGAGGAACGGATTTTTCAATACCAACCTGCCGGGACGGCTGTATGGGCGGTGTTTCCTCAACTTTCATCGAATATCAACGCCAAGTGGAACTAATGCCGAAAATATAATCGATTTTGGGGATTAAGGCGAACGGCCGCGCGGATTTACGCGGATTGCCAGCTTGCACCGTCGCCGGCGAAACCTATACTGCGGAGCTTCCGCGCCACGGGGCGCAGCTTTGCGAGGCATATTCCGATGGCTGGATCAGCCGTTGTCGGCATCATCATGGGCAGTCAATCCGATTGGGAAACCATGCGCCATGCCGCCGAAACGCTTACGGCACTTGATGTGCCGCACGAGACCCGTATCGTTTCCGCGCACCGGACGCCAAAGCGGCTTACCGAATACGCGGAAACCGCAAGAAACCGTGGGTTACAGGTCATTATCGCAGGTGCGGGCGGGGCCGCGCACTTGCCTGGTATGACCGCCGCGATGACCCCCCTGCCCGTCTTTGGCGTTCCGGTTGAAAGCAAAGCCTTGAGCGGCATGGATAGCCTGTTGTCGATCGTTCAAATGCCCGGTGGCATACCCGTTGGTACGCTTGCGATTGGCCGCGCCGGCGCGATTAATGCGGCCTTGCTCGCCGCGGCGGTGATTGCATTGGGCAATGAAGAGGTGCGGCTTAAATTAGATGACTGGCGGGCACGCCAAACGGCGGGAGTCGCCGAATCACCTAGCGATGCCTAAAAGGAATAACGCGAAAATTGGCCCAGGAAGTGTCATTGGCATCCTTGGTGGCGGTCAGCTTGGTCGCATGACGGCGCTCGCCGCCGCGCGCCTTGGATACCGTTGTCACATATTCGCGCCGGAATCAGGCGGCCCGGCGGCGCAGGTTGCGGCGGCGGAAACCGTGGCGCCTTATGACGATCTTAACGCCCTCACGCGTTTCGCGGACGCGGTTGATGTGGCGACATTTGAATTCGAGAACGTGCCTGTCGCTTCGGTCGATTATTTGCTGAATTCCATTCCCGTTAGACCCGGACCAAAAGCGCTGTCGGCGGCGCAAGACAGGCTCGTGGAGAAATCTTTTCTGCGCGGTATCGATATTCCGACGACGCCTTTCGCCGAGGTAAACGACGTATCCGGTCTGCAGCGCGCCATCGCGAAGGTTGGTGCGGACGGGGTGCTTAAAACCGCGCGCCTGGGGTATGACGGCAAGGGGCAGGTCCGTATAAAGCCAAACACGAATATTGGCGAGGCGTACCGCGATATGGGTGCCACGCGTGGCGTCCTGGAAAAATGGATCGATTTTCGTATGGAAATCTCGGTGATCGTCGCACGGGGATTGGATGGCGAAACAAAGATTTTCGATCCCACGGAAAACCGTCATGAGAACCATATTCTGGATACGTCGATCGCACCGGCGCGAATTTCAGAAGTATTGAGTGAACAGGCTCGGTCCTTGGCGCGGCGAATCGCGGATGCTCTCGATCTTGTGGGTCTTCTCGCCGTCGAATTGTTTGTTACAAGAGACGATAAGTTGATTGTAAACGAAATCGCGCCGCGTCCGCACAATTCCGGGCATTGGACGATGAACGCCTGTCAAACATGCCAGTTCGAACAATTCGTGCGCGCGATTTGCGGCCAGGCACTGGGTTCAACGGAACGCTATGCCGATGCGGTGATGACGAATTTAATTGGCACGCGGGTAAACGACTGGGAAGCCACCTTGCGCGAGCCCGACATGCATCTTCATCTTTATGGCAAGAATGAAGCCCGGGCAGGCCGTAAGATGGGGCATGTCAATCGTGTATACACGGTAGGCAGTTTGGCGGAGAATGAAGAGCTTTGATGCGCCGGCTGGTTACGTATTTCAACGGTATGATTGCCGTATTTTGCGAAATAACGCAGCAAAGGAAATATGGATATGACCACGGACGGCCCGAAATACCGCTACCCCGATGCCATCGTCGAAACGGATTGGCTTGCCGATCATCTCAACGACGCGGCCTTGCGGATCTTTGATTGTACGGTACATTTGCTGTATGCGGGAGAAGGCGCCGACGTTCCCTACATAGTAGAAAGCGGCCGCGCGGATTATGACAAGGGGCATATTCCAGGCGCCGACTTCATCGATTTACAGGGCGAACTGTCGGTCGCGGAATCGCCCTATCGCTTCACGGTACCGTCGCCCGAGCACTTCGCCGCCGCACTGTCGAAACATGGTGTCGGCGACGATACCCGGGTCATCCTTTACAGCACCGGCAACGCGCAATGGGCGACGCGGATATGGTGGATGCTGCGGGCGTTCGGGTTCGATAACGCGGCGGTGTTGAATGGCGGCTGGCAGAAATGGACCGCCGAGGGCCGCGCGGTATCGACGGAACCAGTCGATTACCCGGCCGCAACCTTCAATGCGCGCCCGCGAGACGGATTATTTATCGGGCCTGACGCGGTTTCCGATGCGATCGGGGATGCGGGTGCATGCACGATCAACGCCTTGTCGCCGGAACTGCATCGCGGGGAAAGCGGACGATATGGCCGCCCGGGGCGTATTCCCGAAAGCGAGAATATTCCCGCGGCGTCCCTGCTCGATCCTCAAGACAACACGTTTCTCGATCCGGCGACGGTCGCCGAACGTTTTGCGTCGATAGGCGCTTCGCCGGAGAAAGAAATCATCACCTATTGCGGCGGCGGCATCGCCGCGACACTGGATGCGTTTCTGTTACACCAACTCGGCTATGAACGTATTACCGTCTATGACAATTCAATGAGCGAGTGGGCTAAAGACGAGTCGCGGCCAATCGAAACTGGATAACGCCTAAGCTTCGACGTTCAGACCATAGTCGCGTTTCGCGGCGTCAGGGGAAACGAGACCATCGCGTACGTCCGCCGCGACCGCGTTAGGATCGCGCTCGGTCGGGTCGCCGATGCCGCCGCCGCCTGGCGAATGAACGACAAGACGTCCGCCGGCGGGAATTGGCTGCCGCCCCTTTGAACCGATCGCATCACCCTCCGCGATACCGAGATAGCCATTGGCGCCATCGCTGCCGCCGGCATTGCCGCGTGGCGCGTGGACTATACGGTCATGCGCGGCGTTAATATCAAAACCAACGCCTTCGCGGTTCTCGATCTCGATAATCTGGCCGTGGCCACCGCGATATTTCCCCGGCCCTCCGGAATCCGGACGGTATTCCTTGCGCCAGAAGATCAAAGGCGCCTCCGACTCGGTAATTTCGATCGGCGTTCCCATCACTCCGCTGGGATAAGCGGTCGCGGAAAGCCCGTCCTTCATCGGTCTTGCACCGGCACCGCCCGTGGTCACCTGTTTGATGCTGAAGATGCGCTGTCCCGCATTATCGCCGGCCCGCCTGCCTTTCAGATTTAGCGTCCACAGCGATGATGTTCCTTCGGCCGGGACGCGGTCAGGTGCGATCTGGCGCATGCAGCCAAAGACGACGTCGGGCAACATCTGACCGATAACGTGACGCGCCGAAACCGGTGCCGGGGACACCGCGTTAAGAATGCATCCTTCGGGGGCCGAAGCGGTAATCGGCGCCAACGACCCGCCATTGTTCGGAATATTGGGCGACACGACGCAGCTGATCCCGAAGCCGGTATAAGCCAACGTATATCCAAAAGGCACATTAATGCCATAACGCGACGCGGGCGATGTTCCATCATAGTCGACATGGATGCCATCTTCGGAGACCGTCATTTCCGCGACGAACCCGACCGGGTTTTCGAAACCGTCGATGGTCATCGAGCTGCGCCACGAGCCCTGTGGGAGTTTGCGAATTTCCGCGAGGACGGCCGCTTGCGAGTTGTCACAAATCGCGTCCGCGAGTTCTTCCAGATCATCGAGACTGAATTCACGCATCATCTCAACCAACCGCCGGCAGCCGATATCGTTGCAAGCGATCAGAGAATAGAGGTCGCCCTCATTGTCGGTAGGCAGCCGCGTGTTCGCCTTAATCATTTCAACCAGGGTCTCGTTAATTTTTCCCTGATCGGCGAGCTTGGTCATCGGGATGGACAGCCCCTCCATGAAGACATCCGTGCCGTCCGCGCCGGAGCTCAGGCCGCCGATATCAGTTATGTGAGCGGTGCACAGAAACGTCGCCACGAGCTTTCCCTTATGGAAGCACGGTGTCATGAGAACCCAGTCGTTCAAATGTCCGGTGCCCATCCAGGGGTCATTGGTCATGTAGATATCGCCTTCCCGCATGGTTTGGAGCGGGAAATGGCGCATGAAATGTCCGACCGCGTTGTTCATCGAATTGACGTGTCCTGGTGTCCCGGTCACGGCCTGGGCCATCATCCGGCCCTTGAGATCGAAGACGCAGGCCGAAAGGTCGCCGCATTCCCGCACAATCGGGCTAAACGCGGTGCGCATCAGGGTCTGGCCCTGTTCTTCGACCACGGCGATCAAACGGTTCCACATGATCTGGTTGCGAATTTTCGACAAGGCATCGGTCATTGAGATGATCTTTCGTCTTTAAAATTCATTTAGCTTACGGCGCAATCCGTCATGATTTCCGGTTTGATCTTCAACCCGTGTCCCGGTGTTTCTGGCGCGGTGACCATGCCGTCGGCCGGTTCTGCCCATTCAACCCAGAAGTCATCCATGAACTGCATGTTCTCCAGGATCACACCGTTCGGGATCGAGGCCATCACATGGATCATCAGTTCCGGATACAAGTGGGGCGCGATCTGTAGCCCCCAGGTATCGGCAATCGCGGCGGTCTTGCGGAGATCCGTCAGGCCGCCCCGGATAACGTCGGGCTGTAGGATCGGCAGTTTGGGGTTTTCGAAGAACGGCCGCAAATCGTAACGGGTAAAGTGACTTTCACCGCCGACGACACGCAGATCGAGCGCATCGGCAACCCGGAAATAACCGTGGAAGTCGTCCGGCAAGACGGGTTCCTCGAGCCAGTAGATTTCCGACTCTTCGAATTTCCGACCCATCAGGATCGCTTTGTCCGCGCTCCAGGCCATATTCACGTCGACCATGATATCGATGTCGGGTCCAACCGTGTCGCGCATTTGTCGAACATTGGCGACATCCTCGGCATCGGTCCAGATGTGACCAACCTGCATCTTGATCGCCTTGTATCCCTCGGCGATGAATTTCTCTGCCTTTGCCGCCATGCCGTCACCGCCGAGCCCGCGCCAACAACCAGAACCATAAATCGGGACCTCGGTGCGATAGTTGCCCCACAACCGGTGCAGCGGCAGCCCTGCCTTCTGTCCGACGATATCCCATAACGCGACATCGATTGCGGAAAGCGCCAGCAATGGTGCGCCACCGCGGCCATCGGCCAGCGTGATTTGCCACAGATCGCGCCAAATCGCCTCAACCGCCGAGGCGTCCTTGCCGAGGATGCGCGGAATCATGACTTCCTCTAGGCAGGCCTTGGTGGTCCTAAACCCCTCACGCAAATAGAGCTGATAGCCGAGCCCAACGATCCCCGACGCGGTCTCGATCTCCACGACGAGAACCTCGCGGTCCTTATCGTAACCCGCCGCCAGCGCCGGCTGCTCCTGAAAAGGCAGCCGGATTAGAGTTGTTCTGACGTCTTTGATGATCATGTTTTCCCTTCCCTACTTACGCTTTGTCCGGCTTCCGGCCCGTTATGTGCTGTAGGATATCGGGTATGAACTCCCGCACTTTGACATCCTGGAAACCCGCCTGTTCGAAATAACCTATACAATCGCTCGGCGTATGCGGTAGTGCCGTGGAGTTGAACAACGCACCGTGGATCGTGCACATGGCGGGAATCAACGGGCCGTCCCAATCCTCGTTCACCATTTCGCCGCAAATATGCATTTCGCCACCAGGCGCCAGCGCATCGAACGCTTTCTGCACGACCAGTTGAATGATTTCACCGGAATACTGCGGCAAATTGCTATTCATCAAGATCACGTCCGCGCCCGATGGGAAATCGTCGGCGGTAAAGTCGCACGGCTCTGCGGTGACCTGGCCGGAAACGTCGTTCTCGGCGATAAATTCACGTGAAATAACCACCACTTCCGGTAAATCGAGTACCACCGCGGTCAGCTCCGGGTATCTTTTGGCGGCTTCTATTGAATAGGCGCCGGAGCCGCCGCCGAGATCGAGGAGTTTGCGCCGTCCCGTCAGATCAACTTCACGCAGGAATTTACGCGCCGCACCGCGCCCAACACTGGCTGTCGCCTCGTGATAGCGCCTTGCATGCGCGACCGTGAATCCCTCGTTGTAAAATCCCAGTGTCGCTTCCGGACCGTCGGATTGTAGCCTTTGTCCCAATTCTCCCCAGGCGTTCCACTGGTGATGAAACCAATGCACCCATTTCCCCGCATAGCTCGGCTTTTCTGTAACCAAGAACCGCTCGACATCCGGCGCATTGCGGAAACCTTCGCCGTCGCGTTCGATAAGGTCCAGGGTCAACAGCGCGACGATCATACGCTGTGTGTTTTGTTCGGTTATCGACAGCGCCTCGGCAATCGCCTCGATCGACTTCCCATGCGAAGACACCGCGGAAAAGAAGTCCGCCTCAATTGCGGCAAACAACACAGCGGATTGTGTGAACGCCCAGGATAGTTTCTGCAGACGCACTGTCGTCGGGCGTGCCTCGTTCATCGTCAGATTCTCCTATAACCCAACTAATCCCCGATCCAGTCTAATCGGTTATCACTGCTTACGCTCCAGCGTGATATAGCTCGCGCTGTTAATCGACGCGTCGAAACTTCCAGATACAAAGGTCGAAGTTTCGTCCTCCGCAATAATCGCTGGCCCTTCGATACGCATCCCGGGTTGAAGCCTTTCACGGCGGAACAAGGGAATGTCAATGAAGGATTCGGTCGCGGCATCGAAGACGCGGCAACGGCTAACTGGATCGATGCCCGGAATTTCAGTAGTGGCGTCGAGCGCGGTATCTCCGGCCGTTTCGGTACTTACCGTCATGGCCCAAGTCAGCAACTCAATGTCCGCATCAGGAATTGTCCGACCATACAAAGCTTCGTATTCCCGGTCATAAGTATCCTTCAGCATCGCGGTATCTTCAATCGTGAGGTCGCGATTAGGCAAAGGCACGACGATTTCATGACCTTGTCCCATATAGCGCATGAAGGCGATCCGCTTTTCGATCAAAGGTGCATCGCCGGCACCAGCTTGAACGACACTAAGCGCTTCCGCCTGCATTGAATGCAGCATTTCGTTCGCAAGGCCGGCATCGAAATCGCGCAAGGTCATATAACGGCTACGCACGACTTCATAAGCGATAGGCGCCTTCAGAAACCCGACCGCGGAACCGACACCGGCATTCGTTGGAACGATGACGCGGTCGATATTCAATTTTTCGGCAAGCCGTGAAGCGTGCAGCGGCGCCGCGCCGCCAAAGGCGATAATCGTGTGTTCACTGATAACCTTGCCGCGTTCGATAGAATGAACACGCGCCGCGTTGGCCATATTCTCATCGACCATTTCGATGACGCCATAACCCGCCAATTCACCGCTCAACCCAAGCGCCGCGCCGATATCACGCTGGAGCGCCGCCAGCGAGGCTTCGGGCGTAAGCTGGACCTTGCCGCCGGCAAAGGATGCCGGATCGATACGGCCCAAGGCGACGTCGCCATCGGTTACCGTCGGCACCAGCCCGCCTCGTCCATAACAAGCAGGTCCAGGGTCGGAGCCGGCGCTGTTTGGTCCGACCGTGATCTGTTGCATCGAGTCGACCGCGGCGACCGAACCACCGCCGGCGCCTATTTCGACCATTTCGATAACCGGAATCCGCAACGGAAGTCCGCTCCCCTTTTGAAAGCGAGCCTGACGCGCGACCTCGAAACTGCGTCCGGTTTCCGGCGTATAATCCTCGATGAGGCAAATTTTCGCCGTCGTGCCGCCCATGTCGAAGGACAGCGCTTGTTCGGTCCCACACTCGCGGGCGATGCCGGTTGCGAGTATTGCGCCACCGGCAGGTCCCGACTCAACCAAACGGATTGGGAATCTAACCGCTGTATCCAGCGTCGTCAGTCCACCGCCGGATGTCATCAGGAAAAACGCGCCTGAAAAACCGCGTTCGTTCAACGCCGTTTCCAACCGCCTGAGGTAGCTTGCCATTAATGGCTGAACATAGGCGTTGGCGGTGGCCGTCGTGAAGCGTTCGAACTCGCGGACCTCGGGACAGACTTCCGAAGATAGGGTCACCATCAAATCGGGACGGGCTTCGGTGAGAATTTCACGGGCGCGTTGTTCATGGGCGCTATCGGCATAGGCATGCAAAAATCCGATCGCGACGCTTTCGACA
>JAJFJC010000019.1 GCA_021774385.1 Alphaproteobacteria bacterium
GGTTCGATCTGCGGGATGCCATAAATGGAATAGGCGGCAAAAAATCCGATGGTCAACAAAGTAAAGGCGATAACGGTAAAAAATTTCCGCCTGACCGCCTACGCCTTCCAATACCCAGCAGGCAGGGTCTTGGCGCTGCTGATCTGGGCGATCCAGAAAACGAATATGACCATGGCCATGAAAATTATGGCCGCGACGGAAACTACATTGGCGGCATATCCCAACGTTGGCGTGAAGGCTTCGGACGACGCATCGCGCATGATATCCACCACATGCCAATGCTGGCGAATGCCGGAGCGGATATACCCCATCAATCCCATCAACCACGTGAAGGCCACGGCCAACAGGAACAGTGCGTATTGCGCCCGCTCCGGTATCCGACCCCACCGCAAGGGGCCAACTTCATTCGCTCCCCTGTAGATAAAGGAATCGAGCGTCATGCTAACGACGATGATTATCAATGTGGTCAACACCTGCGGAATCGACGCCGCGACCTTGTAGACGGTATTGGTGAAGTATCCGTGGTAGACGCCAAGAAAAATTATGTTCAATAGGCCTGCGGTGAAAAGCGCGACTTGAATGGCATTGCCCGCCTTCTCCCATGACACCACGGCAATCTTGTTGGAGCGCCGATAGAACATGAAACTAAGCGCGGTGAAGATGATCATGACGTTCACCGCGGTGTTCTTGGCTGGCATGATGCCCAACGGTCCCAGAATTTTGTGATGCGGACCGCCCAGCGCCTTTAATTCCTCGTTAGTCAAAACAAGGGTATGCGGCGTAAACCAAACCAAGAAAGCGCCGACCAGGACGATGGCGATGTACTTGATGTATTTGGTGTAGCGTTTGGCACCATCGCTACGCCCCATGCCACACCAGAGATAATAGTTGGCGGACAGAAACAGCGTACCGATCAGTACGGCCTGAATAATGAAGAGCCAGGCAAAGATACCCCCCATAAGGGTAATCCCCATTTGCTGACTGTAGGCGTAAATTTCCGCCGCCAGATAGTAGCCGGCGAAAGGTAACGGCAGTAGCGCGCAGATCGCGATAAAATTGGCGTTGTACCCCATCCAATCGTAATGAGCGCGCTCCTGGCTTGTTTGTGCCGTCAGGAACTTGAAAGCGGCATAGGCACCAACGATCGAACCGCCATAGGCGATGTTGGCGACGAAACGGTGCAGGTTAATTGGATTCCAAAGGAAATTGTGTATCGCCGCCCAGGCATCGCCACTAAATGCGCCGGCGGCATCGACGCCAGCCGGGCTCATCATGAAGGTCAGCCAGGCATTGGCCAGTAACATCAACGTCGTGCCCACGGCATTGAGCAGCAGGCCAAGGGTCAGGTGAACCCATTTTCTGAAGCCACCCTGCAGCCAATGCCAGCCGTAATAGTAAATATACAAGACCGCGCTCTCGGCGAAGAACAGGAGCGCGTAATAGAACATGCTCTCGCTGAATATCGTCGAGAGATAGGTGAAAAGATGCGGATAGAAAAGGACCAGCGAGAACGCCAACCCGCCACCAAGAATGGCCGTCAGGGAGTAGGCTGTGATGGAAACCTTGATGAACTCGTAGGCCATGTCGTCATAGCGCTTATCCCTGGTCCGCATGCCGATGACTTCGATAATAAAAACGAAAATCGGCACGGCCAGGACGAAAGCCGCGAACCAAAGATGGAGCTGCGCGAATATCCAAACGACGACCCGGCTATTAACCCCGGCGATCGTGGGATAGTCGGCGGCGGTAAGCTTTGGTGCTGGCGGGTAAGGGTTGGTCGGCGCAACCTCGCTCGCTTCCGCCGTCGGCTCGGCGGCGAATATCACCGAAGGTTCGAAACCCGTATGTGCTAGCGACAGGATGAAAACGACGAACCCAAAGATCGCCACTTTCAATCCGATCTTCCCTGGACGAATTCCGTTCATGCGTTTCTCGATTCCACACCCATCATTGGCTGAATATCAGGCTCAGACCTTGCATTTTCATGGCCCCCATATCGAGCAACAGGAAGGCCACCGCGAACACCACGAATGCCGCGACGAAGGGTAGAAAATAACCTTTTATATCCATGATCTATTTTCCCCTCACCAGCCTATGCACGTACGAACCACCAAAAGAACGCCGCGGTCAGGAAGAGCACGATGATAAACAGCGTGGGCCCGGCCCAAGGGAAACGTTCCTGATCTTCCGCTTGTTCAGACATCCGTGTCTTCCACAAAATAATTTCGGAGTCCTTGCTTCGGATCATTGATCCGAGGCCTCGCTACCGGGTAAAATTCAATCATGGCATTGCCCCGAAAACGACTAGCAGACATCGTCATCTTCATTGGCATGGCCGTGAATGCCGTGGTCATTGTCCTGATCCTGTATTTCTACGTTTTCTAACCATTACCCTCGACAGACCGCTATCCCTGCTTGCCCTTGCATTTGCATATCCCGCGGAGATGTTTGATCAAGCCATCCACCTCGGCTTCGGTTAGCGTCTTACCCCAAGGTGGCATCATGGGCGATTTACTGACCGACGGGCCGCCATCCATGATGACGTTTTTCAAATCCGCATCGGAAAGCTTGTCCATTTCCTTGGCATTGGTGAAGTTGCGCGGGCTAACAGGAAAATCCTTGGTCACGTTGGGTCCGTCCCCCTTGCCTGTCAGGCCGTGGCACTGGGCGCAGTAGAACTTGAACACCTTTTCCGAATCGGCGGCTTCGGTCGATGCGGCGGTGAATTGGGAGGCGAGCGCCGTGACGGCGGCAATTATCAACAATTTTTTCATAGTCAATCTCCTCCCCTATTTCTTCTTCTTTGGTTTGAAGTTGGCGACATACCGGGCAACGTTCATCATGTCCTTGTCGCTTAAAAGTCCCGTGAATACCGGCATCATCTTCACCGGCTTGAACACTTTTGGCTTTTGCAGGTAGGCCAAGATCCAATCCGGGTTGAGACGCAGGCCCGCTTCGACCAAGGAGGGGCCGCTACGGCCACCGGAGATTTTCTTTTTACGCCCCGTATATTGTTGGCAGCCACTGCAGGGCATCTTCTTGATAAAGATCTGCCGGCCCTTGGGGTTTTTCTTCGGTTTCACCTTACCGGCGGGGACATCGGCGGACGTAAGGCTCATTAGGAAGTCGGTCACCGAAGCGGCATCGGCGCCGGCCAATTTCGGATGGTCGCCGGGATTCTCTACCATCAGATCATTGAATTTCATCGGCCGAATGGGCTTCGGGTCAGCCAGCCATTTACCAAGCCAGTCTTTCTGAAATTTCGAGCCCGCATACCAAAGTTCGGGGCCCTTTTTGGCCAGTTGATCATCAATGGTTTTTTCCTTGGCCGGCCCATCGGTGTAGTGACAAGCCGTACATCCCTTGGCTTCGAACGCCGCCTTGCCGGCGGCCGGGTCGGCCAGAACCGATGACGCGGTGCCAACGAGAAAGGCCGCGCTCAAAGCCGCCGTAAGAAATGGTTTCATCATATTCTCTCCTCCTATTCGTCGGATTGGGCTCACGCGCCCGTTTCCGCCGGTTCCCCTTCAGTTTCCGCCTTGCGCACCAGCCAAACGCCGATGCCACCCACGACCAGAAAAGCTAAAACGGCATAGGCGTAGACACTCATTGGTATCGGAGCTTCCAAAATCACGTACTGCCAAGTACTCAGGCTCATGATCAGGCCGTGCTCGCCATTGGAACCGTCCCAGGCATTGACCGACATCGGCGTAAAGACACCTTTTTCGAACTGTACGTCGTTCTTGTCATCGGTCTTCAGCGGCCGCTTCATAACCACGGTCCAGCGCCCCTGATCCCATGTCGCCTTGCCCGTGACCTGTTGTTTGTCCTTGGCCTGCACCTTGATAGGCTGTTTCCAGCCGCGCGCATTGCCTTCTTCCGAACCTTGCTTACCCGCCGCGTCCAAATCCGCCTTCCAAACCCACAGATGCACCTGATCAGAGGAGGAGCCGCGGTAGAAGTGAGGCTTTTTCGTACCTTGGGGCGGTTTGACCGGGAATTGCAACGCAATGGAATCGCGGAACGTCTCCAAAGCCCTCGGAACCATCCCATTGGCTTCGACGTAGGAATTGAAGGCCCCAACCTTGGATATTTCCGCCGGCTTGAATTCCTTAGACTTATCGTGGGACACGTCCTTGAAGGGATCATCCCAGGTAAGACGGAAGGCGATGTCCTTATCGTTGAAGAGCGCTTGCACCGTGACCATTTCGATGCTTGGATTTTGCCATCGCGGTGCCGCCACGACTTGGCCCGCCAGCCTTATATCCATCGGCTCCGCGGAATCCCAAGCAGCGTCCTTGGGGCTTTCCGGTAACGTGCCGTCGACCGGCTTCGCCTTAAGGGCTTGATGCGAGCTCAACGTATGTTGCAATGATTTAATATAGTTGGCGAGGTTCCAGCGGTCTTCCTCATTCAAGCTCTTAATGAAGGAAGGCATGGGCGTGCCGCTGATTCCGCTCGTGAACCGCATATAGATGTCCTCGACCTCTGATCCGGCTTTAATTTTCCATGGATGGGTCACGTTGCGGATGCGGATGGGAAAGCCCCAATCGTCTTTGCGGAACTCCTTGTTACCGTCGCCTCGGCCCAGCTTACCGTGACAACTCCAGCACTTGGCCTTCTCGAAAACGACCTTACCCTTGGCGATGGTTTCCGCATTGTGCGGCGCACGATTGACCGGCAGCGAGAGCACCTTCCCGGTCTTCACTGGATCCAGGTCCGGGTCGTCGAATTCTTGGGCGAACGTCTTGATATAGGCGATAACCGCCCACCGTTCGTCCTCGCTAAGGCCATTCTTGATCAAATCGCTATCGAAGGCTTGCATTGCCGTCCCTGGCAACCCTCTACTGACCGTCCGATACAAATCCTCGTTGGTCGGCAACTCGCCGCTCTGGGTCGTTCGAAACTTAAAAGTGCCAAGCGTGAAGTCGCGCGGCCTTGGATCCAAATATTTAGCCGCGGGTCCCTCGCCATCGCCCAACAATCCATGGCAGAAGCTACAGCGTCTGAAATAGAGCGCGCGCCCCTGCTCAAGCAACGCATCGGAAACTGCGGGCATGGGTTTGCTCGGCGTATTGGCGGCCAAAGCCGTGTCCGAGATTACCGCCGACACTAAAATCGAGATGGCCAAGGCCAAATATTTACCGACGTTCCGCATCAGTGCCCCTCCGGAATGCGCGGCGTCTTTTGTGCCAGGTCATATTCAGCGAGAATTATCTTCCAACGCTCGGCCTCCGTGAGGCTAAGTTTCCACTCAGGCATGGCCGAATCCCAAGGCGTCGCTTCCGGGGGAAGTCCCGGGCCGCCATTCGTAACCCGCCAAAAAGTATACCCCTCGACGATCGTCTCGACCGTGCCATTGTCGGTGAAGTTGATAGGCCGGAGTTTAAACCCGTCCGCCATGGGACCATCACCCGCGACGCTGTCGCCGTGACAGGCCCGGCAATTCATGGCGTATAGCGCACGGCCCTCGAACAAATTTTTCTCGAGCAACGCCGCCTTGGCGGTTTCCTTATCCACCTTCCCGGATTTAAGCTGTGCCAGAAGCGCCTTCATCGGCTCGACCGGAAAAAATTCCAAAGTGTGTTCCGGGTCGAATTCTTCCGACCAACGGTCGATGTCTTCCTGCACTTGAGGGATGAACTCGATTTCATTCGCCTTCGCCTGTTCAACGAAAGCGTCGATGTCCGCATCCGTGGGATTGGAGAAGGGATTCTTCTTGGCTTCGAAGCTTTTCGGAAAATTCGATGACGGATGCTGAATACGCAACGACGCCGGCGCTTCCACTTTGGGAACCGTGATTTCATACATCTGCCAGCCAGCGAGTACGGGGATCGCGGCCAAGAGCACGATGCGGGGAATTTTACCGTAACCGCCGCGCAAGAATTTTTTCACGGGTCGGAGGAAATCTTCGAGACCTTCTTCCGAAAACGTTACAATCAAGAACAAGGCGACAAACGTCAGCACCATGTAGAAGAACATCAAGGTGCCGGGAACGGGCAATGGGAAGGGTAGTGTCGTGACTTCGCGCGAGACAGCCGGGATACCCCATTTCACCAACGAATAGACAACCAGCAACGTGATCACGACCGTTGGGAAACTGCCAATTTTAAATTTTTTCATGATCGACCTTTCCCGCCTTATTGCTTCGGTTTTGGTTTTTGCAGCATCAGGAAGGAAAGGATGTCCTGGAAATCCTTAACCGTCATAGCCTCGGACAAATCGTCCGGCATGACGCTTTTCGTTTCGTCGATTTTGATTTGTTTCACGTCCGTCTTGGCAAGCGTGACCACATCACCATTGGCCTTGGTAATATCGATTTCACCAGCCTCATCACGCGTTTTCAAACCAACGGTTTGGCGGCCCTCCTTATCGACAACGACATATGTTTCGAACCCCTTGGTCAGTGATTTGGCGGGTTCAAGGATGGCGGTGGAAAGGAATTTGAGACCCTTGGCGCTGATTCCCGAGAGATCGGGACCGACCTCGCCACCCTCGCCATTCAGGGTGTGGCATTCACTGCAATTGTCCTCATAGACAACTGCGCCCAAGCCGGGGTCGCCGCCGCCAGCCGCGGCGGCGGCCGCAATCTTAGCATAGAAATTTTGTGTGATTTCACTCGGCCCACTGTCAATAGCTTCCATATCCAAATCACCACCAAGCGACATCAGATAGGCGACAACCGCTTTTATCTCAATGAGGTTTAAGGATATGGGCGGCGCGTAGACGACAGCCATTTCATTCTTGTACCCGTTGACGACATAGGCGCCGGGACTAGCCAAACTTTCGACGACATAATCGACAGCGGTGAACTCAGTGCCTTCCTTTTCGGAACGTTCCTTGGCCCGCTCCTCCGCGCGTGCGCCCATGGACAACGGGAATTTTTCACCAAACTGACCGTGGTTGGGGCCCCGTACCGCGCTGCCCTGACCGCCGACACTGTGGCAGGTGAAGCATCTGCCTTTGCCCCAATAAATGGCCTCGCCGCCTTCCGGGCTGACATCCACCGCGGCCGTCGACTTGCGTCCACCACCGGTGAGATCGGTAATGGCGTAGCCGATCCAGAGATAGAGTCCCAAGACGATAAGCAGGAACAGAAATATCCGGCCTATGGATGCGTTCATGTCCTCAATCCTCCGACTTCTTGGAGGAAATACCGCCGAGCCAGAACATGAAGGCACAGCCGATCATGAATAACAGAACCGCGCCGCCGACCTGCTGTGTCATGACGAAATTGCTTGGCGTATAGGCCCATTCGGACGTGTCGCGCATGACTCCGAATATGTGCCAATCACCGCGCAAACCGGACCGGATAAATCCCATCAGGCCCATATTCATGGTGATTACGAATGTCAGAAGCAGCAACGCGTACTGCGAACGCACGGTCATCTTGCCCCATTGGAGCTCGCCCAATGACTTGGCCCGCTTGAATAAAAAGGCATCGATAACCGAAACAAGAACCAAGCAGCTTATCAATTGCAGGAACTGCGAAACGGCGACATTACGCAGCACCGGTGATGCCTTCTCCATGACGACGAAACCCCAGACGCCCAGGAAAATCGTAACGTTAAAGGCTGTCGTGCCAAGATAGAGTCCCTGGCCCAATTTACCCCGGTCGATCAGGGCAAGGGCGATCGCGATCAACCCGACGGCACATTGAAAGACTAACAGATAGCCGATCACACGAATGAATTCGGCCCGATCCGCCGGCAAGTCGAGCTCGGCAGGGTCCATGTTCAACATCGTCACCGCGTATTGCGCCACTAGAGCGATGGCCGCCAACCCAACCACAACGATGGTAATTCGCGCCCCTTTGCCTTGATCCCGGATCGACACGGCGTCGTGCATATTGC
>JAJFJC010000181.1 GCA_021774385.1 Alphaproteobacteria bacterium
AGGGCAACACCAAAATACTCGCGACGTTGCAGCATGACCAAAAATCAGCGGAGAAAATACTGGAACCGGCACCGTCTGATACTCAGCCCAAGCTGCGCCGCAGGACAAGAAAGCCCAAAGCGGATGAACGCGGTCGGTATAGCCAAGCGGAACCACCAATTGCGCCTAAAAGCCACGACCTATTAGGTCGGATAGAAAAACTGCGCGGTTCAGCGCAACGGTGCGATCTTTCGCAGAATGCGCAAACGCCGTTCAATCGCGCCGCAATGCCGTCACCGGAAGACCGGCTGGATAACCTTCGAGGCCAACGGTACGATCAAACACGCCCAAGCCGCAAAGGGCCGGAACAGGAGCGTTAGATATTTTGATGGCCGCAAGCGGTCATAGCTAATGGTGTAGGACCACAAGCATGGCAAAACTCAAAGCACACAATCTGGCCCGCCGAATCACGGGAATCTCCACGCCGTTTGGAGGAGTGTCATGGGACCCGCCAGAAGATGAACGGAGAGCTGTTCGCGGATTTGTGATGTTCCTTGAAGACAGGAGGGTTCTATTCAATCCGCATCATCTGGAGATCGAAGGTCAGGTAACCCAGTCCACGCTTTCAATCCGTGAAAAAGCGACAGAAACGCTTGCCAGTCTTGCGGATGACTCCCACGCAATGACTCCGATAAAAGGGATGCGTGCGGCATGCCGCCGTTTCCTTGACGAGCCCCACCCAGATTACCGGCACCTTGAGCATGGGCGTTTCGGCCATGATTCTGGTTTCTTCGTGGCTCTTGGCGAATTGCGCGCAACGGTTGGGCTCCATCTGGCCACGTTGATCATGGCTTATGATCTTGAGATTGAGGAGGAGCTTGCCTCAATCCTGCCAATGGAGAACGACGACGAGAGGACAGAGTGATAACAGCCAGTATGAAATGCGGTTTGGGCACAAACTCTAGTACACCGAAAAATTCATCAATTGCCGTTTGACAAAAAACGCCCCACTGCGATCAGTACGACCGGAGCGGGGCGAAGTGGTCAGGAAGGGTGTGAATTACCGGCTACGGCTAAAATCCGCCTTTGCGGGACTGCGTATATTTGCCAGCCGGAGATCGATGTTCAAGATTTCATGGGCGGTGTCGAGGCTACCCCGCAAATTTGCGATGCGTTTTTCATTCTCAGCATTCACCTGCCGCCGCGCTTCTAAGGCGTCCGGCCCGCTGGGAGTAAGGTGCATTTGCGGTGCGGGTTTGGGCCGTGCCGCAAGCCGTTGATTAAGTTCCGCGCGCGTGGCGATGGCGGGCATGGATGCGGATTGGGAAAATTGCGGCTTCATCGCTCGCGGCCTTGCGCGTCACGGGTTTGCCCATCGGCGTTGCCGTTGCGCATTTCTTCCAAACGCTCCATCGGTGTGCGCAAGGTGACGCGGCCATCGACGGGGACGGAATCGAGTTGGATATTGTAGCCTTGCCCGTCCTTGTGTTCCCAGGCCGCGCCGATTTTGTTGAAGTAGGATTTGTCCTGCTCGCCATCGCGAACTTGATAGGCGATATGGCTGGGGCGCTTGCCCGCGCTGCCATCGTTTGTTTTGTCGTCGCTCATTTGCGTCGTCCTTTTGGTTAGGGTTTGCAACCCTGCACATATGCCCAACTTCCAGCCGCATATTGGGGGAAAGAGGCCAGGTGGCGCGGCACCCTTTCAGTGATGATGGCGGCGCGTTTGGCGCCGAAACGCGTTTTGATAGGTACGCTGTCCAATGGCGGATGATATGGATTGGGAAGATATTTTCCGGCCATCTCGCGCCGTGTGAAGTAGGGATATTTGGCGGCAAGGATCGGCTTGAGATTTTTGCCGGAGATGAACAGGATTTGCCGATCCTCGGGCATCGCCAGGATTTCATCAGGGGTCATGAGGCTGCGGACTTGCTTGGTGCGGTGGTTTTCCTGGAAATTTGCATGGTTGATCCCATGCGCCGCCTCGAACGGATCATTGCCGCGCATTAACAATCCACGCACCGCCTCGCGCTTTTGCCGCCGGGCGGATTCTTGTTGCAGGATATCGTCATATTCCAGGGTCTCGCTGCCCAGCATGTTGGAAATCAATTGCGCGGTCTCATAATCGCGAACGCCGAAGAACTGGCGCATTTGCGCCGAGCCCAAAAACCCTTGCAAAGCTTCCGGTCCGAAGTTGCGCTTTATTTGCCCGGCGTCCTGAAATATCGCCCAAGCGCGTATCCCCGCGCCCCGTCCGTATGTAAAGGCGCGCAGCAACGCTTCGAACCGGCCCAATTGACCGGCCTCATCGACCAGCAGCATGACTCGCGGTGCATCGGGCACGCGCGATTTATAGAGCATGGTGACCGTAAAAAAGAGCCGCACCAGCGGCGACCAGATGGAAAGATATTCCGCCGGAATATTCAGAAACACCTTGCACGCCTTGTTGCGATTGCAGAGCGCCTCAATCGAAAACTCCGGCTGTTCCAAGGAAGCCAGCAACACCGGGTCGTCCAGGAAATTAAGATGGGCGTATATCTCGCCCAGGATCGCGCCGAACTCCTTAGGCGCATCTTGCTGTTTGACCAGCATTTCGCCGGCACTACGGCGCACGCCTTCGAAGGGGCTTCCCAGCATGGCTTCCAATTGATCGGCCCAGCGTTTTTTATCGGCTTCGACCGTGTTGATGACGCGGTAGAGCATGGGAAGGCTGACCTGCCCAAATTGTAAAGCCAGGGATTTGACGATGTTTTCGAGCCATTCCCGCGCGCGCAATTCAAAATATTTGCCGTTGCCTTCGCCTGAGAGCGGGATCAAACCTTCGGCGATGAATTTGCAATCAGCATGGAAGTTCGCTGATTTTGGATCGAGAATATCCAGCGGATTACACCGATTGCTCGGCAATCCGCACAAACCCACCGGGTTCCAGTGCCATGCCTCTTCGCCATGGGCAGCGTGCATATGCGCGGAGATACTGGCAAGCTCGCCGCGTGGATCGAGCGCGATCATGCGCTGATCGGGGCTATTGCACACCACAAAAGCCAGCAAATCTCGGAGCTTGCCAGACCCGGCTCCGCCGATGGTTATTATCGGCGCATCGCCATCCAGGCGCAGGGCGCGCTCCTTCCAATATCCGATTTGCGGACCGGTTTGCCCAAAGAGCCCGGCGGTGCGCAGAGCCTGTTCATCAGCCCATCCCGCGCTGCCAAAGCGGTATTGCTCATTAAAATTCTGTGACATGGGTAGCACCTCACAAAAAAAACGAGGGACCGAAGTCCCCCGCCTGTAGGTTAAAGATATGGTGAGGACGGATGCGCCCTAACCTGCAATCGCGCCGATTAGCATCAGCACGACAAAGACAGCGATAATGCCGCCGATAATCGCGCCCCAGTCGGTCTTTTTTTCGAAGGCATCGACGCGGACGCCGCCTTTATGTTCCCATTTTGCCATGATGTGTTCCTTTCAAAGTTGGGGAGGGTTAGAGAAACTTCGTCGCCACGGCCAAGCCGCCCATGACAAGCAGCGTGGACAGCGAGGCGCGGGCGATGAAAAACGCAAGACATGCGACTAGGACGAACCAGGCGAAGTTCACGAGGTCCGCCCAGGCCGCGCCGTAATGTTTGATCGCAAAATTCACGATCCAATCGACGCTTGCGCTGTAGACAATCGGCGTGGTGAAAAACGTCGCCGCCACCGCGCCGGTATTGGCGAGACCCTTCATCGAGCTCATGAAGATCGATTGGCCGGCCTCGCGGTGCTTATCCGAATTGAACATTCGATTTTCCTTCTCGGATCGGGACAGGGCAAACATCGCCCCGTCCTCACACGCACTATTCACCGCGCTTGTTATTGGAGTGGGGGGAAGTTGACCCGGCGCGTCAGCGGTTCAGCGCTTCGATCTTCAGGGCAAGATCGATCAGTTTCAGCCGAGGCCAAACATTGCGCTGCGGGCGCTGGGCCGGACGGCGATAGGAAAACTTCTTGAAATCTGAGAGCCAGCGGATCGATCCGGGGCGTTTAAAAACGTCATCGACCAGCGTATCGGGTGTACAGAACGGCTCGCCGTCCGCCTCGAAGAGCCGTCCCTCAAAATCCATGATCGTATTGTTGAGCCAGCCCAGCGTTCTGTATCTGGATATGCCGGTCCGCGCATATCCCCGCGCCAGCCTTTGGAAATATCCGATGCGCCGCAATTCCCATTCGGCGGCGGCGTAAACGGCAAGCCCGTTATCGGCCGAGAATTGATCGCGGCAGGGATCGCGGACAACGCATTCGCAATGGGTACAAAATGTTTTAACGGGCATGACACATCTCCTTCGCCGGTTGGAAGCCGCCATTGTGGAACGCGGACTCCCGGTTAAACCTCGCGATGTCCTCGTCTGGAAATGTGTGAGTGGGTTTTAATGAGATGGCATCGCCGTCAATCCTCGGCAAGAAAAAGCCGCGAAAGCTTTACAAGCAAAACGCCCGGCCCTAGCCTCACCGCTCCATTCAAGGCATTGACGCGGATCGATAATCCACGATGGTCTCGCCGAGAAAAACAGCAAAGCGCCGTCCCCGCAATCTCTACTATCGGAATGCGAAATTCTCGGAATATCAGTTCAGGAAAATTCTCAGAGCGTTTGCGGGCGATCTGACGCCAACCGAGGCGTCCAAGCGGATATCCTTAAGCCTCAACACGATCAATGCGGTGTATGTGAAGATCAGACTGCACTTCGCGGCATTGGGACTATTTTACGATTTCGAGACATCATCGCCGGACTCCGAGGATATGAGCGCGGCGCACCGGGGCCATATCGATGCGTTTCACAAGGTGCGCATGAAAAAACGCTATGGCATTGCGAATGCGGCTTCGTTGTATCTGCACCGATGCGAAAGCC
>JAJFJC010000182.1 GCA_021774385.1 Alphaproteobacteria bacterium
GGTGGGCATATGACCGATGCGGATTTCGAGCAATTCATGTTCGTCAATCCAGCGCGCCTGCATGCGGGTATGAATCCGGACTTCTTCAAGGGCACGGTTGTTGAAGATGAGATCGAGAAACTCAAAACGGCGGGACGGATCTAACGGGCATGAAGGACTTTCGTGGAAAAACCGCCGTTGTCACCGGGGCGGCTAGCGGTATCGGGCGGGCGGTGTCGCTCGCTTTTGCGGACCGCGGCGCGAAATTGGTCATGGCGGATATGAACGAAGCAGCGCTTGATGCCGCATGTCGGGACGTTGAAGCGCGCGGTGCCGAAGCAATCAGCGTCGTCACCGACGTGACCCAGGCGGGTTCGGTCGAAGCCTTGGCGGATGCGGCCTGGGCGCAATTTGGCGCCGTTCATATCATCCACAACAACGCCGGTGTCCTCATCCGGGCGCCGATGCTCGACGCTGACGAGAAGGATTGGGACTGGATCCTGTCGGTCAACCTTTGGGGCGTGATCCATGGGGTCCGTGCCTTCGTGCCGCGCATGCTGGACGCGGGAGAGCCGGGACATATCGTCAACACGGCATCGGTTGCCGGACACTTCGCGGGTGACCTCTATGGGGTTTACAACACTTCGAAGTTTGCTGTTGTCGGGTTGACGGAAAGCCTCTCGCGCGAACTTCGCAATACCGCGATTGGAGTTTCGATGCTGTGCCCGTCTCAGGTCGAGACCGGAATCTTCACCAATAAGACGCGGCCGGAAGCCTATCGAAAGGATGTTGCCATAACCGAGGTAGAGCGGCGCCATTCCGAGAATGTCATGCTGCCGGAGGAAGTCGCGGCCAAGGTGCTGGCGGGAATAGTAGACGGCGCACTTTATATCTTCACCCACCCTGACGAGAGCCAGGCAATGCTGGCCAAACGGTATGACCGAATGATGAAGGCGCATGGGAATTGATCCGGACTCCGCAAAGATTAGCACGACCCGAGCTGTCTCCGAATTCGTGGTGGGATTGAAGTTTAGCGATCTGACCCCGCACCTCATCCAGCGAACGAAAGACCATATTCTCGATCAACTCGCGATCCAGATTGGGGTCTCGACCAAGCCCTGGTTGAAGCTCGCGGTCGATTACGTGAAAAGCCAAGCGAACCACTCCGAGGCGAGTATCGCTGGCGCGCCGGAAAAGGTCTCGGCGGAGAATGCGGCCTTTGCCAACGGCGCATTTGGGCATGGGTTCGAAATGGACGATGTCTATTCGCCCGCGCTCGCGCACCCTGGTCCGGTGGTGGTGCCGGCGGCCCTCGCCGTGGCGGAACGGGACGGGCTAAGCGGCAAAGCGCTGATCGAGGCGGTCGTGGTGGGGTATGAAGTCATGGGGCGGTGCGGGTATGCCATGTCGCCGTCACAGCTTTATCGCGGGTTCCATCCGACGTCCGCCGCGGGTCCTTTGGGTTCCGTCGCCGCGGCCGGCAAGCTCATGGGCTTGGACGCAGACGCGATGACGCACGCCATCGCGATCAGTGCCAGCTTCTGTAGCGGTGTTACGGAATGCTACAAATCCGGCGGCGAGGTGAAACGCTATCATGGCGGCATCGCCGCATCGGGTGGGATCAGAGCGGCGGCGTTGGCGAAATTCGGGCTGACCGGACCGGCGACGATCCTGGAAGGTCCACTCGGCATCCGCGCCATGAGCGATACCTATACGCCGGAGGTCATTACCGACGGACTTGGTGAACGCTTCGTGGTTGCCGATATCTGGACTAAGAAGTATGCGGCTAATGGCATGATCCACGCTCCGGCCGATGCCGTCGATATCATCCGGGCTCGGCGTCCCTTCGAAGCGGATGACGTCAAACGCATTACTGTCGGTGCCAATCAGCACGCGATTAACGAAGTCGGCTCGATCCGCAAACCGAAGGATATCTTCGGGTTTCAGTTCAGCATGAATTATGCGCTTGCCCTGCAGATCGTGAAACGCGGCAACAATTTCGACGCCTATACCGAGGCAAACTTGGCTGACTCCGATATTGGCGCGCTCGCCGAGCGCATCTTCACGGAGACCGACGAGGAGGTCGACAGCTGGTTCCCGGAAAAAATCGGTGGCCGGGTACGGATCGAATTCAACGACGGCAGCACCGAAGAAGAACTGGTCGAGGATTGCCGAGGCACACCGGGCAACCCGATGAGCGCCGAGGAACTTGAAGCCAAAGCCCGTGCCGTCGCCAGCATGTCCATGGAAACAGGCAAATTCGACGAGGTTGTCAAAGCCGTTCGGTCGCTCGAAGATATCGCGGATGTACGGACGCTGGGTGATGCGCTACGCGGATGAAGGTTCGTCGGCGATGGCGATTACATCGTCTGCCGCTAGTTTCTCGATCTGCTCGTCGGAATAACCCAGAATGTCGCCAAGTACTTCCTTGGTATGCTGTCCTATTGCCGGCGCGGCGGATGATACGACACCAGACGACCGGTTTGACTTAAATGGCGAACCAAGGACCTTTACCGGGCCGCTTTCGGGGTGTTGTAAGGTTACAAGTATATCCCGCTCCCAGCTGAAGGGATTTTCCGCGACGTTGTCGATTCCTTGAACCCGGCTCGCCGGAACATTGTTGGCCAAGCAGCCCGCTACTGTTTCGTCCGCTGTTCTGCCCGCGGCCCAGGACTGCAAACAGGATTCGATGTCCGTTTCGTGCGCCTTGCTGTCTTCCAGCGCTATGTGATCGATGGTGAACATGGCGCACAACGAGTCGAGTTGTTTTTGGGTTTCGATTTCGATGGCGACCAGCCCATCCATTGCGGCGAAAACATTCTGTGGCGCGACGGCGAAATGCTGGTTGCCATTCCGTCGCGGGCCGGATTCCGTGCCGACTAGTGCCCAACATTCGGAAGTCAGCCAGCCCATGATGTCGTGCATCGAGATGTTGATATGCTGACCGCGTCCGGTTCGCCTTTTATGGTGCAAGGCGGCGGTAATCGCCATCGCACCGGCGGCGGCGCCCATATTGTCGGCGGCGGAAATGCCGATCTTGGTCGGTGGTCCGTCCGCGGTCCCGGTCTGGGACATGACCCCCGCCATACCCTGAATAACGGTGTCGAAGGCCCGCAAATGGCGGTCCGGCCCGCTATGCCCAAAGCCGGACAGCGAGCAATAGATCAAGGCAGGATTCACCGCCTTGATCGTGTCGTAATCCAGGCCCCACTTTTTCATCGAACCATAGGCGAAATTTTCGATCAGCACGTCGGCGGTCCGCAACAGCTCGAACAGAACCGCTTTGCCATCCTTGGTGTTCGTATCAATGGGGACCGATTTCTT
Organism: Alphaproteobacteria bacterium; assembly: GCA_021774385.1. Classification (GTDB taxonomy): domain Bacteria; phylum Pseudomonadota; class Alphaproteobacteria; order UBA8366. Next base: position 3,304 of record JAJFJC010000182.1, read on the forward strand.
GTTCACGTTGTGGACATGAAAAATGTAGCTGACGTCGCCGATTTTATAGGCGAAGGTGCGCATCGACTCGCCCTTGAGCGGCTCGACCTTGATGATTTCCGCGCCGAGATTCGACAGGTAACGGGCGCATAGCGGCCCTGTCGTGTAGGCGCCCAGCTCGACAACCCGTATGCCCTCCAGCGGGGCGCTCACGACGGAGGCTCCAACTCTATATCGGCATGTTGATTAAGAAGGGGTGCCGGCGAATGGACGCGGCCCGGAGTTTCGCTCATTTTGAAGATCGAACCGGCAGTCAGAGAACCGCCCGCTATTGCATCGCCGAAGGTGTGAACCATTTCGCGGTCGAGAAATTGCGGATCTTTTATAAGTGTCGGCACATCATAGATCGGCCCGGCGGGTACGTTGTGATCCCGCAACAATCGGATGGCTTCGTCGGTCGTTTTGTCGGACAGAAACTCGACCACCAATCCATCGACCAAAGGTCGAATATCCTCCAGCACGCGTTGATCGTTTTCGGCGAAACGTGAATCCTCAATCAATTCGGCACGGCCCATGAGCCGGAGGAAATCCTGCCATTGTCTATCGTTCGCTATGCAGACGATGGCCCATCCGTCCTTGGTTGGGTAATTGTCCCACGGCGCGACCATCATATGCTTGTTGCCCATCGGCCCCGGTGTGTTTCCCGAAAGGAAATAGGCCGGCAGGAAGGTGTAGAGCAACGACACCGAGGCGTCGTAGAGCGACATGTCGATGATCGATCCTTGGCCGGAATTTTCCCGATCGTAAAGGGCGGACAGGATCGCCGCGCCACCCAAGAGTGCCGCGTTGTGCGAGGCGAGCGGTGGCCCGGCCCGGTGCGGCAGTTCACCCGGATGACCCGTCGTCGCAATCACGCCGCCCATCGCTTGGGCGATCAATTCACCGCCCGGTTGCCCCGCCAACGCACCGCTTCGTCCGAATGGCGAAAAATGGCATGCGACCAAGCGTGGATTTAGTCCTTCCAGTTCGTCGTCGTTCAGGGTGATCTCACGGTCGTCAAGGGTTGTCTGATCAGTTAGAAGGATGTCCGCCTTGCTGATCAGTTCGAGGAGCACTTTGTTGTCCGCGTCCAGGACAATGCTTTCCTTATTGGCGTTTAGGTTCTGGAATGTCGGGCTGGTACCATCGGCGACATTCGGTGGCTGGCGGCGAAGGCGGTCGCCTTCCGGCGGTTCGACCTTAATGACCCGGGCACCGAGCTCCGACAGCAGGCGGCCGGCAACGGCGGCGGCACACCACCCTTCGGCCAATTCAATGACGAGAGCCCCGTCGATGCATCCAGGAGTATTTTGTTGTGTCGTTGCTATGGGACTACTCCGCGGCCGGCGCGACGACTTCAGGCTGACGCCATGCCATCATCAAACTGTCCCGCTGAATACTCACCTCTGCAAGATGGCGTTCTTTCACGTGACCGTAGCCTCGAATGCCTTCGGGCAGGGACGCAACCTGTACCGCCAATGCGTGATTATCGTGGTTCAGTCCTTCGACCACTTCGCCGACCATCCTCTCATAATCCTCGATCCAACCGCGCTCCGCGCGACGTTCGTCTGAGTAGCCAAAAATATCAAAAGCAGTTCCGCGCAAGCCTTTCATCTTTGCCAGCAACCGCATGACCGGGAGCATCCAGGCGCCGTAAGTAGATTTGTCGCGCAAACCCGTTTCCGGATGGCGCTTCGTCAGGAGCGGCGGCGCCAGATGGAACTTAAGTTCGTAGTCGCCTTCGAAAGTGCCGGTCAATTGTTTCAGGAACCGGTCATCGGTGTATAGACGCGCGACCTCGTACTCATCCTTATAGGCCATTAGCTTGTAGGCATAACGGGCGACCGCGTCGGCCAGGCCCGTCATGCCAGGCGCTTTGGTCGCTTCGGCTTTTTTGGTTTGCATGACCAGGTCGCGATAGCGGGCGGCATAGACGCTGTCTTGATAGGCCGTTAATTCATCCACCCGATGCGCCATGATTTCGTCCAACCCTTCGGGCATCTCCCGCGCGACGACCGCACCGTCGGCGACTTCCGTGACGGCGTCTAAATCGATCGCGGCCTTGCGGCCCCAGGCGAAGGCATCCTTGTTCAAGGGTACGGCGACGCCATTCAATTCAATTGCCTGTTCGATTGCATTAGCACCAACAGGGACCAAGCCGAGCTGGTAGGCGTATCCCAGCATGAACAGGTTGGACGCGATCGAATCCCCCAGCAGGCGTGTCGCCAGACGGGTCGCGTCGACGAAGCGGACATGCGAAGTACCCGCCGCGGCTTGGAGCCGGTCCGCGACCTGTTCACCAGGGAATTTCAGATCCGGGTCGCGGGTGAAGTGTCCGGTGATCTGTTCGTGAGTGTTGACCAGAACGTGCGTTTTGTCCTTTGCCATGACCGAAAGCGCAAGGTCATCGCCGGTTACCAGACTGTCACAGCCCAATACCAGATCCGCACCGCCCGCATTGAGCTTGACGGCGCCGATATCGTCGTCATCGGCGGCAAGTCTCAGGTGGCTGGTCACCGCGCCGCCCTTTTGCGCCATGCCGAACTGATCGATCGATGAAAACGTGTTGCCTTCGATATGAGCACCCATGGTCAGCATGGCGCCGATCGTAACGACACCAGTGCCGCCAACGCCGGCGATCAGGACGCTGTAGGGTTTCCCTGGTTCGAGCTTTGGACGGTCCGGCTCCGGTAGAGCGGTCAACAATCCGCGTGGCGCGGCTTCGAGCCGTTTGGGCCGACCGCCGATGACGCTCACGAAGCTGGGGCAGAATCCTTCCGCGCAGGAATAATCCTTGTTGCAGGCGGATTGATCGATTTGCCGCTTGCGTCCGAAAGTCGTATCCAACGGCGTGACGGACAAACAGTTCGATTTTGCATTGCAGTCACCGCAGCCTTCGCAGACCAGATCGTTGATCAGGATGCGGCGCGGCGGATCGATCATCGTGCCGCGCTTGCGGCGGCGGCGTTTTTCCGCGGCGCAGGTCTGGTCGTAGATCATTACGGTGACACCGGGAACTTCGCGCAGTTCCTGCTGTACCCGGTCGAGGGCGCGGCGATGCTCGATTTGCGTATTCGGTGGCAGGTTCGAATGGGGCGAGTATTTTTCTGGCTCGTCGCTCACCATGACGACCTTTTGCACCCCTTCGGCGTGGACCTGCATCGCGACAGAATTTGGTGTCAGGGGGCCATCGATCGGCTGGCCGCCGGTCATGGCGACGGCGTCGTTGAACAGAATTTTGAAGGTGATGTTCGTTTTCGCCGCGACGCAGGCGCGGATCGCCAACAGGCCGGAATGATAGTAGGTCCCGTCACCCATGTTTTGGAAGATGTGCTTGGTCTCAACGAACGGTGCCTGACCGGTCCAGTTCAATCCCTCGCCGCCCATATGACAGTGGGTCATGTTGTTGCGGTCCATATAGGTCGCCATGTAGTGGCACCCGACACCACCCATGGCGCGGCTGCCATCAGGCACATGGGTCGAGGTGTTGTGCGGACAGCCGGAACAGAAATAGGGCAATCGGGCGACGCTGAGCGGTTTGCGATCGGCGGTCGCTTTCGCGCGCGCTTTCAGGAACGAGACCCGTGCATTGATCCGCTCGCTCGTATGGAAATGCGCGATCCGCTTCGCAAGAACTTGTGTTATATCGTCCGGCGAATATTCCGGAAAAACCGGCAGGATATGTTTGCCCGTTTCGTCGGTGCGTCCGATAATCCGGGGACGCCGGCCATCGGGCAAGCCGTACAGCGCATTCTTGAGCTGTGTTTCGCTCAGGCGGTGTTTCTCCTCGACGACGAGGATTTCCTCCAGCCCGCCGGCAAAGGATCGGAACAGTTCGTCGTCGGCCGGATAAGGCATGCCGATCTTGAGAACGGTGATGCCGAGGTCCGCCGCCATGGCTCGGTCGATACCGAGCTCCAGCAGGGCTTGGCGGACGTCGGTCCAGGCCTTGCCCGTCGCAACGATACCGTAGCGTGGTTTTGCGCAGGTGTGCGTTACGCGGTTGATCTCGTTGGCGCGTCCGAATCCAATCGCCGCCGGGATTTTGTAGCGTTCGATGCGCTCTTCATATTCCTTCCAGGTGTCCGGAAAACGGAGATTTAGCCCTCCGGCGGGGATGTCCACATCGTTCGGTGTGACGATGGATAGGCGCTGCGGATCGCCGATAATCGACGCCGTCGTGTCCACCGTATCGGGGATCAGTTTATAGCCGACCCAACTGCCGGAAAAACGCGACATTGCCCAGCCATACAAAGCGTAGTCCACGACCTCCTGCACATTCGCGGGATAGAGGACCGGCATGCGCATATCGGCGAACAGGGTCTCGTGCGCGGCGGGCGAATCGGTCGAGGACAGCGGATGGTCGTCGCCGACAACGCAAAGTACTCCACCATTTGCCGCCGTTCCGGCTGAATGTGCATGGCGGATGGCATCGATGCTGCGATCGATACCGGGTCCCTTGCCGTACCACATGGAATAGACGCCGTCATACTTCGCGTCGCCGAATATCCCGACTTGCTGCGTGCCCCAGATCGCGGTTGCGGCGAGGTCTTCGTTGACGGCTGGCAGGAACCGGATGTCGGCTTCTGGCAGGAACCGTTCCGCCGCCCATAACTCTTTGTCCAGATTGTGCATCGGAGAGCCGCGATAGCCGGAAATGAAGCACGCCGTTTTCAATCCCGCCGCTTGATCGCGCAGATGTTGAACCATAGCGGCGCGCACCAAAGCCTGCGTCCCCGTGATGTAGACCTGACCGTCCGCCAGATCGTATTTGTCATCGAGCGAAACCGTTCGCATATCCGTTAGCCCTGCCATCAATCTGCTGCTCGACACCGATGGTAGCGGGCCACGTGGAAATTTCATAATCCACATCACATTGCCGAATTCGTCATTCGCGTGAGATTTGCTACACTCTCCCGATATCTAGGAGGAACGAGCAATGCATGATCTAGTGATTCGCGGCGGTACGATTGTCGATGGCACGGGCGTGGACGCGTTTTCGGGGGACGTGGCGGTCGATGGCGGGGTCATTGCGGCGGTCGGCGACAAGGTGGGGCCAGGGAAGCAGGAAATCGAAGCCGATGGCGCGCTGGTGCAACCGGGCTGGGTCGATGTGCACACTCACTATGATGGGCAGGTCACCTGGGACCCGCTGATTGGGCCGTCTTGTTGGCATGGTGTGACGACGATCGTCATGGGCAATTGCGGCGTTGGATTCGCGCCGGTCCGCCCCGATATGCATGACGACTTGATCGAGTTGATGGAAGGCGTTGAGGATATTCCTGGTGCCGCGCTGCATGAAGGTGTCGATTGGCGCTGGGAAAGTTTTCCGGAATTCATGGATGCGCTGGGAAAAATGAACCACAGCATGGATATCGGCGTGCAGGTACCGCACAACCCGGTTCGCGCCTATGTGATGGGTGCTGCCGCGTCTGGTGAACGGCCGGCGACGGAAGACGAGATGGCGCGGATGGCGACCTTGGTCGAGGAGGGGCTGGCCGCCGGCGGGCTCGGTTTCACGACGTCGCGAACCAAGTTCCACCGTACCTCGAAGAACGAACATGTGCCGAGCCATTTCGCCGATTTACAGGAACTCCGCACCATCGTTCAGGCGATGAAGCGGCGTGGCGAAGGCCTGATTGGCGTGTTGAGCGATTTCGACGATCCGGAAACCGATATGGCGGGATTTCGCCAATTGGCCGCCGAATCGGGCCGTCCGCTTTATTACCTTCTGGTTCAGTTCGACGAACGGCCCGACAAGTGGCGCAAGCTGCTGGAGCTGTCGCGGCCAAATGGAGACGGGGCGCTTATTCGCCCACAGGTCTGTCCGCGCCCGGTTGGATTCTTCCTCGGTCTTGAATGTTCGATGCACCCGTTCATAAGCCGCGCGGCATACAAGGAAATTAAGGATCTGCCGCTGGCCGACCGCGTGGCGCGGATGCGTGACCCCGATTTCAAGCAGCGGGTGATTTCCGAAACCCGAAAGCATCGCTCAAACATTATGCAAGAAGTTACGACCGGTTTCGGCAAGATGTTCCGCCTTGGCGATCCGCCCGATTACGAGCCCTCGGAGGACCAAAGCATCGCCGCCATGGCGGCGCGCGAAGGCCGTACGCCCGAGGATCTCGCCTACGACATCTTATTGGAGCGCGACGGCAAGGAACTGATCTTCCTGCCTTTCACCAATTATTCATCGCGCAACCATGATGCCATTCGGGAAATGATGCTGGATGAGCAGGCGCTGTTCGGCTTGGGCGACGGCGGCGCGCATTGCGGACTGATTTGCGATGCGAGTATTCCGACCTACCTGCTGACCCACTGGGTGCGTGACCGCGAGCGCGGTGACCGCTTACCTTTGGAATGGATCGTCAAACGGCAGACCAAGGAAAACGCCGAATTCTTCGGATTGCATGACCGCGGTGTCCTGGCACCAGGTATGAAGGCGGATATCAACGTCATCGACTTCGAT
>JAJFJC010000183.1 GCA_021774385.1 Alphaproteobacteria bacterium
GCGGGTCCGATCCTGGAACGGTTCGATACCGAGGAGATCCGTGATTTGAGCCAGGCGATGGTGACGCTGGGGACGATCGAGGCGAATACGGTCGAGCGGGTTTTCATGGAGTTCGCCGATAACCTGTCCTCGACGGGCTCGCTGCATGGCTCGGCCGACAGTACCGAGAAGCTGCTGACCGCGATCCTGCCCGAGGATCAGGTCAAGAAGATCATGGAGGAGATCAGCGGTCCCGCCGGGCGGACGATGTGGGACAAGCTGGGCAACGTGAACGAGTCGGTGTTCGCGAACTATCTGAAGAACGAATATCCGCAAACGGTCGCGGTGGTGCTGTCGAAAATCCGTCCCGACCATGCCTCGCGGGTGCTGGGCGCCCTGCCGGAATCCTTCGCGATGGAAGTGGTGATGCGGATGCTGCGCATGGAATCGGTGCAGCGCGAGGTGCTGGACGAAATCGAACTGACCTTGCGGACCGAGTTCATGGCTAACCTGTCGGCGACGAACCAGGCGGACAGCCACGAGATGATGGCGGAAATCTTCAACGGTCTGGACCGGGGCACGGAAAACCGTTTCATGACCTTGCTGGAGGAACGCAACCGGGATTCGGCGGACAAGATCAAATCGCTGATGTTCACCTTCGAGGATTTGGCGCAGCTCGACCCGGGCGGCGTGCAGACATTGCTGCGCGCGGCCGACAAGGACAAGCTCGGCATCGCGCTGAAGGGCGCCTCGGACACGCTCAAGGACCTGTTCTTCACCAACATGTCGGAGCGCGCGGCAAAAATCCTGCGCGAGGATATGGCGGCGATGGGCCCGGTGCGCCTCTCCGACGTCGACGATGCCCAGCTCGAAATCGTCAATGCCGCCAAGCAGCTTGCCGAATCCGGAGAAATCCTCCTCAGCGACGGTGGCGAGGAAGACGAACTCGTCTACTAATCCGCTGCGGCCCGCAAAATTTTAATGACGCCGCGCCTGAAGAAAAATGCCCGACCATGGGCGATCAACGAGGGATCGATCCTTTGACGGTTGTCCGTAACATAAGTCGGCGCTGGGGGAGTGCGTAGTCATGAAGGGCAAGGTGTTGGACCAGGCAATTGTCCCACATCAAAATGTCGCCGGAACGCCATTTGTGACGATACTGAAATTCTTCCTTCACACAGTGTGACGCCAGCATTTCCAAAATTTTCGCGGCCTCGTCTTCGGCAACACCGGTAATGCCGGTACATTCTCCCGCGACGACATAGATGCATTTTCGCCCCGATCCCGCATGCGCGCGGATTACCGGATGATCAACCGGCGGCAGGGCATCGCGTTGCGCCTGACTGATTGGTTTGCGGTTGCTTTTACCTTCTAGCGCACGGCGCGCATGTTTAGCTTCGTAGGAATGCGTTGTTCGGCGATCTGCAAGCCGCCCTTTTAAATCGTTCGGCAACGCGTCATAGGCCGCCGCCGTGCTGGCAAACAGCGTGTCGCCCAATATTCCGCCATCGTCCCCAACCGGCACCTCTTTCGCATACAGTATCGTCGCAGCCGGCGGCGCGGAGATATAGGACATATCGGTGTGCCAGGTTGTCCCTGCGTCCCTCAGGCCGATCGGCTCACCCGCTTCTACGATGTTGGAGACAAGCAGGATTTCGGGATATTCTTTCATCGCGTAGTCGGACAAAACATAGGATTCTATTTCGCCGAAACGGCGGGTGAATTCGATAAGTTGCCGCTCGTCCAATGTCTGATCACGGAAACACAGAACACCATGGGAAACAAAGGCAGCGTGAATCATCGCCATCGAGTCGGCGTCGGAGGCCGCACCGGCATCGAAGCCGGTCACGTCGGCTCCGAGCTGCCCCCCGCTTGGCGAAATTTCGAAAGCCGTCATATTTCCATCCACCGTTTTAAAATTTATCATCCGTATCGTTGCATAACGCGACTATAGCCACCGAATTGTTTTTCACGTCACGAGCTTCGGTGCATCGCAAGACCGCGTTTGGTGGCGCCATCCACCCACGCCTTCCTAACACCGGACGATCGTCGTATCCTTCGTTCTCACGATAGAAGAACCGCTACGGACATAATTCAAGGAAAGGGCGGCATACCCGCGGTACGAATGACAGACACGCAAATACCGACAGAGCCGGCAAGCGTCTCCAACCAACAATTCCCGGTCGGCCTCGCGCGCACTCAGAACAGAACGCGGCGCTTGCGGGAACTCCTCGCGGCCTCCGACATCGTGGTGGCCCCCGGTTCGTTTGACTGTATCACCGCGCGATTGGTTGAAACCGCCGGTTTTCCGGCGGTCTACATTACCGGCTCCGGTGTTTCGATGAGCGCGCTTGGCGCACCCGATGTGGGGTTGATGTCGTTTAGTGAAATTCTCGACCGCATCCAAAGGATCGCTGACGTTGTCTCAATTCCCGTGATCGCCGATGCCGACACGGGTTTTGGCGGACCTTTGAATGTGATGCGTACCGTCCGAGACTTCGAACGGGCGGGCGTAAGCGCGCTGCAAATTGAGGACCAGGCCTGGCCTAAGAAATGCGGTCATGAGCCAGGCCGTGTGGTGGTGAGCATCGAGGAGATGACAGGCCGGATCAAGGCGGCCGTCGATGCGCGAACCGACGGCATCGTGATCGTCGCGCGAACGGATGCAAGAAGCACGGAAGGATTGGATGCGGCAATCGAGCGCGCGCGGCTATACGGCGAAGCCGGCGCTGACGTCTTGTTCGTGGAATCTCCCGAAAGCGAGGCGGAATTGGAAACAATCAACCGCAAACTGGAAAAACCAACCCTGGCCAATATGGTCGAAGGCGGCCGCACACCGGTTCTCCCCTATCCAAAGCTGCAGGCGCTCGGTTTCAGCCTCGCAATCTTTCCGAACTCATTGACCCGCCTTCTGGGCAAAACCGGTGCGACATTGTTGTCTGCGCTGAAAACCTCCGGCACAACAGCCGGCATGGCCGACAATATGCTCGACCATACCGAACTTTGGGATTTGTTCGAAAACAAACGCTGGCGCGCCTTGGAAGACCGCTATGGGGCGTCTTAACCGGAGATCAACGAAGAGGACAAAGAATGAGTGACAATACGGTTCGCGCATCCTTGATCGATGCCCATCACACACGACTGCGGGCGCTGCTCGACGGCGATGTCGCAACATTGAGTACAGTCGTCGGCGAGGATCTGGTTTTCGTTTCCCCCTACGGCAAGACGCAAACCCGGCCCGAGGTCTTCACCGCCTTTCAAAGCGGCGCGCTAAAAATTGAACGTATGGAATCGAGCGATATCTCGACTCGAATCTATGGCGATATCGGCATCCTTATCTACAAGGCCGATACGAAAATGGTCGATGGCGACGTGACAGTGGAAGGTATGACCCGATCGACAACCGTATACGCCGGCCGCAGTGATGGTTGGCAACTCGTCTCGCAACATCAATCCCTGATCGAATAAACACCAGCCCCAAAATCAACCGCGTCATTCCACGAGCGGTACGACTTCCTTCATGAAATGTTCCATGTTTTCGAGGGTTTTCGACACCGGCGGACTACGGAAATCGAATATCACTTCCGCCACCCCCATCGCTTTATAGGTCCGCAAATCCTCGGCGATCCGTTCCGGGTCTCCGGTGAACAACAACCGCTCATGCCCTTCCGGCACATGGCCTGGATCATAAGACGGCGCCTTGAAACAGATTTCGATTTCGTCGTAGCTGCGGCCTTCCGCTTCCGTCAGGCGTTTGAGTTCATCCAGCATGCCCTGGAATTCGTCCGGGAGCAGCGGCGAGGCCGAGGTCGCACCGACAGGCTGCCAGCCATCGCCATATTTCGCCACGCGCCGCAGCGCCGGCCGGCTATGCCCACCGATCCAGATCGGCGGATGCGGTTTCTGCACCGGGTGCGGAACACAGCGCAGCTCCTTGAAGGAATAGAACTCGCCCTCATGAGAAACCGGATCCTGGGTCCAGCATTTCTTGAAAATTTCGAGATACTCATTGCTCGACGCACCGCGCTTGTCAAAATCCGGTGAGTCCAGCGCCTCGAACTCTTCGCGCATCCAGCCGACACCGACACCGACCGTCACCCGACCTTTCGAAAGCACATCGATCGTCGCCAGCATTTTGGCTGTCACCAGGGGATTTCGGTGCGGCAGGATCATGACGCTGGTCACAAGACGCGCTGTCTTGGTTTGTCCTGCAATAAAGGACATCAGCGTTAGTTGCTCCAGCGCATCACCTTGACCGGGGAATCCGCCACCGACGGTATAGGGGTATTGCGACTCAACTGTCGTCGGGAATACGATATGGTCGCCAATGACAATCGTCGCATATCCCATTGCCTCGCCCGCATGGACGATCTCGGAAATCGCATCCGGCTCACCAAGCGGCCCTCGTGTCGGCAAATAGAATCCAAATCGCATTTTGTCGTTCCTCTTCCTCTTTCCAGGCAATACGCCCTGTACTTCTATAATAACTGGATTAGTTTAGTGTGCCGTACGAGACCATCCTAAGGAACCATCTTCATGCCCAATAATGCAAAAATTCTTGCTTTCGCCGGTAGCCTGCGTACCGGATCATTCAACAAGATTCTTCTCCGCACGGCCGTCCGCGCGGCCGAAGCGGAAGGTGCCGCGGTCACGACCATCGATCTTGCCGATTATCCGATGCCAATTTATGACGGTGACTATGAAACCGAGCATGGCTTGCCGGAGAATGCCGAAAAACTGAAGGCAATATTTTTGGAGCATAATGGGCTTCTCATCGCCTCACCGGAATACAACAGCTCGATTACCGCGGCGCTGAAAAATACAATCGATTGGGTTTCTCGAAAAGATGGCGCCCTCGATTTAAGCGGCTATGCCGGAAAGACCGCGGGCTTGGTGGCTACAGGCGGCGGCCTTGGTGGGTTGCGGGGCTTGGTTCATGTGCGCCAGATTCTGGGAAATATCGGCGTGTTGGTTATTCCCGAGCAGGCGGCAATTGGCGGTGCCTGGAGCGCCTTCGAGGAAAATGGCGATTTGAAAGATGAAGTCCAACGGGCGTCCGTCGAAAAAGTCGGAAGCGCACTCGCACGAACGATTGGCAAGCTGAGCAGCTAAACGTCGAACGAATTACCCACATAGGATTAGGAATAACGATACCACTACCGGCGTAACACTGGCGTTGTTTTCGTCGTTACAACCGCCGTAGCTGGGGTACCGCCAATGCGACGACGATGCAAATGGCAACGAGAGCCACGCCATTCACGAGCAGCGCATTGGAAAGACCGATCCAAACGGACAAGAGCCCCAATTCCAGATGCCCGACCGGTCCAAAGCCGACAGCCAGCGTCCACACGCCCATGGCACGGCCCCGTAGTTCATTGGCGACGCTTAGCTGCATCATGCTCTGGGTTAAAACATCCGAGGCGGCCGCGATCACCGCGACGGCGCCAACGGCAATGAGGGTAAGCACCAATGTGTCGCCGACGGAAAGGAACAGAAGCCCCAACCCAAATCCACCCACGATACCAAGGTAAGCGGTTCCCCGGCGGTCGAAATTGCGCATGAAGGTCAATACGAGCCCGGCGACGATACCGCCAACCGCACGAGCGGCATGCAAATAGCCGAGACCGTCCGCGCCGAGGTTCAAGCGTGTGGTCGCCAGCTCCGGCAGCGCGGTGGCGAATGAGAATCCGAATATCTCGACCGACGCCGTTACGAGCAACAACATCAGCAAAATTTTGTTGCGGCGGAGTTCCACGGCGAATTCGAGAATATTTTGCCGCATCGGCGCATGGCTTTGCACCGCGGACACGCCCGTTGAACGAAGCCCGGAAAACATGACATAGGCAACCGCGTGTCCCGCCGCGCAGGTGAGG
>JAJFJC010000184.1 GCA_021774385.1 Alphaproteobacteria bacterium
CGGGTGTGCTGACGAACAGCACGTCGTTCCCGGTGCCGCCGTCGACCGTGGCGTCGGCGGCGTCGAATGTAACAAAGTCGTCGCCGGCCCCGCCAAGGATCGTGTCCGCGCCGACACCGCCGTCCAGCGTATCGTCGCCGCCGCCGCCATCTATCGTGTCGGCGAGCCCCCCACCGGTGAAGGTCTCATCGTTATTGCTGCCGATGACATTGACGCTGCCGGTGGTTACGAAAGCCTGTTCGATATTCGTGAAGGTGTCGATGAAACCGGCGCCACTTACGGTGCCCGCGTTGAAATCGAGCAGAAGGCCGGCGATGTCGTAGGTCAAGATATCGAAACCCGCGCCGCCATCGATGACGTCGTTCCCAGTACTACCGACGATCGTGTCGTTGCCGCCACCCGCGGCAATCGTATCGTCGCCATCGCCGCCATCCAGCGTATCGTTGCCTTCGCCGCCATCGATAAAATCGCTATCAGTGCCGCCGAAGATCCTGTCGTTGCCGGCCTCGCCTGCAATCAAATTAAAGCCGCCGATACCTTGGATTATGTCGTTGCCGGCGCCACCAAAGAGAATATTGTCTTGGCTGTTCCCGATTATGCCGTCGTCACCAGAACCGCTGAATATGCCCTCTATGTTTGAAAGCTGGTCGTTCCCGACTAAGGTGCCGCCATTCGCAAAGCCGCCTGTCAGGTTGATATTAACCGTTGAGGAGGTGCTGGTGAAAATCGCGGTATCAAATCCATCGCCGCCATTATAGGTATCGTTGCCTTCGCCACTGGCCGCGATGAAGGTATCGTCTCCAAGTCCGCCGTTTACGACATCGTCACCCGCGCCGCCTACGAGAAAGTCGTCGCCATCCGACCCGTCTATGAAGTCATTGAATGCACTTCCGATGATGACATCGCCACCTTCGCCGCCGACCACATTGATGGGGTCGGGCGAGCCGCTAAAATCGAAAGGGTTAATGTCTTCTTCTACAAATATTATTTCCTCATCGTCCTCTTCTTCGATGATGACGATGACTTCTTCTTCTGTCGCGCCTTCTCCAGATCCACCTTCTCCGCCGTCTCCTCCTGACGCCTCTTCAGCGGCTTCGCTTCCAAAGTCGGGGTCTTTCTCTCCGCCACCTTCAGATTCGTCTCCGCCGCCGCCGAGTAGGCCACCTGTAACGCTGACAACAGTACCACCGTCGCCCTCGCCATCTCCCTCACTACCGCCTTCTCCTTCGCCACCGGCTTCGGGAGCGACATCGGCTTCTCCCTCGCCTTCTCCTTCGATCGCTTCTAGCGCGCGCCCTTCGGCGTCGCCTTCGCTACCACCCTCGGCTTCAGCCTGTTGATCGCCTTCACCATCGGCGGCGCCTTCCGCATCGCCTTCACCGCCACCGGTTTGTCCGCTCGTACCTTCGGCATCGCCACCTTGTTGGTCCGGCCCAGTAGAACTTGGTGCACTCAATCCACCGGGTGCATTGCTCGCGGAGCCATAGCTGGATTGGATTTGAGCCGGCGACAGCACGACCGGTTCGCTCGGCGGCGCCAGGAAGCTGGTCACGATGGTCGTGGCGTTCTGGTCGCTCATCAGGACCGTGCCGCCTTGGGTGATAATCGCGATTTCACCGTCGATGACCGTGAACTTCGATTGCTCGCCCGGCGGCTTCACGTCGCCCGCGACTTTGGTACCGCGGATGCCAATCGTGGCGACCGGTGTCGTCACCGTCATCTTGGTGTTATCGGTTTGGGCGATTTGGCCACTAACGAAGACGAACACACCCTTCAGGATCGAGAAGGATGATTGACCCTGTTGGGTCGCGGGGTTGTAGACCAATTCGTCGAGGGCCAAACGCGCCGAATCGCCCAGCGCGAAGGTCGTTTCATCGATGAACAGCAGGTTGACCGCGCCGCCGTCGCCGGTTTCGATGACGTCGCCCTGGAAGACCGGATCGCCCGCCGACAGCGCGACCCGCGTTCCATCGGTCCGCACCGCGAAGGCCTGCCCGGTCAAATCCTTCACCTGGCCGATCGGTTGTGCGGCCTGCGCCAGCTGGTCTCCGGCCTGTGCATATTGTCCGGCTGTTTCCGGCGGGGTGAAGGAACGCACCATCGCCGCCGTCATGCGGCCACCTTCGGGCGTCACCAGGTCGGGTGGATTGTCGAGCAGGAAGTAGTCACGAACGATAAATGTCGTCCCATCGGTACCGATCAGGACGAGGTCGTCGCCTTGCTGCAGGTAGGCGGCATCGGACAAAAACCGACCGCTCGGCAACAATACCGCTTCACCCGCAACCGCTGTTACGAGATTCGCATTCGAGCTTTCCGGCAAATCCGGCGACGCAAATGCAGCGTTATCAAAGTTAGAAGAGCGCAGCGTCATTCCCCGATTTCCAAACCGGTCTTCGGTTATACCCCGAATGACCAGAAAAATTGATGCGCCCCACCCGCGCATATTAACACTATATTAATAAGATAGCCAACAGCATCCCCCAAATGAAGCAAGGATGACAAACAAAATTAGCCAGTGTATTCAAGTTAACCATAAATATATTTGTTGACGGGTATTTTCTCGCGAAAGAGTAAGTTCGATGGATATTTTCCCGCTGCGACTCGCGGTCTTATTTTATTAAAGCGAGAAAAAAAATCTAATTTGTAACTTACGATGGCGGAGTAAATTGGTGTCAAAGGACGAAGGGAAAGGGTGGTTACGGTATGCGCTGCGTGAAAGCCGCGGTGCGTTTCGCGATTTGGCTCTTATTTCGCTTTTTATCAATCTGTTGGTTCTTTCCATCCCCGTTTTCGTTTTGCAGGTATATGACAGGGTGGTTTTTCAATCCGGGATGACAACCCTGCAAGGCCTCGTGATCGGCATGGGTATTGTCATTGGTTTCGACTTTATTCTCCGGCAGGCACGCAGCCGTGTTTTTCAAGGCGTGGCGCTGCGGGTCGATGCCGCGGTCGGTCGCGCGCTTTACAACAAAGTCGTATCCTTACCGCTACGCATGCTGGAATCGCGCCCGACGACCTTCTGGCAGGCGGTCTTCCGTGATGTCGACGCAATTCGTAATGCCGTCTCGGGTCCGTCGGCGGCGCTTATGCTCGATTTGCCCTTCGCTATTCTCTTTTTCATCGTTGTTTTGATTATCGCGCCGCCGGTTGCGTGGGTCCTATTGGTTTTCGTACCGCTTTTCATGATTTTGGCGTGGCGCTCGGGCCAGGTTATGCGCAAGGCCGCGTCCGACGAGCGCGAGTCGGCAATGAGCCGCGAAGGTCTTTTGAGTGAGTTGATCGCGGGGCGCGCGACGGTCAAATCGTTGGCGCTAGGCGAGACCGTGGGACCTCGCTGGGAGGACCGGCATGCGCAAGCCATTGAAGTCGCCCAACAGCGCGGCGAGGCGGGAGACGGGTATCAGAATCTCGGTTACATCATGACGATGAGCACGACGGTTGTCGTAACGACCGTGGGCGCGCTGGCGATTCTGGAACAGCAAATGACCATCGGTTCCTTGATCGCCGCGAACATGCTGAGCGCGCGCCTCGTTGGTCCAATGAGCCAGCTCGTATCGCAATGGCGCATGTTCATGCAGTTCCGGGAATCGGCGAAACGGCTCGACGAAGTTTTTGCCATGACTTCCGAGCGGACCGAGGCTGGGATCGAATTGCCGCGGCCCAAGGGCGCCGTGCATCTCGAAAAATTGAACTTCCAATATAAGGCCGAAGGGCATCCGGTCATCAACGGTATCGATGGCGCGATCGGTCCTGGTGGGTTGCATGGCATCATCGGCGCGAACGGGTCGGGCAAGACCACCTTGTTGAAATTGATTCGGGGCATATATGCGCCGGCCAACGGAAGGGTCTTGCTCGACGAGGCCGATATCGCGCAGTTCACCCAACGTCAGCTGGCGGACTGGATCGGTTATTTGCCGCAGGAATGCACGCTTTTCGCCGGAACGATCCGCGAGAATATCGCCATCGCCCATCCCGACGCGGATGATGCCGCGGTTGTCGCGGCGGCCGAACAGGCGAATGCGCATCAATATATCGTCGACCTGCCGGACGGTTACGATACACCGCTTAGCGAAGGCGGGCACGGTCTGTCCACCGGGCAACGCCAGCGCATAGCCGTCGCACGCGCCTTCATGAGCCAGCCGCCGGTCCTACTTCTGGATGAACCGTCCAGCAATCTGGATAAGGAAGCGGAACAAGGGTTGGCGGAAACGTTGCGTGATTATTCGCGGAGCAACACGGCGATGATCGTGACGCATAGCCCTGTACTTCTTGCCATCTGTGATTCAATTTTGGTGCTTGAGAAAGGGCGCGTCATCATGGCGGGACCGGCCGGGCAGGTTCTTGCCAAGCTCCAGCCGGGGCCGAAGCCCCTTCCGGTTCAGGAAGGCAAACCCGCATGAGCCGTCTCGATGATCTTGTCGCGAGTCGTCGCGCGCCGTCGTTTCGCACATCAGCGCTGCTAATTTGCATCTTGCTTGGTAGCCTGCTGATTTGGGCGACCTTCGCGAAACTGGATGAGGTTTCCGTAGCGATGGGCGAGGTCGTGCCGCAAGGACAGATGAAGGTCGTCCAGCATTTCGAAGGGGGTATTATCGAACGGCTCGAGGTCGCGGAAGGAACCCGTGTCAAGGTCGGGCAGGTGCTTGCGCAATTGGACCTCGCGAGTGCCGGGACCAATCGCGAGGAACTGATCGTTCAACTGGATGGTCTCGTGTTGCGGAAGGCGCGGCTGAGCGCGCAAATCGCCAATAAAAAGCCGGTATTTCCGAAGGAAGCCGCCACCCGGAGACCCGGCTTGCTGCGGACTGAATGGCAATCCTATGAAGCGTGGCGGCGGGAACTGAAGACCTCGCTTTCGGTCATGGATAAGCAGATCACGCAAAGCGAACTAGAAGTCAAGCAGTTGGCGGCGCAGCGCAGGGCGCTTATCGCCGATCTTGGATTGTCTCGTCAGCGGCTGAAGATGTCGGAAAGCCTTCTATCGGAAGGACTGACACCGCGCATGGAGCACCTTGTACTCAGGGGAGAGGTCGAAAAATTGTCCGGCGAAGCCGAAGTGCTCAAGCAGGCAATTCCGCGCGCCAAGGCATCGCTCGCCGAAGCTCGGGCGCGCTACGAGGAAGAAAAAGAGCGCACCAATCGACGCTCGATCGAAAACGAAGCCGGTGTGGAATTGCAAATCGCACGTGTAAAGGAACTTCTCAATCGAGCGTCGGATCAGGTTCGGCGCGCTGTTATTCGCAGTCCGATTGATGGTGTCGTAAAAAATATGCGCTATCACACCATCGGTGGCGTGGTGAAACCGGGCGAACCGATCATGGAAATTGTTCCCGTAAGCGATCGCTTGGTCATTGAGGCGCATCTGAATCCAGTGGACCGCGGTTACGTTCAGGAAGGACAGCGTGCGATCGTCAAGATTTCCACTTACGATTTCGTACGGTACGGTAGTCTTGACGGTGTTGTCGATCGAATCGGGGCGAGCACGAATGCCGACCCGAGCGGGCAACCCTATTATCAGGTCGTCGTACGGACGAATAAAACCTACTTAGGAAGTCAGCAAGGATTGTTACCGATCACGCCAGGCATGCAGGCTACCGTTGATATCCATACGGGAACCCGGTCGGTCTTGAATTACTTCATTAAACCAGTACTCAAATTGCGGAACGAAGCCTTTCGTGAACGTTGAAATGCAGACGGTAGACTTTGGAAGTTACGAAGGGTGAGGGAAGTGGCGAAGGGCGAAACCAAAAATTAGGCAATTGACCCAGGGATTCAGGAATATTAGTACACTCGTGCACTATCCTGGTATATTAAGCTCGAATGGGACACGGGTGCTCTGACTGTTGTTCCAATGGGGGAGGGCGGAGATTGCGGTTAAGGCCGTTAAGCTTTCTGTTGATATTGGTGTTTGTTTCGATGTCGGTTTCGGTATCGGG
>JAJFJC010000185.1 GCA_021774385.1 Alphaproteobacteria bacterium
GCTCTATCCAGCTGAGCTACTGGCGCTGTGGGGCTTATATAGGACAGCTTGGCGGTGGGCGCCATAGGGATTTCGCAACCACCCGATCTCAGGGGAAAGTACCAATTCGCTCGGCATATTCCGGCGGCTTCTGTGTTGGGGCGTCTTGCGACCCAATGGCCCATTCAGCAATGTCGTGCAGGACAAGGGCGGCATTGAGATCGCGCAGGAGCATGTGGAAGCCGGATTCATATTCGGCATAACGCCACCGACCGTTGCGTGGCAGCATCGCGAGCAAGGCTTGACGCGCGGACTTTGGAATCAACTGTTCCTCACGACCATAGAGAACGAGCGCGCGCGTATCCAATTTCGGCGCGGCGGCCAGCGCGGCATCCATCAGATTGCTCAACCCGAACAATGTATCGATGCGCGTTGCCTTGATAACCAGCGGGTCGCGCCCCAGCGCGCGCAGCATGTCGTCATTGTCGGAAGCGCGAATTTTAAGTCCCTGCCCGGTCAGCTTCATCCAGGGGAGCGTATGCGCGCCGATCCAAAGCGCCGCCCGCTGATAAATCGGCATGTGATCGCGCGCCCATACCGCGGGCGCGGACAAGACAACCCCATCCGCATTCGGCCGGTTGCTGCCGCCATAGGCCGCGAGGATGACCGCGGCACCCATGCTCTCGCCGACGAGGTAGAGCGGTAGTCCCGGATAGCGTTCCCGCAGCAAATGGCTCACCGCCGCCAGATCCGCGGTCATTGCCCGCGTGCCGGCCCACAATCCAGGATGCGGCGCGGTACCGAAACCACGCTGGTCATAGGCGTAAACCGCGATGCCCTCCGCGGTCCATGTCTTGGCGGGATGCGCGAAACTTTTCGAATAATCATTGAAACCGTGCAAGCCCAGTATCACCGCCTTCGGCGGCTCCTCGCTACGCCATACACGGAGCGGCAGCTTCGCGCCATCAGTGGTACGGATATGGTCATCGGCCAGCATCGCCGTGGTCACCGAAGCAGAGGGCGGTACGACATGCGGCGCACAGGCACCCGCCAACAGCAGCAGAAGGGTGAGCAAGGTAGCCGCGCGATTCCCCAAATGTAATGCCTCCCTCTTCCGTAGCGCCCCGGCGATCAATGTCCGGGTACATCAACGCCGCGATAATACACGATCCGACATTGATTGTTTGGCTTGCTTGGGTATCATCCGTCGAACGGTGGGGTCAATCGCCGAACATCCGCATGATCTGTAACCAAAAGCTCGGCATGATCGATTTCTTGTTTCGGACACCTAAGGAACCAACGTAATGGAAACGCCAGAAACCGTCGAAATCGAAACCACCCAAATTGCTTGTGACGGCGATGGCGGTGCCGGCGGACACCCACGTGTCTATCTGAACATGGGCGACAAGGGCTTCGTCGAGTGCCCCTATTGCGACCGCCGGTTCGAACTGAAAGCGGGCGCGAAACCCTCGGCTGCGCATTGACGCCGCGGGCGAGACGCCCGCGACCGGAGGAAAAATTGGACCAGGCCACACCCAAACCCGAACATGTCTACCTGATCGATGGATCAGGGTTCATTTTCCGGGCCTTCCACGCTCTGCCGCCCATGACCCGCGCCGACGGCACGCCGGTCAATGCGGTTTATGGCTTCGCCAATATGCTGATGAAACTGCTCGACGATACCGATGCCGATCATATAGCGGTCATTTTCGACGCGGCGCGTAAGACTTTCCGCAGCGATATCTACCCGGAATACAAGGCACAGCGGCCACCGCCTCCCGACGATCTGATTCCGCAGTTCGCGATCATCAACGAGTTGGTCGAGGCCTTCAACGTGCCGGCGGTAAAGATGGAGGGGTTCGAGGCCGACGATTTGATTGCGACCTATGCGCGCCAGGCCCGCGAGCAGGGCGCCAGCGTGACCATTGTATCCTCCGACAAGGATCTCATGCAGCTGGTCGACGATCGCGTCCACATGATGGATACAATGAAGAACAAGAACACCGGACCCGAAGGCGTCATCGAGCGCTTCGGCGTCACCCCGGATAAGGTGGTGGACGTGCAGGCGCTTGCCGGCGATTCCGTTGACAATGTCCCCGGCATAAAAGGTATCAGCGAAACGGTCGCGGCCCAGCTCATTCGCAAATACGACAATTTGGAAAATTTGCTACAAGAAGCATCCAACGCCGAATCATGGAAAGAAAAGGCGGAGGTGGAGCTCAAGGAACTCGAAAACAAGATATTCGAGATTAGCGGACATCCCTTCAAAATTAATTCTCCGAAAGAGCTCGGATTGGTTCTTTTCGATGAAATGTCTATGCCTGGCGGGAAGAAGGGCAAAACCGGGAATTACTCCGTAAATGCGGAGACATTGGAAAATCTAGCCCGGGCCGGGCATGACATCGTCGCACACACGATAAACTGGCGGCTCCTCAACAACATAAAATCCAAGCTTTCCGATTTGATAAACGAAGGCGCGGCGATTGCCCGCGTTTCTCGAGAACTCGTTCTCTTGAGGGACGACGTGCCAATCGACCGGCCACTCGGCTCATTCGCGGTCAAGGAACGGGAAGCGGAAACGCTCCTGCCATTCTTGCGTGACCAGGGATTCAAGTCGATCGTCGCGCGTCTCGAAAGCCGAATGGCGGATTCAGGAAACGGCATACCGGAACGAGCGCCGACCGAAGTCTCCTACGAACTGGTGCAGGATGAAGAAGTCCTGATCCGCTGGATCGAAGACGCAATCCGCCAGGGCATCGTAGCGGTCGATACGGAAACGACCTCGGTCGACGCTATGGCCGCGGAACTGGTCGGTGTGTCGATGTCCCTGACACCTGGGAGCGGTTGCTACATCCCGCTCGCCCACAAGACGAAGGGCGGACAAGGTGCACTCGACTTCGGCGACGGTGGGGATACGGACGACGGTTCCGAAGGCGGATTGGTGCCCGGCCAGATCGACCGTGACCGGGCGCTCGAACTGTTGAAACCGATGCTGGAAGACCCAGCCGTCCTCAAAATCGGGCACAACATCAAATACGACGCCCTGTTGCTCTCACGGTATGGCATTGCCGTGGCGCCCGTCGACGACACCATCCTGCTTTCCTTTGTCCTTGACGGGGGAAAGCATGGCCACGGCATGGATGATTTGGCGCAACTACATCTCGATCATAGCTGCATCAAATTCAAGGATGTCGCCGGAAGCGGCCGCAACCAGATAACCTTCGACTATGTACCCCTTCAGGCCGCTTGCGATTACGCGGCGGAAGACGCCGATATCACCCTGCGTCTCCATAAATTGTTGAAGCCACGGCTCATCGAAGATCGCATGACGACGCTTTACGAAACGGTGGAGCGGCCACTGATCCCCGTCGTGGCGGCGATGGAACGGGCCGGCGTCCTGGTCGACCCCGGCGCGTTGCGCGATCTCAGCAAGGATTTCGCCAAGCGGATGGGCGATCTCGAAATCGAAATCCACGACTTGGCCGGCGAAAGTTTCAATATCGGTTCGCCCAAGCAGCTTGGCGAAATCCTGTTCGACAAGATGGCGCTGCCCGGGGCCAAGAAAACCAAAACCGGTGCATACAGCACCGACGCCAGGGTGCTGGAAGACCTCGCGGCGGCAGGACACGATCTCCCCCTGCGCGTCGTGAATTGGCGGCAGCTCGCCAAACTGAAAAGCACCTATGCCGACTCGCTGGTCGAACAGGTCAATCCGCACACCGGACGCATCCACACCTCCTATGCGATGACTGGTGCGCAGACCGGCCGCATGTCGTCGACCGATCCGAACCTGCAGAATATCCCAATCCGGACCGAGGAAGGGCGGCGTATCCGGCAGACCTTCATCGCCGCCAATGGTAACAAGCTGGTCTCGCTCGACTACAGCCAGATCGAACTCCGTGTGCTGGCGCATATCGCCGGCATCGAAGCGTTGGTGGAGGCCTTCCGCAATGGGCTCGACATCCACGCCATGACGGCGAGCGAAATGTTCGAAGTCCCGATCGAAGGTATGGATCCAATCGTCCGGCGCAATGCCAAGGCAATCAATTTCGGCATCATCTACGGCATCAGCGCCTTCGGGTTGGCACGCCAGCTTTCCATCCCCCAAGGTGAAGCGAAGGCCTATATCGAAGCCTATTTTGAGCGTTTCCCGGGCATCAAGGATTATATGGAATCCGCACGCGAGCAATGCCGCCGGACGGGCTATGTCGAAACCCTGTTTGGGCGCCGGATCAATCTGCCGCAGATCAACGACAAGAATCACATGCGGCGGAACTATGCCGAGCGGCAAGCGATTAACGCACCGGTGCAGG
>JAJFJC010000186.1 GCA_021774385.1 Alphaproteobacteria bacterium
CATCGCAGAAACACTGCCATTCTCCGATAGTTCATTCATGAAAGCCGGTACATCGGTGTAAGGCATCGCCGGATGATGCTTAACGGCTTTCACACGCGATGGCTTTGGTAACAACATATCTAGGTGACCACGCCATCGGGCAGGATTAATGGCATCCCGGTATTTGTGTGCGGCGGCAAAGTCTAAAACATTCTCAATGCGCCCCTGCACCCGCTTGGCGGTTTCGGTCTTGTTCGTCCAAATTGGCGTGAGTATTTCCAAGATGTCCTTGGTTTCGATGGCGTCAACCAGCATTGAGCCGATCGTTGGCCGGGTATAGGTCTTGAGCGTACTCACCCACTGGCGCGCATGCTTGGCGTTCTTCCAACCCCGCCGGTGCGCACGGATGAAACGTGCAGCGCAGGTGGTGAAAGTCGGGACGGCCTCTGACTCAATCCGGCGCGCCACAATGGGGTCAACGCCGTTTGCTGCTAGCCGCCGGCACTCAGATGCCTTGCTGCGCGCGTCGGCAAGGCCAACGTCGGGATAGCTGCCAAGCCCCATTTCCCGGCGCTTACCCTTAATCGAAAACCGGAAAATCCATTTCTTCGCGCCGGTTCCTGAAACCACCAAACGCAGTCCGCCGCCGTCTTCAAATTTCCCAATTCTTGCATTCGCCACCTTGCCCGTGGTGAGTTTATGAATCGCCATGCCAAAACTCCGAATTTGATCAAGGGTTGGAGAATAGCCCCCCAATTAGACCCCCAATAAATTCGGATACTAGCACACTCTCTCGGACGTTCTTAGACGCAAATTACAGAAAACAATACAGTTATTGAACAGCTTGAAGCATTTCAGGACTATTCATCGGCGGACACTCCCTCCGCCAATTTCCCCGTTACCGCCAGGCGAAGACCGGTTGTTCCAGGTGATCGACCCTTGTGTCGCGGCCGAAGATGCCGACTTCACGGAACTGGTAGATGACGGCCGCCGTTGGCGCGTGGACCTTGGCGCGGGCGATGCTGAGGCGGATTAGGGGGCGGTCGCTTTCGGGTATTGAGCTGAACTCCGGCGTTTTGGGGTGGGCGAGGCGCTCTAGCGTCACGATATGGACACGCTCGACCTCGCCGGGTTCGGCGTGATCGTTACCGTGCCGCCCGCCCACATGACGACCGGGGTAATCCGATATCCGGAGCGGGTGGGATAGTCGTCAAGCAGGCCCAGCACCGATTCCTCACCGAGCGCAATGCCCAGTTCCTCCTCCAGTTTGCGAAGTGCCGCTAGAACGGACGTTTCGCCCGGATCGACCCGGCCTCCCGGCAGGGCAAATTGCCGCGAACAGGATTCCAAGACCTGACTCCTAATTTCTTTAGCACGCTGTGCCCGATTCAGTGGCGTGTAAACATGCGCGAGATTGCACTCATGGCACATCACCACGGTAGGAGTGTGTGGAGATATGCCCACTGTTAGCCACGATTTATTTAGCAAGCTTCAGTACGACGGCACCAATTCCACCGGCAATATTCAAACCCTCTTGCCCGGAAATACTGAGCGGCTGCAAGGAAATCGAATTTCCGCCACCAACCAGAACATTTCCCCCAAGACCTGCCCCCGCGGTTGCTTCCACGGTCGCGCCGACATATTTTCCCTCAAGGGCCCCGGACACCGGGTTAGTCCTAGGAGCAAGGACAGTCCAAAGAATTATTCCGTTTTTTGTATAACCAATATCGACACCGTATTTCTCAATGCTTCCGGTATAATTTTGTGTGGGTTTGTTGCCGACCGGAGAAAAACTGCACCTCAGCTCCTTTGTGGAACCGAAAACTAACCCCCAACCGCTAGCCACATCGCATTTCAAAATGCCCACCGCTGCTTGCTCCGCGGAGGCGCGGCCCGCTGAAACCACTGTCAAGATCGCGGCAGCCATTAGCGCGAGATAGGTCGGCAATCGCTTTTGCATTCGTACTTCTCCAACTCAAATTGTCGATTGATTTCTATTAAAGGGTCCCACGCGCTTTCCGTGGAACACTGTCTCCGGTGTCGTTGAGCGGATGTCTTTGAATTTCCGCAATTTACTGCCCGGCAATGAAGTGGTGGCGGGAATTCGCGTAAGCGCCATCACCGCTCGTCACGCAATAGTTGGGCGTTTGCGTCCCGCTTCCTTGTTATTGGGAGGGATTCGCCATTTTGGTCAGGTAGGCGATAAGGTCGGCGCGCTGAGTTGGTTTTTTGAGCCCCGGAAAAGTCATCTTGGTTCCCTTCACGACTTTTCTCGGTTTCGTCAAATACACATCAAGGGTTTTCTCATTCCAGACAACGCCGGAAGCACCATAGGCGCGCATGGCTTTTGAATATTTATACTTTGGGGCCGTCCCCGCCGTTCTGCCGATGACTCCCGCCAAACTTGGTCCAACGCGATGTTTGTTCGGTTTCAAGGTGTGGCACCCCTTGCATTTGGCAAATACTTTCTTGCCCTTGTCGGCGTCGCCGGCGGCATGAGCCGCGCTTAATTGGAGCACGGCAATGACCTGCCCCCTTGAACTGGTCAGTTAGACTGAGAGTTCTGCCGCACGATAATCGCCCTGCTGGGCGTACTCAATGGGCGTCATGTAGCCCAAGGAACTATGTGGCCGTTGCGTATTATAA
>JAJFJC010000187.1 GCA_021774385.1 Alphaproteobacteria bacterium
TCGAGTTCGCGCATTCAAGGGGCAAACCGGTTGTCATGATGAAGGTTGGCAACTCTGACATTGGTGCCCATGCGGCGGCATCGCATACCGCGTCACTTGCCGGGTCGAACGAAGTGTATGAAGCCGTGTTTAAACGCTTCAATGTCTATCGCGCCCGCACGGCACGCGAGCTCGTCGATATCGGCTATGCCTGCTCTTTTGGGCAATATCCGAAAGGCGACCGGCTTGGCATCGTCACCGTCTCCGGCGGGGCCGGTGTCCTGATGGCGGACGCGGCCGCGGACGTCGATTTGAATGTCGCGCCAATGCCACAAAAGACGCAAAAAATGTTAAAGGAATTGATTCCCTTCGCCGGCACCCGCAATCCCGTCGACACAACGGCGATGTTCTATAACGACTGGTCGCTCTTGACGAAAAACTTCGACGCGATGCTAAGTGAAGGAAATTACCATTCAATTGCTTCCTTCTTCACCAGCTTCGCGTTCTCCGACGCGCTGACCGATAGTCTCTTGGAAGCCATTCGGCCGATCCGCAAAAAATTCCCGGACCGTCCAATGGCGCTGTCGATCTTCGGCGACCCACACAACATTCGCAAAATCGAGGAAGAAGGCATTCTCGCCTTCGAAGATCCCGCGGAAACGATTTGGGCGCTCGCGGCGCTCGCCAGACTCCATGAGGGCTTTCGCAAAAAGCTACCAGTACGCCCAAAGATTCCGGCCTCCACGCCTAAAGTCACGAAGAAGGCGCTTAACGAATATGAAGCCAAGCGCCTGATGAAAAAAGCCGGCATCCCGGCGGGCCGCGAAAGCCTTTCCAAGACAGCGGCGGACGCGGCCAAGGCGGCGGCGCGGATTGGCTTTCCCGTCGTCATGAAAATCGTGTCGCCGGACATCCTGCACAAAACAGAAATCGGTGGCGTGGTTTTGAACCTGTCTTCCCAGGGTGCGGTGAAGAAAGCTTTCAGCGACATCATCGCCAATGCGGAAAAAGCGGAACCGGATGCCCGTATCGACGGCGTCCTTGTCGCCAAGATGATCGGCGGTGGAGTCGAGACGATCCTCGGTACCTTCCGTGACCCAGCCTTTGGACCCGTCGTGATGTTCGGCCTTGGTGGCATTTTCGCCGAGGCATTGAAGGACGTAACCTTCCGGGTCGCGCCCTTCGGTACGCGGGAAGCCACGGAGATGATTAAGGAGATTAAGGGTTATTCGATCTTAGAAGGTGCGCGCGGTGCGCCGCCCGCCGACGTGGCGGCGCTCGCAACGGCGTTATCGAATCTCTCGATATTCGCCGCCGCAAATGCGGACACGCTGGAAAGCGTCGACGTCAACCCATTCGTGGTTCACCCGAAAGGCAAGGGTGCGGTCGCCCTTGATGCGCTTATCGTTCCAGTTGCCGATTAACGTAATCTACCCTATTCGGCGGGTGCGGGGGCCGGCGATGCTTCCACACCCGCCTTCGCGGGCAACAACAATGCGCCCAAAACAATAAAGCACGCACCGATGGCCAGAACGGCCAGAACCGAACCGAAACCACCATCGGCGGCGAGGATAGAGCGCGCCGTCAGCAGCGAAAGTGCGCCGACGCCAAGATTAAGCAAAAACTTCACCGACAGCGTTTTCGCACGCCAAACGTCCGGCACGTAGCGAGACAGCACAGCGTCGGTGATCGGGATCTGGCCGAAGACAAAGGCCATTGCGCATACCGCGGCCGCGAACAACGCGTAATCAATCTGCGTCGACATGACGCCGATCAACGCGGCCTGGCCAATCGCCACGCCAATCAAGATCGGTTTGACGGAGTGGGTATCAACCAGACGACCCACGATGAGCTGCGAAAATGCCGCAACCGCATATACCGCGGCGGCGAGCATTCCGGTAATCGCCACGTCGCTTGTCACGCCAGGCAACCGCACCTCGAACATGCGGGGAATGATGAAGGTCATCGCACCAAAGACAAAACCACCGGCGGCGCTCACCAGCGCCAAAGCGAGTAGCGCGCGTATCCAGCCCGGCGCAAACCCGACCAGCGCTTTCTCCCGTGCCGTCGCGGCGGGCGCGACGGCACGGCCACTGCGCGCGAAAACCGCATAACCTATTCCAATAAGTATCGACACCAATCCAGGAACGACAAAAGCGAGGCGCCAGTCGTAATCAGCCAAAATAAATCCGGTGATCAACGGTGCCGCCGCGACACCCATATTGCCCCATACTCCGTTGACACCAAGCCGCCAACCAACGCGCCCGCCACCTTCGATTACCATCGCGATCCCGATAGGGTGATAAATCGCCGCGAAGACACCAATCAATGCGAGCCCCATCGCAATCTGAAGCGGCGACTGCGCGAAACTGGTAATAATCGACGCCGAACCGATGCCAATAAAAAACACGGTGATCATCGCATTGCGGGTCCACTTGTCCGCGATATGCGCGGCGAGCGGCGCGCAGGCGCCGAAGAGAATCAATGCCGGAATGCCGTAGGGAATCATCTCCGCATAGGCGCCGTCCGCCGCCAACCCGAACGCGAGACCGGCGCTCACCGCTGCCTTTGCGAAAATCAGCATGAATAGGTGATCGGCAAAATGCCCGAGATTCAGAAACAGGGACCGGAGTCGCTGTGCATCCATTTACTTTTTCCTATCCAAAAGATCGCGGTGAAGTAACCAGCACAGGAAGTATCACACCGTTGGATTAGTCTTTTTTCTCCGCCAAGTCTGCAATCGAGCTATCGATATCATAGCGGCCGGTAACCGTCGAAATAAGTTCGGCCGCCTTGTCCCAATCATAGGTACGGAAACTGTGCGCACGGGTCACGAACTGGGCGCCAGCGTAAAACATCTCATATTGCGTATGACGGCCAGCGAACTCAGATCCGACAGCATCCCAAGCCAGTTTCATCAGCTTGATTCGGTCCGTGTCCTTGCGCCCGTCCGCCGAAATCTGGACTTTCTCGATGATTTCCGCCAGCTCGGGATTGCCGAAATCGGCGGCGGAAGACGGCAGCATGATCAACGCGCCACCCGAAAGCTCACGGATCGTATTGATCATCTGCGGATAGAGCTCCTGCGTCAGCGTCTGCGCGGCATAGACAGCGTGCCGGTCCGGTACGAAGTATTTTCCCCAATGTTGCCCCTTGGCTTCCATGCCCCACATCATGTTTTCGACTGCTGCCGCCTGTGCCGCGAGCTTTCCGAGCGCGTCCGCGACCGGTGGCATCTTTAACGTGCCGATGGTTTCGCAAATGGCGTGCGCCAACCCCGCCAGGAACTTAAGTTTTACCGTAATACGGATTTGCGCCTGATAATTCTGATAGATGTGACCCGGCGTATCATGAAACTGCCGACGGCACATTTCAGGGCTGCGATGCACGAAGATCCGCTCCCACGGCACTTTGACATCGTCGAAATACATCAGGGCATCGTTCTCGTCGTAGTGCGATGCAAGAGGATCGTCGAATTGCGACACCGCATGCTGCTCATAGGATTTGCGCGATAGGACCTTCAGTCCCTTCGTATCCATTGGAATAGCAAAGCAGATTGCGTAATCTTCTTCGTCGGGCCGTAGCGGCTGCAGATGGGCGACAAACACTTCGTTCGCCATGATCGAACTGGTGCCGAGCATCTTCGCGCCGCGCACGGTGACTCCCGCGCTGTCTTCATCGACAATTTTCATCATCGGGTCGTCATTGTTCAAATCGGCGGCGGCCTTAGACCGATCGACCTGCGGATTGATGATCACATAAGTAAGATACAAATCACTGTCTCGGGCATGGACATAGTAGTCCCAAAATGCCTTCGCCCGGTCCTTGTCGTATGCCTCAAACAGGTCGAGCCCCATCAACTGTCCCGTTACCGCCGACGCGAGATGGTCCGGCGATCGCCCCATGAAACCACCATGCTGCTCGGCCCAAGCAATCAGCGCGTTGCGCCGAATAACAAGCTCCTCGTACGATTCGGGCATCTGCCAAGCGCGATTCACGCGACGCCCGCTCGTCGGCGACTCGAAAGTCATCGTTTCGATATTCGCCGGATGGGCTTGATAGTCGTAAAGGTTTGCCGCGGTCCGCACCGAATTGCGGAAAGCCGCGTGTTCCGTGACGTCGTCAACGAGCTCGCCGTTGATATAAACCGTGCGTCCATCCCGCAGGCTCGCCAGATGTTCCGCGGTATTCTTAATGGGTTGGGTTGTCATTGTGGTTTCTCGAACGCTGGGGTTAATCGGTGATCGGCGCGTTGCCGACGCGGGGGTGCGGCCTGCCACCATCGGCAACCGCCATGCACAGGACGATTTCATCCGGCCGTGGCGCATCACCAACCATTAATGTCATCGTATCGAAATGGGCGAACGACCAGGCTTCATCCTTGTGGCCTAAAGGCAGATCGATGGATGCACCTACAGCCCCTACTTTTGCGTTGGAGGCGATAAGCGCCTTACCACCGTTCACCGCCGCGCGCATTGGCTTGCCGAGCTTCGGGTGGATCATCGCGCCACCGTGTTCAAGGTCGCCCGCGACGCCAACAAGCGCTGCCTTTCCGTAACTGACAGGCGGACCGGAAAGCATCCCGACCGCGTCGGCCATCAAACGCTCCCCCAAGGCGCCGCCCATATCGAATAGCGGTGATAGATCTTCAACAAAGCGGCCCGCGAATGGATTGCGGATTACGGCGATTGCAGCAACACGCACAATCGGCGTGCAGGCCTTACCGGCGCCATCTGTTTCCAGTACTTCCTTGATCAGCAGGGTCTTGCGGATATCCATCCCTAGGGCCTCCTTATACGCTCGTTGGTATTACATCATTCTGAGCCGTCATCGGGCACTGGTGAAGCGAATTGTGCCGCAACCAACAGAAGGACCAGCCCGATTGCCGGCATCACGATGGCGAGCGTGATAACCAGATCGTAACCGCCAATTCCCCAGATGAGGGAGCCTATCGTCGGTCCGAAGGCGCTACCGGCCATGAACGCGACGGCAACCAATCCCGACACGACACCGAAGTCACGGCGGCTCAACAATGTCGCGACCAATACGGGGCGCACGATACTGACCACACCGTTCCCCGCGCCTTGCAGAAGGACGAATATCGCAATCAAGCTTGGGACCGCCGCCGTGCCAAACAGCGCCACGGATGCACCACCGACCGCGACGAAACAGCCGCTGGCGATAATCATCGTCGAGACATGGCGCTCCGCTGCCATCATGGCGAGGCGGCCGGCAACCTGCATCGGGCCCATCATCGATGCCGCGAGGATCGCCGCCTCCTTGGGAATGCCACGCTCGTCGAGCATCGGCAAGATATGTGTGAAGATCATGGCGTGGTGCGTGGCGAGCATGGCGAACGCTAGGGCCAGAGCCCAAAACGCGACAGTCTTCAGGACTCGCATTGCGTGCCGCGCCTTCCGGCTCGGCACCGTGGCGCGCCCTTCCGCCATCCGGTCCGCGGCCCGGCAGCCAAGCCAGATCAGCGGCCCGGCGACAAAAACCATGGCGGCGGCAAAGACGACAAGGGTGACACGCCAGCCCGCCAACTCGACCAGCGCATGTGCGCTTGGAAACGATACGGTGCCCGCGAGTCCCGCGACCAGCGTTACCAGTGTAATGGCGCGCTTCGCGTCACTTCCAAAGCTTCGGGTGATGATCGCGAAACACGCTTCGTAGAGTGCGCCGGACATAGCGACGCCCAATCCGATCCAGACGGCATAGAACTGCCAAAGTTGCGTCACCTGGGACAGGATGCACAACAGCACCGCGCCGAGCAGCATGCAGCCCATGAAAACATATCGGCCATAACCATGATCGATAAGCCGCCCCATGACGGGAGCGAGCATGGCGGAAACGATAAGCGCGGATGTAAAAGCGCCGGCTAGCTCGGTTTTCGACCAGCCGAGATCCTGCTCCCACGTCAGCAGCAGGGCGGGAAACGAATAATACATCGCCGCCCATACGATCGTTTCCGCGATCGCGAAGGGCCAGACGATCTGCCGGAATGTGGCCTTATCCGGCATAGCGCGCGTGCAAGGTCATTTCTCGAATTACCTATCGGGATTTCGGTCTCGCTTACTATGGTTTGATTGACGCGCCGGGCCTAGTGAAAATCCCGACTTGGAAACAGCACGCTGCCTTGGTTGCGCGGATGGCGGAAACCCGACTTCGGCGGCGGCGCGGGACGCGGCCCTTCTAAATCGACAGCATCGCGTTCCGCCAGGTTGTCGAGAAGCGGTGAACAATCCTCCAGCCGGTCGGCGATGAGATGGGTGACGATTCCCTCACGCTGGAGGCGGCCCGTGACCTTGAGCAGGCGCGCGGTCAGCACGATACGGCGGAAGCGTTCAAAAATTTTCGGCCAAACGATGATATTGGCGACACCGGTTTCGTCCTCCAGGGTGGCGAAAATCACGCCCTTGGCAGTGCCGGGACGCTGGCGCGCCAGGACCAGGCCGACAACCGTAACCCAGGTATCATTATCGGTATCAATCAACGCTTTGGCGGGGGTTGCGCTATCGAATTCCCCGCGCAGCAGCATCACCGGGTGGCAGCGCAACGACAGCCGCAGCGATGCATAATCCGCCATTACCGCCTCGCCCAGCGGCATATCCGGCAGTGTCACCGGTTCTTCCACCCCCCAGCCATCATCGCCGGCCGCCTCGAACAGCGGTAGCGGTTTGGCATCCCCGTTTGCATTCGCGGCGGCGAACCGGCGCGCGGCCCAGAGACTCTCGCGGCGCGACAATCCCATCGAAGCAAAAGCATCGGCGCGCGCCAGTTTCTCCAGCGCGCCGCCATTCAGCCCGGCGCGCCGCCAGATCGCGGCCGGGTCGGCATAACCAGTGCCGCGCGCGGCCACGACCCATTCCCCATCCGCTTCCTTGAAGCCTCTGATCTGCCGCAGCCCGAGCCGCAAGGCATAGGCGCCCTCTCCCGCCTCGTCGAGTTCGAGCGCGCAATCCCAACCGGAGAGATTCACGTCGGGCGGCCGCACCGCCACACCATGGTCACGGGCGTCGCGCACGAGCTGAGCCGGCGCATAGAAGCCCATCGGCTGACTATTCAGCAAGGCACAGGTGAAGACCGCCGGGTAATGGCGTTTCATCCAGGCCGAGACATAGACTAGCAACGCAAAACTCGCGGCATGACTTTCCGGGAATCCGTAGTCGCCGAAGCCTTCGATTTGACGAAAGCAGCGCTCGGCGAAATCTCGCTCGTGGCCGCGCTCGAGCATGCCGTTGATCATCTTTTCCTGGAAGGTATGGATCGTACCGGTATGGCGGAAGGTGGCCATGGCGCGGCGCAGCCGGTCGGCTTCCGATGGCGTGAACCCCGCACCAACGATCGCGACGCGCATCGCCTGTTCCTGAAATAGCGGCACACCGAGAGTTTTCTCCAACACGCGGCGCAAATCCTCCGAAGGATAATCGACGGTTTCCTCGCCGTTTCGGCGACGCAGATAGGGATGCACCATGTCGCCTTGAATCGGCCCCGGACGGACAATCGCCACCTCGATCACCAGGTCATAGAAATCGCGCGGCTTCATGCGCGGCAGAAAGGCCATCTGCGCCCGGCTCTCTACCTGAAAGACGCCAACCGAATCGCCCTGACACAACATATCGTAAACCGCTTCGTCCTTACCCGGAACGCTGGCGAGGTTGTGAGAAACGCCGTAATGGCTGCGGATCAGATCAAAGCCCTTGCGGATGCAGGTCAGCATGCCCAGTGCCAAGACATCAATCTTCAGCATACCGAGCGCGGCGAGATCGTCCTTGTTCCACTCGATCACAGTGCGGTCCGCCATCGCGGCGTTCTCAATCGGCGTCAATTCATCGAGACGCCCCCGGGTGATAACGAAACCACCGACATGCTGCGACAAGTGACGGGGGAAGCCGACGAGCTGCCGGGTTAGCTCAAGCGCCATACGGACACGCCGGTCGGCCGGGTCAAGCCCAACCTCGCGGACCTGATCATCGGTCACTTCGTCCCCGGACCGGCCATGCACTTGGCTGGTCAACGCCGTGATCGTATCAGCGGACAGGCCGAGCGTCTTACCAACCTCGCGCACGGCGCTGCGCGAGCGGTAGCTGATCACCGTCGCCGCCAGCCCGGCGCGGTCGCGGCCATATTTCTCGTAGATATACTGAATGACCTCTTCGCGCCGCTCATGCTCGAAATCGACGTCGATATCCGGCGGCTCATCGCGCTCGGCGGAAACGAAACGTTCGAACAACAAATCGAGCCGCGACGGGTCGACGGCGGTGATACCCAGGCAATAGCAGACCGCCGAATTGGCCGCCGATCCGCGTCCCTGGCAAAGAATATCGCGTTCGCGGGCAAAGCGGACGAGATCGTAGACGGTCAGGAAATAAGGCGCGTAGTCCAGTTCCTCGATCAACGCCAATTCGTGTTCGAGCTGCACCCGCACCTCAATTGTCGGACCACCGGGATAGCGTGTCTTGACACCTAGCCACGTCAGGCGCTCGAGCTGGCGTTGCGGCGCTATCCCATCGGGGGCTATTTCGTCGGGATACTCATAACGCAACTCATCCAGCGAGAAAGCACAGCGGTCCGCGATCTCCAGTGTCCGGGTCAACGCAGACTCATGGTCCCGGAACAACCGCGCCATGTCCGCCGCCGATTTTAGGTGGCGCTCCGCATTGACCCCGAGCCGCCAGCCCGCCTCGTCAATGACGCATTTCTCGCGGATGCAGGTCACCACGTCGAGCAAGGGCCGCCTTGCCCGGCTATGCATGAGAACGTCATTGGTGGCAACCAGGGGTATCTCAAGCCGCGCCGCCAATCCCGACCGCCGCGCAAGCCGCCGCCGGTCATCGCCCCGGCACAGATTATGAGCCGCCAGGTAAACGGACTCCGGAAAAGCGGACCGTAGCGCCCTGACCTGCACGCTCAAGGCCTCTTCCGCGTCATCGGTGGGCAGAACAACAAAAATCAGCCCCGTGCCAAAGTCCAGCACATCCTGATGATACAGGATGCATTCCCCCTTCGGCGCGCGGCGGCGGCCGACCGTGATCAACCGCGACAGCCGCCCATAGGCCGCTCGGTTGACCGGATAGGCGAGCAGGCTCGCTCCATCCGCCAGATCGAGCCGCGCGCCAACGACAAGCCTAATGTTCGCCTCTTTCGCCGCGACATGCGCCCGGACCACCCCGGCAAGGCTATTGCGGTCAGTCACCGCGATTGCCGGATGCCCTAGTGCGGCCGCCTGCAATACCAGTTCGTCCGGATGCGACGCCCCGCGCAGGAAACTGAAATTGGTTGTGGTTTGGAGCTCGGCATACATGGTTACCGCAACACCTTTAGAATCGTAAGGCCGCGCTCTAAATAACAGGAAAGCGAACAGGCATATTTGAGATAGTCACTGTCGGGATTTAAGAGGGTTAGGCGGGCCTTGTCCCGGAGGGGCTCCCATTCAACGCCACTATACCCTTGGCCCAACCATCCAAGCGCAAGCAAATCTGCAAGCTCATTTTCTGGAAGCCGTTCGAATTCGGCAAATAAATTGACCCAATTAGGAGATCTGAAAACAAGATCGAATTCGCCGATATTCACTGGTTGAAACTCTTTTCCACCTGTCAACACATCCCGCAAATGACCGAAAGCCTCATCGACCAGCTTCCAGAGACGAATGATTTCCTCGACTTTCGAGGTAGGAATTTGGAGGGGCGGAATAAATCGTCCAAAATCGAAATCAGCTAAATCACTTACTCGGCCTTCAAAGATGGTACCCTTAACGCGGTTAAACAGTTTCCGGTCGGCTGTAATGACAACCCCATCGACATCTTCGGCACAGGCCAGATAGAGACAGTCATAGATCGAATGATTTAGCGACAGTGCAATTTGCAACGCCTGCTCGATCAGGTCGACTGATGGATGCAGCGCCTTGATGTACCCTCTGATGGCCGTTGCAATAAAACCGGCTTGTTCTTGCGCGATTTCGCCTCGAATGCATTTCTTCCAAGCAACACCGGCGACTTCCGTAACAATTAAATCTGGCGCACACAGCTCTTCGCTCCAATCAAGCAATCGCAGAGCGTCTTCACGTAACTCCTCTTGCACAAACCATTTCACCGCAACGCTGGAATCCACCACCCAGGTCATCGTTGGTCACGCAATTCCCGCAGCAGCTCGGTGCTATCGGTTTGCGGAACATCGGGTGTCATCGCCGCGATACGGTTAGCAAGTTCGCGCAAATTCACGGCTGATGAAGCCGCTGCAGTGTTGGTAAGAATCTGGCGCAACTCCGCTTCCAGCGACCGTTTATGAGCCTTTGCCCGCGCCTTTAGCTTGGCGACAACATCATCGTCGAGATTTCGGATCGTTACACTGGCCATACTCTATCTCCTGTAATTTCATTTTGAAATCATATTATGATTGCGTTTTGATTGCAAAAATCATCCGAACAGACCATGCAGGAACCACTCGGGCGTATGACTCGGCTGCGGCAATCCATGACGGTAGATCCAAAAACGGGCACCCGCCACATCCTCGACCCGCCAATAGTCGCGTGTCTTTGTCTCGGCGTTTCGCTTCCACCATTCCGGCGAAATCCGTTCCGGCCCCTCGGCGAAACGGACACCATGATCGGCTCGACGCCAACGAAACTTGACGGGCCGCGTACCCGGCACCGTAACCTCGATCCGTTCTGGCCGTTCCAAAAGGCGCAAAGGGCGCGGCGGCAAGGGCGTGCCGGGCGACCAAATGAAATTTGCCGACTCGGCAAGCGCCGGCACGGCATCCACGGCGCATTCCGGTAAGTGGCTCTCCACCGCCGCAAGCCGTACCACGCGGTCAAACCCAAGCCGGTTGCCCAAGCGGTCGATCAAGGGCACCATCCCATCATTCCGGAAGGATTCATCGCCATCCGCCAAATCGCGCATGGCGGATGACAACGACATTGCCGTTGGCGTCAAAGGTTCGGTAACGGGCGCCGCCAAAGTCATGATCTCGACTCCGAAACCCAGATCAAATCCACCCAAACGACCATCGAATAGCCGTGCCAGGCGATCCGGGTTCCGGGCCGGGCGGGCGGCACCGACCCGGGTCTCGAAAACTTCACCATCGACACGATACAGGGTCAAAACAAGCTGTCGTCCTCCTTGTCCCGCATGCGTCAATTGTTGGCACAAATCATCCAGCAAATAACGCACGCCGCGCTCGATATCAGCCATCAGTGCAATCGGTTCGGCAAACGCAAGCCGGGCGTGGAATGGCGTGACCGGAGCCTGCGGAGAGATGGGCTCCCGAACCACCCCGAAGGCCTGATCGAGCCGCAGCCCGACGGCGCCACCGAAGCGCACAATCAGCGGCGCACGCGGCATATTGTGGAGCTCCCCAATCACTCGAACACCAACTCGGGCCAACCCGCCCGCCGTCACCGGATCAAGGCGCAGCGCCGCGGCAGGGAGCCGCAGCAGCGCATCGCGTGTCCTACCGGGTGGTACAATTGCGCCATTTTCGCCAAAATGCGCCACGGCCCAGGCCCCACCCGGCGTATCGGCCATCGCCACCCGTACCGTGAAGCCGAACCCTTCGAGGCGATGCATCAGATCAGCACACAACGCAGCCTCGCCACCGAACAAATGAGCGCAGCCGGTCACGTCGAGAAAAATTCCATCTCGCCCTTCCATCGCCGCCCAGGGCGTATAGCGCCCACACCAGGCCACCAGCCGATCGAGCAAAGCGGCGTCGGCGGCGGGCTCGGTTGGCGCGACATCCACGGTGGGAAATACCGCCCGCGCGTCGGCAAGCGTCATACCCGGCGTAAGGCCCGCAAGCTCGGCCTCCTGTTCCAGCGCCGTGACCAGAAATCGGCCCCCCGTTTCGGCAACCGTAACCAAGGGTGGCCACCGGTTGACATCCTCGCCCGTTTCACGCGACCGCCGACGCAACCGGTCGGTCGGCAGGCGTGGCAACCACAGCGAAATCACCCGTCTCTTCATTTCGTTCCACCATCCAAGACAAACCCCGAGTCCCACCCCGGCAACGCTCCAAAATCACTTGCCAACACGGACGAACCACGTCACCTGATGCCGCCGCCTCGATCCGCCAACGGCTCTCCAGCGCGTTCGCCGCGAAACGTCCCGCACCGTCCACATTTAAAACGACACCCAATGTCCCACCCGCCTCGGCGGCAAGTTGGAGACGGCGGCTTGCCGTCAAGTTTACGGCGCCTGACGGTTCGCCAATCACGGCGGCAAGCGCTGGCGTCCGCAACCCTTCCTCCATCCCCCATAACAAATCGGTCCGCCCTTGGCAGCGGACCACGATTACCCGCGCGGGATGCAGTCCGAAGGCGGCGAGACCGGGTCCGTAAAGAGCGGCACGATCCGTTGCATCAACGCACCACAACACCGGTCCCTCGAGCCGCCCCGCGACCATTGCCGTAAAACCCGTAGCAGCGTTTCCCATCGCTTCGTGTACCGCTCCCCGGGACAGTCCACCCTCCGGCAAGGCCGCATCGAGTGCAGCCAGGCCAAGGGAAACCGGTTGCCGGCTCTCCACCCCGTCTCTCTCGATAGCGGCAACCCGCATCCGCAATTCGGCAATCACCTCCATTTGATGCCTCTTGAGTCGAGCACGTGTCGCATCATGCATATAATCCATAATGTTCTTATTTTGTTCTATTTTATTTTAAAGAGTCAATATCCACCGAACGATGTCGATGGAAATCAGTTCGAACGCGTCACCGGAGCTCTTGTTTCCTAACCTTCGATTAATTGGAAAAAGAAAGCTGTGCTCAACGACTCCTTAACAAGTACGCACTAATCAATAGGAATGCATAACGCTTCCGCCTTACGAATCGATACCAACCTCAATTCCAGCTCACGGACGAAATGGCTGGAAAACATTCCAGAGCACCACCAAAAGCTTCTTGAATTCTGGGAAGTTCTCAAACCGCGGGACGGCCTACCCAAACGTCGAGATTTCGACGTCCCCGACCTTCTCCCCTGGTTGGGAAATCTCCATCTCGTCGAAATATACGACGATGACGCGCGATATCTCGTCTATGGATCCAATATCGCGCGAATCCATCGCCGCGAATGGACCGGCAAGAAATTTTCCGAATTAAACGACCCCAAGAAGGATCGATTACTCGCATATTACATGGACGTCCGCGACGCCTGCCGCCCACTGGCCCATACCGTATCCGCCAGTATCGAAACGAAGTACTTTACATGGTCACGCCTATTTGCGCCGTTTGCCGACGATCAAGGGGACGTGCGTTACATTCTGGTACACAATGTTCTCCTCAACGACCAAGGCATCCCGGATCAATTTAGATTTTAAAGGCTCTCAAGCGTGGCGTACCCAGGCCTGTAAAATCCACGACACATACATCCACAATCAAAGATGGCTCGAAATTTCGCGAACATACGCAAGAGCGGACAATCCGCTTGACCTATATCAACGCGTCATCTGGCTTTGTTTAAGAGAATGCGCGAATGCAAATTGATATTCTTGCGCGATACGACCGTTCCGTGCCGCGCTATACGAGCTATCCGACGG
This sequence comes from Alphaproteobacteria bacterium, assembly GCA_021774385.1. Lineage (GTDB taxonomy): Bacteria > Pseudomonadota > Alphaproteobacteria > UBA8366. The sequence continues at coordinate 13,513 of JAJFJC010000187.1, forward strand.
CACCGCATTTCACGGAAGCGGTAAATGGTGCGGTTTACCGTCGCTGGCTCACCGAAATCGCCCCCGAAACGCGCGCTTCGCTCTATCTACATATCCCGTTCTGCCGTGAATTGTGCTGGTATTGCGGCTGTAACATGCGCGTTGTACGCCGCGATGGACCGGTTATGGCTTATGCCGAGACTCTTATCACGGAAATCGATCAAGTCGCGGACAGCCTGCCGGCCCGCCTGCCTGTTGGCCATGTTCATTTCGGTGGCGGATCACCCAATACGCTCGCACCCGAGACCCTGGCACGGCTCATGGACCATTTGCGTCACCGATTCGACCTTGATGACGAAACCGAAATCGCGGTCGAAATCGATCCCCGCACGACAACGGACGCCTTCATCCAGGCTTGCGGCGAGACGGGCGTGACACGGGCGAGCATCGGCATCCAAGATATGAACGCGGATGTGCAACAGGCGGTAAATCGTATCCAGCCTTACGACATGATTGTCCATGTCCTCGAGACGCTTTCCAAGGCGGGAATCCACGATCTCAACGCCGATCTGATGTACGGCCTGCCGCGTCAAACAGTCGACAAAGTCGTGGATACCGTGGACCAAACCCTAAGTCTCGATCCCACGCGGGTCGCCCTGTTCGGCTACGCCCATGTCCCATGGATGAAAAAGCATATGCGGCTCATCAACGAAGCTGAATTGCCCGACGGCCCAGCACGTTGGGGCCAATTCGAGGCCGCGACGGAACGCTTGAACGCGGCCGGCTATATTCCCATCGGCATGGATCATTTCGCCCGCCCTCAAACGCAATTGGCCAACGCCGCCAAAGCCGGCGCGCTGCATCGGAATTTCCAAGGCTACACGGTTGATGATTCAACGGTCCTGCTTGGCTTTGGTGCTTCCGCGATCGGAGCGCTTCCCCAAGGGTACATACAAAACGACCCCGATGTCCGGCGCTGGCGATCGGCGATCGAGACAGGCGAGTTGGCAACCGTTCGAGGCCGCGAACTGACCCACGACGATCGTGTCCGCCGCGCGATCATAGAGCGCCTCATGTGCGACATGGCCGTCGATGTCGACGCCGTCGCGCGAGCGCACGAAAGCGTAATCAGTGCATTCACGCCCGCGCTAGACGCGCTGCAAGGTATGGTGCGGGACGGACTCGTCGAAATATCCGGGACAACCGTCCGCATGACGGCAACAGGCCGTCCTCTGGTCCGCGCCGCCGCGTCGGCTTTCGACAGCTATCTTGAACGATCAGAAAATGCGGCGCCCCGGCATGCCCGTGCGGTATAGTGATTCGCTGGCGTATCGGAACGAGCGATTCTACACTCCATCACGATTGCACTAAATTCAGATATTGAATGCCTTACAGCAAAGCGAAATTCTCCGTCGGTGATTTGGTCCATCATCATTTGTTCGACTACCGAGGCGTAATTTTCGACGTAGACGCCGAGTTTCAGGGATCCGAGGATTGGTATGCGCAGATGGCGCGCTCCCGTCCACCGCGCGACGAACCCTGGTATCATGTCCTGGTGCACAACGCGACGCACACCACCTATGTGGCGGAACGCAACCTGGAATCCGACCCAAGTAAAGACCCGATTCGCCACCCCTTGATCAGCGAATTATTCAATAATTTCGAAAATAACCGTTATCTTATCCACAGGCGCCCCAACTAATCGCGGCCTTACCTTTGCCTCGTACGTTTTTTTCAGGCCTATCTTGGCAACTGATTCTTGCCGCGCGCCGGTGCTATCCCTTAAACAGGTGCCTACCGCAAACGAAAGAGGTTCGAGATGGCCGCCGATCCCGCCCGCATTACCGCCCGCATTCTAATCGAAACCGAATCCGTCCTATTCCGCCCAGAAGATCCCTTCATTTTGACCAGCGGCAGCACGAGCCCGGTCTATATCGATTGCCGGCGCTTGATCTCTTTCCCCCGTGCACGTGGCAAGTTGATGGATATGGGTGCCGAGCTGATCGAGGAAGCGATTGGATTCGAATCAATCGACATCGTCGCCGGCGGCGAAACCGCGGGCATCCCGTTTTCCGCCTGGATCGCCGACCGCCTCATGCTGCCGATGGCCTATGTCCGCAAACAACCCAAAGGATTTGGACGAGGCTCCCGGATCGAAGGCCAAATGATCTCCGGTGACCGCGTGCTGCTGGTGGAGGACCTAACGACCGATGGCGGCAGTAAGCTTAGCTTTGTCGAAGGTATCCGCGACACCGGCGCCGAGTGCGCCCATACCTTCGTGATCTTCCATTACGGCATCTTCCCCAAGGGAATCGAAAACCTCGAAGCAAACGGCATCAAGCTTCATGCACTCGCTACCTGGTGGGACGTTGTCGAATGCGCGGAAGAAGAGGGATATTTCGACACCAAAGCCCTGGCGGACGTGCGCGAATTCCTGAATGACCCAACCGGATGGCAGGACGCACATCCGGCGAAGGAAAATTAGCATCCGACGTTAGTACACCTTCCAAACGCATAATTTAGTTCAAAATTTTGCGTAGTACGGCGGTTACCTCCTCGGCGGTCGCATGCGTTTTCGTGGCATCGACTTGATGAATAAAACTGTAGGCGGGAGTCCCGTCGCGATCGAAAATATACACGGTGGGAATGCGGTCGACCCCACCAAACATCGACTCTACCTTGGAATCATTCTTGGCGCGCAGCGCCGGAAACACCGGTTGCGTCGCCTTTAAAAACCGTTTCATTCGCCGCGCCTTGCCCTTTTCGAAGAAGTCCTCGAAAAGATTAATCGCCAGAATCGAGACATCTTGCTCCAAAAATATTTTCCGAACATCATTCAAATGGCCGAATTCCGGCCGGCACGGCGGACACCAACTGGCAAAAAAGGTAACGACCACGACCTTACCATCAAGCGTACCGGAACGATGATCCGTAAGTGGTGTCATCGACGCGATGAACAATTTGAGTGGCGTATCCAACCTCGGCGGCTTGGCCTTCGACTGCGCGATCGCCGCAATGGGCATGAACATCGCCGCGACCACGAAAACAAAAACGACTGCCTTTCCAAGCTTAATCGTCATATTAGCCCTTTGCGGCGCGGCGTATTATGCCTGAAGCCTCCAGTGTGGCGATACGATCCTCGGCATATCCTAGAACCGTCCGCAAGATTTCCTCTGAATGCTCTCCAAGCAAGGGAGACCCCACCGGATCGCGCACGGGCGTGCCGGAAAGGTTCATTGGCGAGGCGATAACCGGAACCTCGCCCGCCGCCGAATGAGGAACATTCCGTATAATGCCGCGCGCGCGAGTCTCGTCCGATTCCATGGCCTCGCCAATAGTTCGAATTGGGCCTGCCGGAACGCCGGCGCGGCGCATCGCCTCGATCCAATTATCACGGGTATCGTGTGAGAATACCTCATTCAATATCTCCGTGAGGCGTTCCCTATTACCGGCGCGCAACTCGTTGCTCTTGAAATCGGGGTCGTCGGGCAACGCCGGTTTTTTGAGAACGTTTATGCAGAGCTTCCGGAACAGAGCGTCGTTGCCCACGGTCAGAACAAAGGGGCCGTCCGATGCCAGATACAGGCCAATCGGTTGCGCGAAGGGGCTGCTGTTCCCAAATCGTGTGAAATTATGTCCCGCCGAAATATAGGCACTAGCGAAGGGGATCAGCATCGCGGCGCCAGTATCGTAAAGCGGAATATCGATGCGTTGGCCTTCGCCCGTTTCCTTGCGATGATAAAGTGCGGCGAGAATTGCCTGACCGGCGAACAGACCGGCAATGATATCGGTCAGTGAAACACCCATGCGCATCGGGTCGCCATCGGCCTCGCCCGTCACAGACATAATACCGCTTTCCGCCTGGATCACGGGGTCATAGCCAGCCCGTTCGGACAGTGCCCCCTCCCGGCCGTAGCCCGAGATCGAGCAATAGATGATTCCCGGATCCGTGGCCGCCAGAGTCGGATAGTCAAGCCCCCAACGCTCCATGATTCCGGTACGATAGTTCTCGATGACGACATCCGCCTTGGCAGCGAGTTCGCGCGCCACCGCTTGCCCTTCCGATGTCCCAACATCGAGCACGATGCTTTTCTTATTGCGGTTGACGGCCAAAAAATAGCTCGATTCATCACCAAAGGACGGCGGCCGAAAACTCCGGCTCTCATCCCCGCCTTTTGGATTCTCCACCTTGATGATATCCGCGCCGAGGTCACTTAACGTCATCGTACAATACGGGCCGGCCAGGACACGTGTGAAATCGAGGATTGTGACCCCCGACAGCGCTTGTTTGGATTCGTTCTGCTTTATCGGCATGGAATCGCGCTCCGAAGCTATGTCGGTTTCCGCGCCGTAATCAAACCGAGTTGATGTGGGGTAAACCAGCGGTATTCGGCATCGACATAGCCGGCCTCACCCATGAAATCGCACCATTCGGCACCGGTGTTGACGCGGCCAAGATAGCGGCCTTCGCGGATGCCGAACAAATTGACAAAGGCGGGATCAAGGGGGCCGGTCTTATCGTCCTTCAGCATATAATCGACTACTAAGATCGTGCCGCCAGGCTTTAATGCGTCGCGCGCCTTGGCAAGCGCTGCGATCACCTTGTCCGGCATATAGCCCTGCAACGGCGTAATGTAGGTGGCGAGGTCGTAACCCGTGGGATAGGGCGCACCGAAGAAATCGCCTGGCGTTGTATCGATCCGTTCCGTCAATTCATGCTTCCCGATAAATTCGCGCGCGATGGCGATGACATTGGGCTGATCCAGGACCGTGACGTTGAAGCCATTGTGCCGTTCGCAAGCGGCAATCGCGTAACAGCCGGAACCGCCGCCGAGGTCGAGCCAGCGTTTGTATTGCGAAAAATCAAATTCCTTGGCCAGCTTGTGGCCAAGACCGATCGAGGCCTCGTAGCCGGCGACCGTGAAGTCGCGCGCCTTCTTCGGGTCCTGCATCAGACTGAGGTAGGTGCGGTCGTCATCTTCGTTGGTTGCCGCCACAGCTGTGAGATTTGGCGCGATATTCTCCCAAGCGCTGTAATCCCGATGCGCCATATAGTCCAGGTAATCGCCGAAATAGGTCCGGCTGTCCTTAACGAGATAACGCTGCACGTCGCTGAAATTCTCGTGCCGTCCCTCCACCTCGCGAATCAGGTCCATCGACTTGCAGGCTGTGAGCAACCGGTCCGCCTTCTCGGCGTCGAGGCCGAGCGCTTTGGCGATTTCGTCGACCGTGCCCGCACCCTGCGCAATATGCGTAAAGAGTTCCATCTCGATCGCCGCCAGTATTGCGCCGGTTTGTTTGAACGCCAGCGCAATATCGGTCATGCGCTCGGTTTTCATCCCGAGCGTAAAGTCTTCCTTCGTCATGTATTCCCCCTGGCCGGCCTGGCGGCAATCTTACACCAATCCGGTATTACGCCTTTTGATCGCGATAACGCTGTTTACGCGCTTCCCAGTTCTTGATTTGCGCACCCGAAAGGAACGGTTGATCGACGGTGAAGACCGTGTCCTTCCATGCCTCGCCCTTGGTCCAAACCAGCGGCATGATCACTGTGCTGCGCGGTTTTTCGGCTGTCTCCAGCAGATCGAGTGCCTTCCCGACAATACGTTGCTGCATTTCAACGTCGAACG
>JAJFJC010000188.1 GCA_021774385.1 Alphaproteobacteria bacterium
CATACCACCCCGCTGGGATCATATTGGCGATCGTCGAGAAGAAGTGCGGAAAGCTACGTTACGTACCAAAATAGCGCTCTATAGATCGGGCTTTGATACCGACACAGATGGTGTTCCCGGTGTCGCCATCACCAATGCGTCAGCGTCGGGTGCAATATTGACTTCCTTCGCCCGAGCTTCGATACCGCGCGTCAGTTCTTCAATCTCTTCCTTCGTCGGCGGATTGTCCTCGTCGGTGAGGCGGTCTCGCGCGTGACCCAGCACCTCGACTTGATAACGCCGGAGCTCATCGGCCCGTTTTTGGTCGCCACGTTTGATTGCATCGGCCAAGGCACGCTCCGTGGCGATCTCATGGCGACGTAACGTTTCCATCGCATTGTTATGTAGTGCCGCATACTCGGGATCGGACCGAAGGAGTGCCATCAGCGCCGAAAGGCGCTCATGGTGCCGTTCGTTGCGCTTTTTGAGAGCTGCCGGGCTGGCGTCTTCGGGCAGGAAACGGTTGATGCGCCCGACCTCGCGCCCCGCCATCTCATTATTGAGGTCGGTTCGGTCCTGCTCCGTTTTGTTAAGCGGCAGATTACCGCCTTTATCGTCACTCTCGTTCAATTCTAACCGCCAATTCTCCTCGGTAATTCCTGACCACGGATTATGTTAAAAGGCTAAATACGCCCTGTTTATAGTATACTAGATTAGCCGAATAATTGCGACTTAGACGCGTTTTTATTCGCTGTTTCAGTAAGTTGTAGACCTTTCAAATGGTCAGTCGAAGACTGCTATCGGCGGTAGTTCGTTGCCGATCCGGCAAGCCACCCGTTACGCGTGGCGATGATCCGCTCGTTGCGCGGCGGATGCGTCTTCCCACCCTTCTCCGATAAGCTCGGCATGAATGCGAGCGCATCCTCCAAACGGCCACCCAATCGCGCTACCACCCATCCACCGAAGCGGTCGGCGTCGAGCTCGCCCCGGTGGCGGTCGGGATTGAACCCAAACGTATGGCCATGGAGGTGATGACCGATCTCGTGCCCGAAGACGTAGACGGTATACCAACTGACTTTGTTCTCTTCGAAGCGGAACCATTTATCGTCGTAGATCACATAGCGCCGATCGCCCCGCGTGGCGGCGATGGCAATATTGCGATACTTGAAGTCCGCCGTAAGTAACTCGAATTCGGGCCGAACGCCAATGAGGCCGCAAATCCAATCGATGATACGCTCGGCTTCCGGTCGCGCGGGGCGCAAGTTCTCGACGGAATTGATCGCCGGCGTTTTCCGGATGCCGCAAAGGATTTGGAACGCCGATCCATCAACATAGGTCGATGGCGCCGCTTCAACGCTGGTTCTGGTGCAAGCACAAGCGGCGATGCCGCTCAAAAAGTGTCTACGCGTAAACATTACGACCTCCTATCGCGTTAGCGTGGAATGTTCGGGGGTGGGATGTCGCAGATTTGCGTCCCGTCCGGCATGCGATGGCATGTCGAAACGGGCGTAAGGTTCGCCGTGGGCTCCCTACCGGACATCCCCCATCCCAAGGCGACGGAGACGATGTCGAAGGTGATCAGGCCCAGCACCAACAACAGCACGAAGGCCGCGAACAGCTTGGCGAACCGCGCTTCCGCTTCATCGAATCGCTCAAACATTATGGTCTTCCTTGTCGCCGGCCTTGTTGCGGGATTCGTCCTTCAGAAGTAAGCCGCCGGTCAACTCGTCGTGCTGGCGGTCGATGGCCTGACGGTTGATGCGGCCCTCCCGGATCGACTCAAGCGCGTGCTGAACGATCTTGATCTGTTTCACCGTCACATCGTCGGCGGCGTCGACGAACAGGCCTTGCCGGCCGCGCGCCGCTTTCATCAGCATCGCGAACAGCAGGATGACGGTCGGCGTGAAGTCCATGGCGATGCCACCCGCCCAGTAGGGGGCGTTCTGAAGCGGGTACCGCAGGACCGCTTCGATCGCATTCAGCCGGGTCACGGTGGGCACGGCCGGTAGGGGCTTGCCAGACAGTCTGCCCAGATCGGCGCTCAGTTGATCGACGGTTTGGGTCAATTCGCCCTCAATGCGCCGCAAGGCGGCCTTTTGCGCCTTGATGCCTTTCTTGGTCTTGGCCGAGATCGTCTGCAGGGCCACCTCGCGCGGCATGGCCATGAGTGTGCGTTGCAGCCCTTCCAGAACCCCCTTCGGATCCAATTCGCTTAATAGCGTCCGCAACCGGTCGGCTTCCCGGGCCAAGGCCTCCATGCGCTGTTTCGGATCGCCCGGCTGGTTTGCCATGGCCCGCATCGCATCCAGCGCGAGCCGGGCCTTATGTGTAACCGCCAGTTTCTCGGCAACCTCGTTGGTGATGGCGCCGTCTTGCGCCGCGAAGCGGTTGGCAATCGCAAGCAGCAGACGCTCCACGGTCCCGGGACCCGCATGGCCGGTATAGGCGCCGTGCTTCAGTTCCGCGTTGCGCCGTTCAAGGAACAGAACGTTGGCCTGTTTTAAATCCGGTTGAAAGGACTGGAAGGCGATGGCCGCCGCCGACCGTTGGTCGAGGACATCTTCGTATTCGACGATGATCCGGTTCATATGAAACCTTAGCGCCGATTGACCGGCAATCCCCGCCACGTTCAGCCAACTGCTAAGACTGAAGATCATCACACAGGCGACCAGTGTAATGCACAACCCAACCAGGTGTTCCGGGATAGTCTCCAGCTTCGCGAATGCCTTCGGTGCAACCGTCCACAGGATGAATATGGCCGTCGCCGATCCGATGCTGAAGATCAGGGCGCCGGGCCGGCCGGCCCAGGTGACCAATCCGGCATCGATCGCCATGACGGCGCCACGATAGGTGAAATAGGCGCTGCAAGTGGCCAGAACAAAATGCAGCGCCGTGATCCAGAACAGGCCGAACAGCGGCATATTGATGTTGTCGGGCTTCATGGTGCGAGGCCTTTCGGTTGAACTTCATGAACACGGAAGGATGACTCGCGACGCCATTCCGTTTCCTCGCCGATTCCGCGCGGGGCTCGGCGCTAATCGGATAGGCATGAATATTCCCTTCGTGCTATCGACGCGGTAGAAGACGGTTCTACCCAAAGTCGCAAAAGAGGTGCGGCAAGACATAATAATGAACCAGGGACCGCGTAATGGACGATCAGGAATGGCTCGATCAGAACGTCTCCAACGATCCGGCCATGATCGAGTTCCTGGCCGAGGCGTTAGCGAATTTCATGGCCGTCAATCGACGGAACAACCAGGTTTGGACCAAAAAGCGCGTCTCGGTCTGGATTACCGCGGACGCCAACATCGAAGGCAGGCTGAACGACACGACTTTGGGCCGCTTCCTCGACCCGGCCTATGAGCAAGAACCCAGTCCTGAAACCGCCCGCAAGGTTGCCCACTTCCTGCTATTGGAAGGGGGTATCACGCGGCGGGACATCGAACTGCACGCGGCGGCGCAGGATATCCGGTTGGCGTCGGCGATCGGCGGGCTCGGTGGCGGTACCGATTCCAAAACGCATGGAGATTTGCTGGCGTCGCTTAATGGGATTTATCTCAGCCACACGCTGGTGAACGGCTATCTTCTATTTACGCGCCTCGCCCTCATTCATCGCAAAGACGCCAACGCGCTCTTGGCCGATGAAATCCAGCGGCTCTACTGGGTTGCCGATAGTACAAAATTGCGGGACTGGCAATTGGGCTTCGAGCGCGGCGATATCGCCAGCCCCGACCGTGCCATCGCTGCAATGGGCGGTCGGGCGTTGGATTCGTTCGTCTCTTCGGGTTTTGTTATTGGCAGCAAAGAACTCGGCATCGTCTTGTTGCGAGCGTCGGCGCTTGGTTACTCAGGTGCGCTCAATGTTTCCGCGATTGAGTTCGATGAGGACGATCGTATCACGGGGTTCCTGAGCGGCCGAAACTCGGGCTGGTCGGTCAAAGCCGTCGATGACATCGTTTTGCCGATCGCGGTTACGCCCGATACATCGCCGCGCGATATTGTAAAACACCTGGCCCGCGACAGTAATTATCGCAAACAAAGCCATGAACAGATTAGGAATCTGCGTGAATTTGACAAAAAAGATAAAAACAATATAGAAGAAAAAGATGTATTGGGATTTGTTGATTTAAGTAATGATTATGAAAAAGAAATAATGATCGAGGAATTATCCGAAGAAAACCTGCTAAATAAGACACCCAACGAAATCTTGGAATTGGCCCTGAAGTGGAGCGACTTGGCCGTATTTTGCGATGCGCTTGAGGCCGGCGCCGACGCCAATTTCATTCCCGAGGGCGTCGAGGACCCGGTGATATTCCTATTGGCCAAGGACGGAAAGCACGAGTGGGTCGAGGCCCTTCTTGAAACTGGGCGTTGCGATTTGACCCGAATAGACAAAAAGGGTCTGGCAGCGAGCTACTATCCCGCCGTCACGGCGCGGACATTCGCGGCCACGAAAGCCGCGCCCGACGAAGTGCGGCGGTTTGGGCGCCTCGCCAACCAACTTCGCGATGCGCGCCGCAGACAGCTTAGCGCGGCAATCGACGCTGAACCGGCACCGTCGTAATAGCTGGGAATACTTCTCCTGCCATTTAAGAATCTACGGGGCGATCGCCGATTTGATATCATCGATTCCGGCTTTCATGCCGTCGATGACATTGCAGGCAACTTCGGACAGTTCCGGCAACAAGATGGGTTCAATGGTTTTTAACCGGTCGCAAGCTCTTGGATGACGGCTTGAGTCCGCGACTGCACGTCCCTGCCGCGCCAGCCACGTTTCGTGGAGCTCTAAAAGCTGCATGAATATGATCGGTGCGCCGGCGACCTTTGGATCGATATGGATCATGGTGTCGTTGTTCCGCGCTCCGAACGCCACGACCCGCAGGAACAATTGCGCCGCAATTCGGTCTGCAGCCAGTTCCTCGTCCTTATCCGATGGGCCACCCACATGACCGAGCTGACAATGCGCGAGCTCGTGACACAGGACAAAAACCAGCACTGTCCGCGATAGCCCTTCCGACAGGTTGAGCAGATGGTGAAAGTCCGTCAGAAAGGGCGTCATACCATCGCGCGCCCTGGCAAACCGTTTCGCGTCGTCAAACAAATGAAAGGTCGCGTCTACTTGTTCGAGAAGACCGGTCCACCGGGCTCGATCTGGTACTTCGAAGGTGGCCACGGAAGCGAGCAGACAAAGCGTGGAAATCCAATAGTCGAACGTCGTATCAATGTTGATCTGCGGTATGCCCTCTTCGCTCGGTAAGACAAAGGCGCGCGTGGCGAAGAAGTAACCAGACTCGAACCGAACGCTATCGGGGTCGATTTGCAGGACCGAGACCAAATCCTCGAACATCGTCTCGTAGAGCTGCCGGCTCAGCGCTTCCACTTCGTCCCGGTCGAACGGGATATCCAAGAGCGCCGATATCTGCGCGGCAAACGCCAACGAGCCGTCGGTCGGAACGGCGCGCTCGAAGGGTTTGCGGTCTCGACGGATGCGCATCGAACCTACGGTTCCTCCTGATTCAGTTTCTG
>JAJFJC010000189.1 GCA_021774385.1 Alphaproteobacteria bacterium
GCAAACACCATTCGTCGGACATGCCTTGCTGTTCCGCTAGCACCGCTACCGCTTGTTTCGATAGCGGTAGCGTGCGCGCGAGGCCGTTCTTCATTTTCGGCAAGTGGATGGTTCCAGCGTCGAGGTCGACTTGATCCCAACGCAGCGGAAGAATGGTGTTGAGCCGAATGCCTGTATAGACGCCCAATCGCCAAAACGCTCTGCGCGATGGATTCTCGATTAGCGCCACCTTTTGCCAAAATTCAGCGATATCTTCGATCCGATTCTCGCGTGACTTCTCGGGGTAATAGAACCGCTTCGGTAGATCGATTGGGCATTCGGCGAAAGACATAATCGAGCGCAGGGCGCGGACGACTTGGTTTGCCATGTAAGGAGAATCGCGTAGGCGGCGGTGCAGCATCTTTATGTCTTCGAGCGTGATCGTCGAAACATCGCGAGACATCCATTTCCCACAGTGATTGTTCAGAGCGCGCCGATATTGACCAGCCGTGTTCTCGGACAGCGTACCGCGTGAGGCATGGGTACGATCCTCGATATAATTTTCCAATGCCGCTTCAAGGGTTCCGGCCTTCGCGCGCCTCGGATCGATGCCGCGCGATATGTCGCCCAGGAATTCATCGGCAAGGGATCGGGCCTTCTTCGCTCTGACGTAGGGGAACTCGCCGAGCTTCTGGCGAATGTTCCGCCCGTCCTTGTAGGCGATGGCATAGAAGGTGCGCTTCTTCTTGCCAACGGCGAGCTGGAATTTCTTATTTTTATGGTCGATGTAGAAAACGGTGCCGGTATCCGTCGATGGCAGTTTTTCGATACTTGAATCCGTGATGTTGATCGTTGGCATGGTTCGCTACCCGCGAAAATTTTGATGGAATTTTGATGACTTTTCATCACATATCATACGACCATGAACGATCAATGAAACCAAAAACGAAGGTAAAACAGGTGCTTACACGACCATATCCGACCGTGTGCCAAATAGCACACCTAACTCTTAATCAGCGGGTCCGGGGTTCGAGTCCCCGTGCGCCTACCAAAACAATCAACGACTTAGCGATAACACGCTAGGTCGTTCTTCGTTCCCGGGTAACGTTTCGGGTAACACACAACGAATTTTGCCCAAATTTCACCCTCTGCGCTTTGAGAGAAGACGCAGTAAAGGTTGAGACGGAGCTGCCACGCGCGGCTCTGGGGCTTTGTAACCCCGAAACAACCGGTTGGTGCTGACCGCAACAGCGCCACACTCCTTGACCTTTTTTTGTCGGGGAGTGTGGCGTATGTCCAAGGCTTCTCGCCTAAAGGCCTCAGGGGCGGTGTTGTTTCGGTTTACAAACTCCCCGATCACCAGGGATCAAGGTGAAACCAACTTGCGGGGGCGTACCGCGAGCTCTGGTTCCCAGGGGAGGCAAGACGTGACGGACTCACCCTACATATTTTCGAATTGGTATCCGTGGGAGCGACAATCGGAGTTACCGGTGGCGAATTCGCGAGGGATATACGTGATCGCGCATTTCACAGACGTGCCAATAGGGCGCGCCAATCCGTTCCAGATCGAAGTCGCCTATATCGGTGAAACCCACGGCAAGACGATGAGCATAAGGAAACCTCTTAATCTGTTCAACAAGGCGGCACGCGTTGGCAATGGCGTCCACAAGCACAGCGGTGGGAACCGGTACCATCACCAGCTTGGGGGCAGCTTGGTCGGTGTATATGTCGCGGCACATACACCGGATGTCCCTGATCCATTGTTGATAGGAACAATGACCTGCCCCCTTGAACTGGTCAGTTAGACTGAGAGTTCTGCCGCACGATAATCGCCCTGCTGGGCGTACTCAATGGGCGTCATGTAGCCCAAGGAACTATGTGGCCGTTGCGTATTATAATCGACCCTCCACGCTTCGATGGTCCGCCGGGCGTCGGCGAGGCTGATGAACCAGTGTTCATTCAGGCATTCATCCCGGAACTTTCCATTAAAGCTTTCAACGAATGCGTTTTGGACAGGCTTCCCTGGTTCAATGAAGTTCAGCCGAACATTGTTGCGATATGCCCATTCATCCAAGACCTTGCTGATCAACTCCGGGCCATTGTCGACGACGATCGTTCTGGGGAGGCCCCGCGTTTCCGATAACCGTTCTAGAACGCGCACGACACGCATCCCCGGCAATGACGTATCAACCTCAATAGCCGGACACTCGCGGCTGAAGTCATCGACGATGTTGAGCGCTCTGAACCGAGTGCCGTTGAATAAGCCGTCTGATATGAAATCCATCGACCATCGTTCATTGACCCGAGTTGGCGGGGCGATCGGTTGCCGTTCGGGCCGACCAATCCGTTTCCTCTTACGCCTGCGCACTTGCAATCCTTCCTCACGGTAGATTCGATGCACTGCTTTGTGGTTCACCGTCCAGCCCTCCCGGCGCAGCAGAATGTGGAGACGCCGATAACCAAACCGGCGGCGTTCACCGGCAAGCTCGATGATCCGTTTGCGCAGGCCCGTCACTGTCCGCCCGAGGGACTTATACTGCCATGTCGATAAACTGAGGTCGGCCAGCCGGCAGGCGCGGCGCTGGGAGAACCCATGCGCCGATACCAAGTGCGAAACAACGCTCCGCTTGGCGGCTGGCCTCACCACTTTCGCGAAACAACATCTTTCAATGCGACGTTGTCCAGCATCGTGTCGGCCAGCAATCGCTTCAGCTTGCCATTCTCAGTTTCAAGCTCACGCAATCGCTTCGCGTCCGACACCTCCATACCGCCAAACTTCGACTTCCAGCGGTAAAACGTCTGCTCCGAGATGCCATGCAGGCGAATAATCTCCTTCACCGGAAAACCCGCTTCCTGCTCACGCAAAATCTTGATGATCTGCTCTTCTGTAAAACGCTTCTTCATATCGTCCTCCGTAAATCCAATGTAACGGAGAACTCTCCTTCATCGTGACCTCATTCTTGGGGAGCAGGTCAGCAAATGCCGCGCAGAAACCGAATACCAACAATCCAAACATCTTTTGACCGCGACCCTGACTAACTATACGCATTATGTGCCTCCGCGCATTTGTGTTTTAAGCCACCCATTCAAGCAGGCAACGTTCTGTTCTTTTAGACGTGAATAAGCGCAATAAGGTTACAGGTACTGAAACGGCAACAATCGCAATCGTTCTCGGCGTTCGTTGTCAGGTGTCTCCCCGATATGGTGGCCGGCTCGTGAATTGGAAAAAATCATCTCTATCTTGCATAGAGGTTCGAACTTAATTCTATTTGTTTTTGGCCGTGCTTTGAATGTCTTGCGCGCGCCGTTGGCTCGCCGACCCTTCGGGAAGCATTTTCGCGGCGCGGGCCGCGCGTTCAAGCGCCTCGGTTTTCCTGCCGGTAAGAAGGGCCTCTTCGGCCAAGGCTAACATGACATTTCCCTGATCGTTCTCGCGGGCGTATGCGGTCGCCAGCAATCGCCATAGCAATGGTATTTCCGGTTCATAGCGAACGGCCTCCAACAAATTATCCAATGCTTCATCGGCCAGGGCCGGATCTTTTGCTTCAAGTTGCGATTGCCCGAGGCTAACGCGAATGAGCGCCGCCCACGGCAAAAATTCCAAGGCTTTCTTATAAGGCTTTACCGACTCCGCGACACGGCCAGCATCTTGTAGGATGTCCCCCTTCAATTCGTGCAAAAAGGGATCATTCGGCGCCACGGCTAAGAGGCCATCTATTAGCGCTATTGATTTCTCGATCTTATACATTTTCTTGTAAGCAATCGCGCGTGCATAGCGGGCTGAAAAGCTGGAATCATTGGCCCTATATTCCCGTAAGGTGCGCGATGGCGGGTTGATGAAAGCCTTAAGCTTTGCCCGCATTCGGTCATGCGCATGCTGAATGTCGACCGGGAGCGGCTTGTCCGACAATGCCGATTTCGCGACGTGATCATTCATGAATTTGATACGGTCCCGCGTCAAAGGGTGAGACCGCAGATAGATGTCCTGGTTTCCCGTCAGCATTGCTTCTTGCTTGGCAAGCGTGCCCAGAAATTCAGCCAACCCTCTTCCTGAAAAACCTGCTTCTTCCAAAAAGCTGGTGGCCGCCTGATCAGCGGCTTGCTCCATTGACCGGCTGTAGTTCGCGGCGACACCACCAAAGAGCGTGGTAAGTATAGTCTTCGCCGTGGAGCCGCGAAGGTTTTCGTGAAGCCGGATAAGATGGCCACCCGAAATATGGCCTGTTTCGTGCGCGATGACGCCGATGACCTGTCCAGCATGCCCGGCACGCATCAAAAGACCCGTGTTGATAAATAGGTGTTGTCCGGCGGCAACAAACGCATTCAGGGCGGGATCATTCACAATATGAATTTGAATATCGGAAACATTCAAGCCGGCTGCTTCAAAAATTGGCGCCGAATAAACGCGAATCGTGTTCTCGATTTCCGTATCACGAATAAAGGAGATCGCCTTTGCCGATGTATGACCTAAAAGCGTTATTAAAGTAAATCCGAAGACCGCTAGCAGCCTGGTGACCTTTTGTTTCTTACAAAACTTCAATTTTAAAAATTCCTCACAGTCGGTCTTCTAAGGTATTTGCAGTATGATTTATCTGGCTGAACAAGATCAAAGACGTATCTCCAAATTGCGTACCGCTGGCCTCTTCAGGTGCTTTACGTATTTTTCAGCGCATCAAAATTTTGAGGCAATTGAGTATTGCCGATGAATTGGCGCCTAGTTCTAGTTCGTATAAAAATGAAGGCTATTTCCTTCTTTGACGTTTTAATACATGAATAGTTACAAAGTTAACGATGAAGGTCTGAGCTGCTGCCGGTTTCGAGGACACCGAGATAAGGTGTTTTTGGAAACAGGAGGCAGAAGATGCAACGAAGGAAGTTTGAACCGCACCGGGTTTGTCGGAGGCTATTTGGTTTAAGTTACGCAGCCATATCCGACTATTCCAGAGTTTGGTAAAAGTTTCTTTCCGCTTCCGCTGGCGGGATGTTTCCAATGGGCTCGAGGAGGCGGCGATTGTTGAACCAGTCGACCCAATTCGAGTGTTGCGTATTCGACGGCTTCGAATGTCCGCCACGGGCCGCGCCTGTGGATGGCTTCCGGCTTGAAGAGGCCGTTGATCGTTTCGGCGAGCGCGTTGTTGTAACTATAGCCGACGCTGCCAACGGAGGGTTCGATCCCGGCCTCCGCGAGACGCTCGGAATATTTAATCGACAGATATTGGGCGGATTCAAACGGTCGTCGCAACGGCTCGACAATGGAGTTTGCGATGATTACACGAAAGCGACGTTCGGATCGATCTGGGCGGAACAAGTTGCGTTCGCCGGGCCGCCCCCCAGTAGCTCGACATGAGGATTATCAGAAGTTTTGGGCGTTGATCGCCAAGGGTCGTACGACCGAGGATGCTGCGATCAGTGCCGGGGTGCGGGCGGCATGCCACCAACACTTTATTCACAGTCGGCCAAACCACCGTCAGGCCGTTATCTATCGTTTGCGGAGCGAGAAGAAATCGCTTTGCAACGCGCTGAAATTGCTGACCCACAGCCGGTTCGGCGCCGGCGCGTGGAACTGTCGGTTCACCCTGTCCAACGGGCAAGGCACCGCCTTATCGGGGACCGTCGTCTTCACCGGTTTGCCGCGAATGGCGCCCGCGATCCCCAGGGACCTCATCAGGCGGGCTACCGTGCAACGGGCCACATCGAAACCTTCCCGGCGCAACTGACGCCAGATTTTCCGTACGCCATAGACACGGAAATTATCGGCAAACATGCGTTCGATCTCCACACGCAAGGTGGCATCCCGCTTTGCACGTTCAGACAATCGTGACGGATCGGCCCGCTTCGCCAGATGGGTGTAGTAGGTGGATGTGCGGGCCAGCCCGGACGGGACTATTGGGAAGACCGACGCGCCTCGGTGTAAGCTAAACAATGGGGTGTGACGTGTTCTCCGATTTTCCGTCCATTTTGAGGTAGAGTCCGTCACCGCATGGGAGACGGATTTATGAAGCGCAGCCGGTTTACAGAAGAACAGATCATCGGGATTTTGAAGGAACACGAGGCAGAGCAACGGACGGCGGATGTCTGCCGGCGTCATGGCATCAGCGAAGCGACGTTTTACAAATACAAATCGAAGTATGGTGGTTTGCAGGTCT
>JAJFJC010000190.1 GCA_021774385.1 Alphaproteobacteria bacterium
GGCATTGCGACGCCGGCCAACGAGGCCCTGATCGCGGCGGTCAAGAAGGTTGAGCGCGGCGAATGCGACGCAAGTCCTAGTCTGCTCGCGGATATTTAATCCGCCGGCAAGATTGTAATCCACATCGGTAGTTTGCCGAGCGGGTGGGTCGACCGCCGCTCCAAGCGACCCGTTTCTTGATCGATCCGGTAGAGTCCGAGCCTGCCCGACTCATGCCCAGCCGAGAGTAGGTAACGTCCGGCGGGATCGATCTGAAACGCGCGCGGGATTTTTTCCGCCGGTGCATGTCCTAGCGGATGCAGCGCACCGTCGTCAGGATCCACGGCGAATTCGGCGATGCTGTCATGCCCGCGATTGGGTGCGTAGAGGAACCGCCCGTCCGGCGTCATGCGTATTTGCGAGCATTTACTTTCACCCGACCAGCCCTCCGGCAGGGTCGAAACGGTTCGGATGTGAGATAGGGTCCCGGCCACCGGGTCGAGCGCGTAGGCGCCGACACTGCACCCTTGTTCGTTCGAAAAATAGACGATCGGTTTGTTGGGGTGGAAACAGAAATGGCGCGGCCCATCCGGTCTCGGTGGGTCGCGGCGGTCCGGGTTGTTGGGTGTTAGCGCACCCGTTGCCGCGTCGAACTTGAACTGAAAGATCGTGTTCGGCGCATCCTCGCGAAAAATATGCGGTACGAAGACGAAACGGTTGGTTGGATCGGACTCGATACAATGCGCCCGCATGCCGGTCGCCAGCCACTCAATCGGCGTTTCGAGCACCGCGCCGTCATCACCGATTTTATGGACCGCCGTGATGCCATTGAAATAGGAGGCCGAGAACAGAAACCGGCCCGTCTTGTCCGTTGACAGATAGGCCGGGTCGGCCGCAATCGGCACGGTGCCGATCTCCTTGAGATCGCCGCTCTTGGTGTCGATGGCGTAGCTGGTGACCTGCAGCGAATCCTTGCGCGCGACATACATGAAGCGCTGCTTTGGGTCGACAGCCGCATAGGCGGGTCGGCCGGATAGGGTGATGTCTTTACCCGGTTTCAACCTGCCGGTCTCCGAATCCATGGTAAAGCGTGCGATCCGGTCCTCGCCGGAAACGCTGATATAGACGTGGTACATCGCTGTAAGTTTCCCTCTATTCGAATTTGCCCTGAATATATCGGATTTGTCAGCCTATCGGGAGCATGCGACGTAGCGGAATGCATTCGCCTTCGCGAGAGGATATCGGTATAGTCCGCGCCGGTTGCCGCCAAGAAGATGGTGAGACAATTTGAAGATCATATCATCGGTAAGCCGCTAAATTTGATCCAGCAGTCATAAAGAATGAGATGAAACTCCAGGTCGGATACGAATTGCAGTATGAATTCCCGCAGCCGACTCCGGTGATATTGATGCTGAATATTCACTTCACGCGCGTTTCCGACCTCGCGATGCCCGACAATATCGTACTCAATCCCTCCGTTCCGGTTTCCGGCTACCGTGACGGCTTTGGCAATTGGTGCAGCAGATTTCTTGCGCCCGCTGGTGACATGTTTATTTCGTCCGATTTCATCGTCAGAGATACCGGTCTGCCCGACCCGGTTGTGTCCGATGCGCATCAAGTTCCGGTGGAGGAGCTTCCGGAGGACGCTCTCGTTTTCCTGCTGGCGAGCCGCTTCTGCGATAGCGACCGATTACAGGACCTGGCATGGAACCTATTTGGAACGTCGGCGCCTGGCTGGGCGCGGGTCCAAGCGGTTTGTGATTTCGTGCACCATCACATTACGTTTGGCTATGAGCACGCACGGGTGACCAAGTCGGCCTCCGAAGCGTATGAGGAAGGCCGGGGTGTGTGTCGGGACTACGCACATTTGGCGGTTGCGTTCTGCCGTGCCTTAAATATCCCCGCGCGCTATTGCGCCGGGTATATCAGTAATGTGGGCACGCCTCTCCCGCATCCAGACGGTGATTTCGCGGCGTGGTTCGAAGCCTATCTCGGTGATGATTGGCACACATTTGACCCTCGGAACAATGTTCCCCGGATCGGGCGGGTTCTCTTGGCGCGGGGACGGGATGCGGCGGATATTGCCATGACAACGACGTTCGGTCCCAACACCCTTCAAAGTTTTCGCGTGTGGGCGGATGAAATTGACGAGACGGCTTAAATGAATTTTCACTCTTGGGGCTGATTCTTCATTTTTTACTAATCCATAATGCGAAATCTAAAAGGAGTTGACCCATTAACGCGCCTCTTTCGTGCCTAAACCATTCTTCGTCGCCACGCCTTACCGATAAACTTGGCGGTCGACGATGACCTATTGCGTTGGCTTGAAGATCTCCGAAGGTCTGCTTTTCCTATCGGATACGCGTACGAATGCGGGCGTCGACAATATCGCGCGCTACTGCAAATCGTTCAATTGGTCGGTCCAGGGCGAGCGGGTCATCACGATCGTCACCGCGGGCAATTTATCCATCACTCAGGGCGTCATAACGCGCCTCAACCAAGCCATTCAAGAGGCGCAAACCGAAGAAGTGGAATGCATCCTGAACGCCGGGACGATGTACCGGGTCGCACAGCTGGTCGGCAATATGATGCGCGACGTTCAGGACCGTCACAGTGATGCGCTTCAAGCCCGTGGCGAAGCTTCCGGCGCGACGATGATTGTCGGCGGACAACGCAAAGGCGGCCGTCACCGTTTGTTTCAAATCTATTCGGCGGGCAATTTTATTGAAGCCACGCCCGATACGCCCTATTTCCAAATCGGCGAACACAAATATGGCAAGCCCATTCTCGACCGCGTCCTGACCATCGATACGCCCATGAAGGATGCGTTGAAGGCCGCTATGGTATCGATGGATTCTACAATTCGCAGCAATCTGTCGGTCGGCATGCCGCTTGATTTGACGGTCATTGGCGTTGATACGCTCGATTTCAGCGTCCGGCGAAGGATCGAAGACGACGACCCTGATTTTGCCGCGCTGAGTGGCCGTTGGTCGAACGCGCTGCGGGAGGCCTTTCAAACCCTGCCCGACGTAGAAGCGAATTAAAGGCAACGCTCCCCGGTCTAATCCCGAGGCCAGCGGCCAGAAAACGGTTTCGCCAAAGCCCGCTCAATCAGTTCCAAATGGTCTTGGCCATAAAACATATCGCCATCGATAAAGTAGGTCGGCGAGCCGAAGACCGAGCGTGCGATCGCCTCCTGGGTATTTGCGTCGTAAATCGCCTGGATTTCGGGCGATATGGCCGCATCCAACAGGGGAACAGGATCAATGCCGGCGGCCTTGCCGATCTTGGAGAGTGTGTCCCTGTCGTCGAGGTCCGCGTCGTCGCGCCAATGCGCTTCCAGCATGCCATGTGCCAACTGGCCGATATTGACGCCCTGTTCCAATCCGGCGATCAGCATCCCATTCGATAGGGCAATGCCGTTATTGTGGTGTGTTGGGTGACCTTGCATGATTGCCGCGCCGCGTGCTTCCGCCCAACGTTCGATTTCGCGGCCAGAGAAATAGGCCCGGCGCTGTGGTGTCAAACCGTTGGTTGGACCTGGACCTGTAACGGCGACGGCGGCGCGTAAATCGAATGGCTTATGGATTATCGATTGTCCCGCCGCACGGACGATCTCCATGAATTTAGCCGACCCGATATAGGCATACGCCGAATGGGCGGAATAGAAATACTCGATTTTGGCCATAAAGGTCTCCTCAGTTTGGAAATGATTTTTGCATGTGCCGCGCCGGGACGCTATCACCTGTAACAACAACAGGGAGGTTTCCATGAACGCGACCAAACTTCGACGTACTCTTAAGTCCGGCGGCCATGTGTTCGGTTGCATGCTATCGCAGATGGCGTCGACGCGGTTCGAGCAGGTGTTGCAGGGCAGCACGCTGGACTACGCCATTATCGATTCGGAGCATGGCTCTCGAGACCGCACGGAGATTCAGCAATTGACCGGCATGTTGCGCCGGGCGGATATCACACCGGTCGTCCGGATCCCTATTCCAAAATCCGAATGGGTAGCGATGGCGCTCGATGCTGGCACTGCTGGTGTCCTTGTGCCGTATTGCGAAACGGTTGCGGAAGTTCAGGCGGTCGTCGCGACCGCGAAATGGCACCCCCTCAAGGGCGAATATCTGCGCCGCGCTGTGGAGGAAAATGTTCTGCCGAGCCCGGAGACCAGGAAATATCTGCAAAACCGGCGCAAGGAATCCTTCGTTATTATCGGCATCGAATCCGAGCCGGCCTACAAGAATCTCGACGCGATTCTCGATGTCGGTGGTATCGATGGCGTGTTCATTGGTCCCAATGACATGTCGACGTCGCTGGGCATTCCGGACGATTACGCGAAGAAAAAATATCTCCGCGTGATCGAGGACATCATCAAACGATGCGAAGCGCGTAAGATCCCCGTCATGGTGCATCAGCAAACGATCGACACCTCGAGCAAGGCGATAAAACTCGGCGCCCGTTTCGTGCTGCATTCCACCGATGGGCGGATGCTGCAGAGGGTTATTCAGAACGAGATGAACGCGTTGCGAAAAGTCGCCGGCGGTACAGTCACCGCGGCGAAGGATACCGTCGAAACGGTTTAACGATAATGGTGCGGTTTGGCGGCGGCGATGCGCCGGTCCATAATCGACGAAACTTGTTAGGCAAATTTCGATAGGGGTCGGAGAGCATGAAAATAACCGTATTCGGGGCTGGTGCGATCGGCGGTCATCTCGGCGCGCTTTTGAGCCGGGAAGGCTACGACGTCAGTCTCGTTGCGCGTGGTGCGCATCTCGAAGCGATGCGCGA
>JAJFJC010000020.1 GCA_021774385.1 Alphaproteobacteria bacterium
AGCGAAATCTTCGACTACATCGAAATCTTCTACAACCGCAAACGAGCCCACGCGACCTTGCAATATATGAGCCCGGTCGCGTACGAAGAACGGAGCAATGATGCTCAATTAAACTGTCCGTCAAATCCGGGTTAGCTCAGAGCCCTTTCAATTAAAGTGGTCAGAGCCCTTTAATTCTCTGTTTCCTTCTTGCGCGGTCTTCCGCGCCGCGCGTAACCGACACTCCGGCCCGCCGCACTGCCAACGCGGGCCCGAAATAAATCATCGCCCAATGGTGTCCCGCTCCGCCAGGCGCGGCGAATATCATCGAACCGGCCTTCGTCCAATATTTCACTGAACAGCGCCTTATAGGCGTCGCACCGTCGCGCCGGGTCAGTACCGAAGTCCCTGTACAGGCTGTGCTGCGTGATCAACGGGTCCGGCGCACCCTCGGCATTGCTATGATAGCTCGACCATCGATAGTACTCTGGCGCCGCCGCGATCCTCGCCCGCACGGGATTGAGCTCAATATACCGGTAGCAGCGCAGCAAGTATGTGTCTGCCTGCACCAGGCAATCCTTGTAACGGCCTTCCCATAGCGTACCACTACGCCGATATTTCCGGTTCACCTGCATAACGTAACGCTGTCCGACATACTGCATCATCCGCGCCGTTGCGGTTCGCTCCGACGGCGTCGCCAGAATATGCACATGGTTGGTCATCAGCACATAGGCGTGAATCGCGCAGCCATACCGCCGAGCCGCCTCGCCCAACCACTGCTGATACCATTCGCGATCCGCTTCGTCGAAGAAGATGGCCTGACGATTGTTGCCCCGCTGTACGATATGAACCGGAACGCCCGGCACATAGAAACGCGGTTTACGCGGCATCGTTCAACGCTCCTAAAAATCACAAAAATTAAAGGGCTCTGACCCCTTTTTTCGCAAAGCGATTGATCCTGCTCCTACCCGCACCGTAACATCGGGCACCTGCCGCTTTTTCCGGAGCCCGCCGTGATTGACCCGATCCGCCTGGAATTGATCAAGAACGCCCTGGTCATGGTTTCCGACAATATGATGGTGTCGGTGCTGCGTACCTCGCGCTCGACCTTGATCAAGTCGAATATGGATTTCTCGGCCTCGATCCTCGACGCCGAGGGCAATATGGTGGCGCAGGGATTGGCGTTGCCGGGCCATCTCGGCGCGACCATGCCGGCACTGCGGGGCTGTCTCGACTATTACGGCGACGATATCGAGCCGGGCGACATCCTGGCCAGCAACGATCCCTATGCCGGCGGCAGCCATCTCAACGACATCTTCATGTTCAAGCCCGTCTACCGGGACGGCGAGCGGGTATGCTTCCTTAGCCTGATCCTGCATCACACCGATTTGGGCGGACGGGTCGCTGGCGGACAGGCGGCCGATAGCGACGAGATATTCCAGGAAGGACTGCGGATTCCGCCGAGCAAAATTTATGTCGGCGGCACGGCGAACGACACGCTGCTGCGGGTGATCGAGCACAATACCCGCGTCCCCGATAAGGTGCTGGGCGACGTCAGGGCGCAGGTCGCGGCCCTGATCTCGGGCGCTGGCGAGATCGAGAAGCTGATCGACACCTATGGCGCCGGCGAGTTGAAGACCTATATGACGGCCCTGATCGACTATACCGAACGGCTCGTGCGCAGCAGCATTCGAGATCTTCCCGACGGCGAGGCGGAGTTCACCGAATACAACGATGATGACGGCGTCGGTGGCGGCGCGGTGACGATCCACGTCAAGCTGACGGTCAAGGGCGACGAGATCATCGCCGACTTCACCGGGACGTCGCCGCAGATGGGCGGCGCGCTGCACACAAATTACTGGTTCACGGCCTCCCTCACCTACGCGGCCCTGCGCACCATGCTGCCCGCCGACACGCCGAACAATGTCGGCTTCTACCGGCCGATCACGGTCATCGCGCCGGAAGGATCTTGGGTCAACCCGTGCTTCCCGGCAGCACTTGGTGGACGTGGACAAGGCGGCTACCGCGTGCGGACGGTGGTGACGGGCGCGTTGACGAAGCTATTTCCCGACCGCATGCCCGCCTGTCCTGGCGGCAACGAATTTGGCCTGTCCGTAACCGGTATGACGGCGGAACAGAAGCGGTTTCTGCATGTCGAATTCCACAACGTCACCGGACGCGGTGGTGGCCCGGACGCGGACGGTCAGGATGCCGGTCCCTATTGGCTCGGCAACATGGCCAATACCTCGGTCGAGATCATCGAGGCGGAGAATCCGCTGATGATTGAGGAGTATGGCTTCCTGCCGGACACCGGCGGGCCGGGCAAATATCGTGGCGCGCTTGGCCTCGTGCGGCAGTATCGGTTATTGGCCGAGGACGCAATCGTGCAGCTACGCGCCGACCGGCATGTCTATCCCTGCTGGGGCATCTTCGGCGGCAAACCCGGCGGGCTCTCCCACTCCTATTTCGTGCGCGATGGCAAGCGTGAGGAAGCGCCGTCGAAGTTCGTGCGCCCCATGAAAAAAGGCGAAACCTTCCGCGCCGAGATGGCGGGTTCCGGCGGCTATGGCGATCCGCTGGAACGCGATGCAAACGCGGTTGCCGAAGATGTGCGCGAGGACAAAATTTCCATCGCACATGCCGAAAACGAATACGGCGTCGTGGTCGACCACCATGCGCTTACCCTCGACGAACCAGCCACGACGACTTTACGGCGCGAGCGGCTCCAATGACGCATTTTCGCCTCGGCGTCGATATTGGCGGGACCTTCACGGATATCGTTCTGCTCGGCGCGGACGGCGCGCTCTATAACAAGAAAATTCTTTCGACGCCGGACGATTATAGCCGCGCCATCGAGGACGGCGTTCGTTCACTGCTGGAGACGACCGGCATTCCCCCCACGGCAATTGGCGAAGTCGCACACGGTACGACGGTCGCGACGAATGCGATCATCGAACGCAAGGGCGTGCGCGTCGCCCTGATCACGACCGAAGGATTCCGCGATGTTCTGGAGATTGCGCGGTTCCGCGCGCCGCGTCTCTACGACGTCTCCTTCCGCAAACCCGAACCGCTGGTCGAACGGCGGCTGCGGTTCACCGTGCCGGAGCGCATAACGGCCCTGGGCGAAATCGATCTGCCGCTCGACAAAGACTCGGTGGCGCGCGTAGCCGCACAATGCGCCGCGGCGGACGTCAACGCGGTAGCGGTCTGTTTCATCAACGCCTATGTCAGCGGCGAACACGAAGAAGCGGCGGCGGCGATCCTACGCGACAAGTTGCCCGGAATTCCCGTCACCGTATCGAGCGAGTTGGTCCCGCAAATCCAGGAATATGAGCGCACCAGCACGGCCGTCGTGAATGCCTATATTCGGCCGGTTATCGAGCATTACGCCGAACGGCTCGAAACGCGTCTCGCGGACATCGGCATCACCGCGCCCGTCAACATCATGCAATCGAATGGTGGCGTCCTGCCGGCCAAGATCGCGGCGCGGAAGCCGATCTTCGTCATCGAATCCGGGCCCGCCGCCGGCGTCGTCGGCGCGCAACGCCTCGGCGCGAAGCTCGGCATAAACGATTTCATCGTCTTCGACATGGGCGGCACGACGGCCAAGGCAACCATTATCGCCGACGGCGCCTATGCCATGGCGCCGGAAACCGAGGTCGGCGGCGATGCCGCGCTTGGACATCGCATGACCCAGGGCGGCGGCTATATCGTCCAGGCGCCGACAATCGACATCGCCGAGGTCGGCGCCGGCGGCGGCAGCATCGCCTGGATCGATTCCGGTGGCGGCATTCAGGTGGGCCCGCGCAGCGCCGGCGCCGACCCCGGTCCGGTCTGCTATGGCCAGGGCGGACAGGACGCCACGGTGACCGATGGCAATTTATTGCTTGGCTATTTGAATCCATCCGCGCTTGTCGGCGGCGAGTTATCCCTCGACCGCGACGGCGCAGAACAGGCCGTCGCCGCGCTGGGCGAGGCCATCGGAATGGACACAACCGACACCGCCTATGGCATCCACCTCATCGCCAATGCGCGAATGATGCGGGCCTTGAGTTCGGTGTCTTCGGAACGCGGGCTCGATCCAGCAGGCTTCCCCTTGCTGGCCTTCGGCGGCAATGGCGGCGTCCATGTCTGCAACCTGGCCGAAGCACTTGGGTGCCAGCAAATCTTGGTGCCGCCGGCGGCGGGCTTGTTCAGCGCGTTGGGCCTGCTGTTCGCCGATGTGGAGCATCAATGCATCCGCGCCTACTATCAGTCCTTCGACGGTCTCGACCTCGATGCCTGCAATAAGACGTTCGCCACACTCATAGACGAGGCAAATACCCTCATCGCGGCGGATGGCTATGCCGAACAGGCACGGCAAATCACCTGTTCCGCGGAACTGAAATATGTCGGGCAGAACACGGCGCTGGCGTTATCGGTGCCGCATCTGCCATTGACGCTGGATAGTTTGGCCGCGCTCGCCGAGAGCTTCGCGGTCGCGCATGAAGCCACCTTCGGCTACCGCTCCGACGAAGAAAGTGTGCAATTCGTGTCACTGAAAGCGGTCGGCCAAGGCCTCTCCGCCACGCCACGCCTGCCCGACAGCATCACACTGCCGCAACAGACCCAACCAATATCCGCCGCGCGCCAAGCCTATTACGGCCCCGACCATGGTTGGCTCGAAACACCGGTCGTGCCGAGAGCGGCACTGAACGGCACGCCCAAGGCGGGTCCGTTGATTGTCGAGGAATATGACAGCACGACAGTCGTCCGGCCCGGCTGGAATGCGCAACTCGACAGCTGGAACAATATCGTGATCAACAAAGGGCTCTGACCCCTTTTTCTGCTAAATCGCTAAATAAAGGGGTCAGAGCCCTTTGTGGTGTTGCCGCATTATCAGGACATCGACGACCATCACATCGCCCGCATCCTTGCGGATCATCACCGGGTTGAGATCGCATTCCGTAAGGATGTCCCCGAAGTCGTGCACCAAATTCGATAACTTGACGAGGAGACCGGCAAGCGGGCCCGTATCCG
The DNA here is from genome assembly GCA_021774385.1 of Alphaproteobacteria bacterium. Lineage (GTDB taxonomy): Bacteria > Pseudomonadota > Alphaproteobacteria > UBA8366. The sequence continues at coordinate 4,999 of JAJFJC010000020.1, forward strand.
TCTCCGGAATCAGATTGCGATAGCCGCTCAGTCGCGTACCCAGCTTGGTGGCGGC
>JAJFJC010000191.1 GCA_021774385.1 Alphaproteobacteria bacterium
ATATCCCCATCGTCATCCGCGCCCAACGGCTGATCGCACGCGCGGAACGCATCGCCGCGCGGGGCAATATGTGAAACCAGATACTGACGATACGCCAACGGAACGCGGTAATTACAGGCGACTCGTCTTACAATCGGCTCCGCCGTATCTTCTGATTCTGCTGGGGCTTTATCAGTTTCCCGAGTTTCCGAGCGCGGTGTCAGCGAAATATCTGTGGATTTTTGTGCTAGGTGCAGTGTGGCACCTATTTTTTATTTTTCCCGTGATTGTCGGGATTGGGCTGATATGGCGCGGCGACTCCAAGCGGGTCGTGAAGTGGTTGCGAATAGGTCTGATCCTCTTGACGATCGCTGCTATCGTAAGTTTGCCGATCACGACAGTTGTCGATCTATATAACGGCCCGGCTGCTGGTTTGGGCATATTGCTCCACCTGACAATCGCGCTGTTTCTCTTTACTGTTAGTTTTCTTGCGGGGCCAAGTGGCGTTTATACGCGATCTATAAGACCTAAAAGGACATGGGTGTTCTATGGCTTGCTGCCTGGATTCGCTATTTGGTCGTTAGTTGTTTTCGCCGCTTCGTTTGGCGGAGCTGTTTGGATTTCTGATGGGCGTGACTATTGCGTTTCTAAACCAGGTTTCGAAGGTGGGTCCGGCTATCGATATAGGCCTATAGACAATTGGGCTTCGCTTCGCGGAGCGGATCTCGCCACAAATTTGAACGACGCCGAGACGAATCTCGTTAAGGTTTTCCATGCCGTTCTTGTTGTTCGAACAGAGTTTGGAAATATGGTATGGAACTGGTCGTACAAGCGCATGGCATGGTTATGGCTGAGCGATTATCCAGATGGCCTATCCATCTCCTGTGTGCCGCGTTCGAGTTTTCTGTTCAATCTTTGAACCTGGCAGAAAAACTCCCTATTGATCGGAGTCTTCCAACGCTTCGTTGAGCAAACAGACGCGTTCATTGATATCGCAGTGACATTTCTTCATTGCCGCGGAGACGCGGTTTACGGAACAGCGGGCGAAAGTCGTTGTGCTTTGGATGAGTTGTTTGAGAAACATCAGCAATTTCTCCTCCGTTTCGTTCCCGTAACTCGCGCTATCGCAAGTTGGTGATTATCAAGATAATCGGGAACGACCGGGGAGAAAATTCAGGAATTATCCCTACGTAGAACTACTTATTGTTCATTTTAGAGGCTTCGCGAGAATTAGCCAGAATAGGTGGTCACTGGATATCTGGCTCTTCCAACCATTTGTCGAGCGGTGGTACGCGGGCGTCGACGAGGCGCAGGTTGTAATAGGGTATCGCGGGGCGGAAGACGTCGAAGACCTTTCGCAACTCGCCGATCGGCTCTTCATGGACATCGACACGCAGGTCGACGCGTGCGAATGACTTGGTGTCGTAGACGAGCAGCGCCGCCGATTGTTGGCCGCCATGCTGGCCACCGGCGTCGCGGCCCGCTTCAATTGCGCGCATCAGCCGTTCTTCCAGGTCCTCGTTCGGGTCCGCCAGATAGGCTTCCTCTATGGCGTCGAGGACGTGGTCACCGACCAGGACATTGCCGAGCGCGATATGGCTGTCGCCGACATGGTGGCCGGCATAGTCGCGGTTCATCTTGCCGGTCCGGGCGGCCGCGAAACCGTCATCGTCGATCACGCCGAGTTGCCGGTATTCCGCATAGGGGTCCATGGCAACCAGGGCGTCGATCACCTTTGGCGCCTTATAGCCCTGCTCCAAGAACTGCAGCGCCGCGGTGCCGAGGCGCGGGTCGGCAATGGCCATGATCGCTACCGCGCCGGTTTGCGAGCGGACATGCGGCACGCGCGCGCCGACGGCAAGGGACCGTGTCGCGGTTCCGATCCCGAACATGCCGGTACGTTCGCAGCGGCCGATAATCGTGAAAGTGTGGAACTCGACGCCGGGGGGCCTGTCCATGTTCGAATCCTTATCGTTGTGTCTACCGGTTCGAGCGTTTCTCGGTTCCGGCGTAAATAAATCCTTCGCGCCGTTCGGTGATGCGCGAATGTAATGCTACCGCATCCGGATGCATGTCAGCCGCGGGTGAAGATTCCGCTTCAAAATGGCCAAATGCATCCTTGCCCCGCACGAGCAATGCGCTATCGGGCACATCGGTGACCTGATGGACATGCGGGGCGATATATCTAATTGCTAATCCTATGCGCCGGTCCGCTGATCGGTTCGGTTCCGAGGCGTGCACCAAGCGGACGTGATGCAACGAAAATTCACCAGGGTCGAGAAACAGGTCGACCGCTTGACTGGCATCAATGTCGGCATCGATAAGCTGCCCTCGGGTGAGCAAGTTCTTCTCATCGAAGCTGTCGGTATGGGCAATTTGATCCCATTTTTGAGTGCCTGGCAGGACGCGCATGGCACCGCTTTCCAGCGTCGAAGGTGATAGTGCTAGCCAGGCTGTCACGACATCCGGTTCGCTCAACCCCCAATAAGTCGAATCCTGATGCCAGGTCACAAATCCGGCGTCGCCGGCTTCCTTAGTGAAAAAGGCGGTTTGCCAGCACAAGATGTCTGGCCCCAATACACCCTCTACCGCATCCAGGATCGCGGGGTGGCGGACCAGTTCGTCCATCCAGGTTAAAAGCAAATGGAGCTTCTGGCGCATGCGGCCGGCGATTTTCCCGCCCTGGCTTGCCTCGAAGGCTTCCAGCTTGCTGCGATAGCCGGCGGCTTCTTCCGCGTTTAAGGCGCGTGCCGGAAAATAGTAGCCGTCGGAATCGTACTGTTGGCGGGCTTCATTGGATAGATTGTACGTCATCGACGAATTGTGCGAACCGACGCCGCGCGGGTCAAGCGCCAGTTCCGAATAGGATCACCGTTGAACCGCACTCTGCTTCGGCGTAATCTCGGCCACGAGTTTGGCGGTTGCGCGCCGCCTTCCGTCCACAAATCGAAAGTTTAGAATTATGGCGTTCCTAGCCTCGCGAATTTCTCGCATCAACCCTTCCGCAACGGTCTCCATCAACACCAAGTCGCAGGAAATGAAAGCGGCGGGGAAGGATGTTATCGGTCTTGCCGTCGGCGAGCCTGATTTCGATACGCCGGAGCATATTCAGGAAGCCGCGATCAAGGCGATGCGCGAAGGCAAAACCCGTTACGCCGCGCCGGCGGGCATTCCGGAACTGCGTCAGGCGATTTGCGAGAAGTTCAAACGTGAAAATGGGCTGGAATACGGGATTGATCAGATCGCGGTTTGCGCCGGCGGGAAACAGATTATCTATAACGCCTTTACGGCGACAGTGGATGACGGCGACGAAGTTATCGTGCCCGCACCCTATTGGGTGACGTATCCGGACTTGGCGCTGTTGAATGGTGGCACGCCGGTTATCATCGAGTCGTCGGCCGAAGCCGATTTCAAGATGACGCCGGATCAGCTTGAGGCCGCAATTACGCCGAAGACAAAATGGCTGGTCCTCAACAGCCCGTGCAACCCGACGGGATCAGCCTATTCCCCCGCCGAGTTAAAGGCCTTGGCGGTGGTGTTGATGCGCCATCCGAATGTCTGGATCCTGTGCGACGATATTTATGAGCACCTGCTCTATGACGGAGCGGAATTCGCCACGATCGCGATGGTCGAACCAGGGTTGTATGACCGCACGCTAACGCTGAACGGGATGTCGAAATCCTTCTGCATGACAGGCTGGCGGGTCGGTTATGGGGGCGGCCCGGTGGAACTGATCAAGGCGATGAATATGCTGCAATCGCAGAGCATCACCAGCACCTCGACAATTAGTCAATGGGCTGCCGTCGAGGCATTAAACGGCGACCAAAGCCATATCGCGCGCAACAATGAAATTTTCAAGGAACGCCGCGATCTCGTCGTTTCCATGTTGAACCAAGCCACGGGATTGACCTGCAACACGCCGGTCGGGGCGTTTTATGTTTATCCGTCCTGTGCGGGCGTGATCGGCAAGAAAACACCGGATGGCAAGGTCATCGAAAATGACGAAGATTTTGTTGTCTACATGTTGGAAACCGAGGGCGTGGCCGCTGTGCATGGCGAGGCCTTTGGTCTGTCGCCGTTCTTCCGGATTTCTTATGCGCTATCGACGGATGTCTTGGAAGATGCCTGCCAGCGCATTCAGCGCGCCTGCGCGTCGCTGACTTAGGGCTGTATCAGATGCGGATCGTAGCGTTCGGAGCCGGCGGCGTCGGTGGGTATTTTGGCGGCCGATTGGCGGCTTCGGGAACCGATGTCACCTTCATCGCCCGTGGCGCACACCTAGCGGCCATTCAGTCGAAGGGTCTGCGGATCGCGACACCCGAAGGCGACATTTTAGTGCCGAACGCGAAAGCGACCGACAATGTGGCGAGCCTCGATCCGCCGGACTATTTGTTCTTTGCGGTCAAATTGTTCGACACCGAATCCGTGGCGGAGGCGTGCCGTCCTCTTGTTGGGCCCAATACAGCCGTGGTCTCCTTGCAGAATGGTGTTGAGGCCGTTGATATTTTGTCGGGCTATTTCGGGCGTGACCGCGTTATCGGCGGTACTGTCGGTGTTGCGACTGTAATAACCGCGCCTGGCGTCATTACCCAGACAGGCATGTTCAACTACATGGCGTTCGGGGAACAGGATGGATCTCGCTCCGCCCGCGGCCAGGCGCTTGAGGAGATTTGTCGAAAGGCCAGCATCAATGTGACCCTGTCGGACGATGTCGATGTCGACATTTGGATGAAGTTCGTGATGCTTTCGGCGTTCAGCAACATGACGACGCTGACGCGGTTACCCGCGGGCGTGCTGCGTGAAACGCCGGAGACACGGGTGATGCTGCACGATTGCGTGGCGGAAGCGATCGCGGTCGGTCGCGCCCAGGGCGTCGCCTTACCCCCGGACGCGCTGGAACAAACGGTGGAAAAGCTCGATGGGTTGCCGGCGGAAATGGTTGCCTCCATGCAGCATGACGTCAATGCCGGCAAGCCGTTGGAACTCGAGAGGCTCGGTGGCGCGGTGGTCCGTTTGGGCAAGGCCGCGGGGATTCCAACACCGACTCAAGCCTTCGCATATGGCGCACTCAAACCCCATATAAACGGCGTAATTTCCTAACGACGTCGATTTTGCTTGCGTCGCGGGGCGTAGCTCTCAAAAATTCATATTGGTAATTACAGGGAGCGGCGCCGCGCGGTGTCGGGGCGCCGGAGTACGATAATCCGAAAAGGAGTCCACCATGCCTGCCAAATCGGTTTCCGCCCCCCGCTGTGTCGCCCTCGTCGGACCTTACCTGAGTGGTAAGACGACCTTACTTGAAGCTTTGCTGAATACGTGCGGCGCTATTCATCGCCGCGGGACGGCAAAAGAAGGGAACACCGTTGGCGATGCGTCGCCGGAAGCGCGCAAGCGTAATATGAGCACTGAATTATCGGTGGCTTCCGGTGAGTTTCTCGGCGAGCGTTGGCATTTTCTGGATTGTCCAGGATCGATAGAATTTCTTCAGGATGCGCGGAACGCGCTGATGGTCGCCGATGTCGCCGTCGTCGTTGTCGACCCCGAACCGCAGAAGGCGCTTGTTGTCGGGCCGACGCTGCATTTCCTCAAGGAAAACGGCATTCCGCATATGATCTTCATCAACAAGGTCGATCATCCGCACGTGCCGGTACCGGAGGTCATGGAGGCGCTGCAGTCTATATCGAATGAATCCTTGGTTCTGCGCCACATTCCAATTCGCAAAGGTGATTCGATCGAAGGCTATGTCGATTTGGTGTCCGAGCGGGCCTACGCCTACAAGCCTGGCGACGCCTCCTCGCTGATCGAAATTCCCGAAGACATGAAGACCGTGAACGATACCGCGCGTCAGGAATTGCTCGAAGAATTATCCAATTTCGACGATCCGCTGCTTGAGATGCTGCTCGAGGAAGCGGTGCCGCCAAAAGAAGACATCTACGGTTATCTGACCAAGGATCTGCAAGACAATACCGTTGTCCCGGTGTTCATCGGTGCTGCGGAACAAAGCTCGGGTGTGCTTCGCTTGATGAAGGCGTTACGGCACGAAACTCCCGAACCGTCGGCGACGCTAGAGCGGCTTGGGGCGCCGAGTGGCGACCCGGTGGCCGAAGTTTTCAAGACTTTGCACATCCCGCGTTCCGGCAAACTCTCTGTCGCACGCGTCTGGCGAGGACCGGTCAAGGACGGCATGCATTTTGGCGACCATCGTGTCAGCGGTCTGTATCGGCTTATGGGCTACGATCAGGAGAAAATTTCTAGCGCCGAAACTGGTGACGTTGTGGCGCTCGGTCGCCTCGACGACGTCAAAACCGGCGATGTACTTACATCGAGTGGCGCGGCGGCGAAGGCGATGCCATGGCCGGAAACGCTCAAGCCGCTGTACTCCGCCGCAATTCGATCGGAAAAACGAGAGGACGAGGTCAAACTTTCCACCGCAATTTCCAGACTGGTCGATGAAGACGAGTCCCTGACGATCGAGCACGACAACGATACAAGGCAGTTGCTGCTCTGGGGCCAAGGCGACATTCACCTTCAAGTCGCGGCCGACAAGCTACGGGAGCGTTACAACGTTTCGGTCATGTCGGCGAAACCCGAAGTGCCCTATAAGGAAACCATTCGCAAGCCGGTCAAACAACATGCACGCCACAAGAAACAAAGCGGCGGGCATGGTGAATTCGGCGACGTTCACATTGAAATCAAGCCCTTGCCGCGCGGTGCCGGGTTCCAGTTCGACGAGTCGATACATGGTGGCTCGGTGCCGCGAAACTACATTCCCGCGGTTGAGGCCGGTGTAAAAGAGTATCTCACGGAAGGGCCGCTTGGTTTTCCAGTCGTCGATCTGGCCGTCAATTTATATGATGGTCAACATCATGCGGTCGACAGTTCCGACATGGCGTTCCGCCGTGCTGGTATCCTCGCGATGAAGGACGGACTACCGCAATGCGCGCCAGTATTGCTGGAGCCGGTCTGCAAGGTAACGCTGTCGGTGCCGAGTGAATTTACAGCCAACGCGCAAGGTATCATCACCAAGCGACGCGGTCAGATTCTCGGCTTCACGCCCAAGGAGAGCTGGGAAGGTTGGGACGAAGTGAGCGCCTACATGCCGCAGTCCGAATTGCATGATTTGATCATCGAGCTGCGCTCGCTTTCCCAGGGTGTCGGAACGTTTGAATGGGAGTTCGATCATTTGAACGAGCTTGCGGGCCGTGAGGCGGATATGGTCATCGAGGCGCGTAAGGAAGCCGGATGATTGATCCCGAAATCGTCGCCGCGGCGCTAATCCAGGCACGGTTGGAGTACACGGTCCTCGACACGTTTCCGGGCGGCGCCTTCCCCGAGAGCACCGATGAGGCCTATGCCGTGCTCGACAATATCGCGGCTCAATTTGGCGTTCCAATCGGCGGTTGGAAGGCGGCGCTGACCAACGACACGATCATGAAGAAAATGCGGACGAATTCACCTGCATGTGGACCTCTTTTCCAACCCTACATCATGGCCAGTCCGAAATTACTGAACCTACCAGCGGATTCGATGCGCGGTTTGGAATGTGAGTTTGCGTTTCGAATGAGGGACAACTTGCCATCACGACAAGAGCCCTACACCGACGATGAAGTCTTTGCCGCGGTGGAGTCGCTGCACCCCGCGATAGAGGTGGTCGATTCTCGGGTGAAGGACGGTATGGCGCATGGTGCCGTCGCGATTATTGCCGATCATTGCGCAAACGCGGCCTTCGTCCATGGTGCAGGCAAAACGGACTGGCGTGATATCGATCTTGCTGCGCACACGGTACAGCTGACGGTCAATGGCGATCCCGCGGCAACGGGCACCGGCAGCGAAGTGCTCGGTGATCCGCGCAATTCGCTGGTCTGGGTTGCTAATTTCCTGTCCCGCCGGGGCAAGGGCTTGAAGGCGGGCGCGTGGGTTACGACGGGAAGTACGATGGGCATTTATCCAGCCCCCTCCGGGAGCACCGCGGTTGCGGATTTTGGCTCGCTTGGTAGGGTCGAAGTATCATTCGCCGCGTAGCATGGACGCGCTTCAACGCAAGTTGATTTTGCGTTAGGAAGCCGCCCGTCTATGACAGTTGTCCCAAAATTGAAATTGAAAGGAACCGCGATGCCAGTTATCCGCAGGAGGCCTTGGGCACTTCCCGAATCCGCCGCGACGGACGAAACGGTTTACCGCAACCGGCGGCAGTTGTTGAAGGCACTCGGTATTGGTCCGTTGATCGCGATGGGCGGTGGTGTTCCGGCGTTCGCGGCAGCGGCGTCCGATCCGACGACGGACTTGTATCCTGCGACGCGGAACCTTCGTTATCGGTTGGATCGTCCAATAACGGAAGAAAAGCACGCGGTCACGTATAACAATTTCTACGAATTCGGTAGCCACAAGGGGATTTCCAAAGCGGCGCAGGCGATGAAACTCCGGCCCTGGCAGGTGCGAATTGACGGCCTGGTTGAGAAAGAAACGACGATCGGTTTTGATGATTTGATTCGACGCATGCCTGTTGAGGAGCGTGTGTATCGCCATCGTTGCGTCGAAGCATGGTCGATGGCCGTGCCGTGGAGCGGGTTTGCGTTAAAGGCATTGGTAGATTTTGCGCGGCCTCTGGGGTCGGCCAAATATCTCCAGATGGAAACGCTGGCGGACAAAGGAACGATGCCCGGTCTCAGCGCGACTTGGTATCCCTGGCCCTATACCGAAGGCTTGACGATTGCCGAGGCGACGAACGAGCTGGCGTTTCTCGCCACCGGGCTGTACGGAAAACCGATCCCGAAACAGAATGGCGCCCCGATGCGGCTCGCCGTTCCCTGGAAATACGGCTTTAAATCGGTCAAATCGATCGTTCGATTCCACTTCACCGATAAACGTCCGGTCAGTTTCTGGGAGAAAATTCAGGCGCAAGAATATGGATTTTGGGCAAATGTGAACCCCAAGGTCGACCACGCACGCTGGAGTCAAGCGACTGAACGCGTCCTCGGCAAGAATGAACGCGTGCCAACGCTACTATACAATGGCTATGGCGAATTTGTAGCCGACCTGTACAAGAACATGAAGGGCGAAAAGCTCTTTATGTAATTGCTCCCATTGGCAAAAACCCGCGCAACCGTGCATAATCATGCAAAGGGGGGGCCTCTTTCGAGGCGCGGGTAAATGAACAATGAGTTCTCAATACTCGTCGATAAAACCGGCAAGTTGTTTCGACTTGACGGCGACATCGCGCCTATTCGCAGCCGATTTCCCGAAAACATCAAAAATGGAAATATTTACACGTTATTTCCCGAGGACACCCACGACTTAATCCGTCGTATCCTCGACAATGTTACCAGCAATACGGAAGGCCGGATTAGTGATATTGCCGTATTGACCGCAACCGGCGATACACGATTTTTTCACATGACCGTAAAGCCGGAAGGTGTTGCGCTCTGGTGGTTTCAGTTTGTCGTGACGGATGCCGAGCCTCAGCAAAACCCAACGGGTGATCCACCGCCGGAACCGACTGTTATCTGGGTCGATTTTTTCGACTCGGTAAGTTATTTGATTGACCAAGCGCCGGACGACAAACCGATTGAACTGATGATGCTTAGCTTCGAGGCGCTGGCGGACCCGGGGCTTTCCGACAAAATTGGCGCTGATGGTGTCGACAATGTCCGCGCCGCGATTGAGTCGACGCTGAACAGTCGCTCGCTCAACGGGCAGGTCGGTAGGCTTGACGATAACAGCTATACGATTGTGTGCGACGCTGATACCGAAGCGGATGAGATCGTCATCGACGTTGGCGAAGCGACCCGCGAGTATGGCGTCGGTGCTGATGAACTAGGCGCCCGGGCGCAATCCGTCGCGCTTGACAAGGGCGGGGCGAGCGACGAGCAGATGCACGGGGCATTGGCTCATATTCGTCGTTCGTTCCTGGAGGATGATGAGGAGGATGAAGACCCTTTGATATCCGGTGATGGCCCCATGAGTCTAAGCGGAGTCATCGAAGATATAGAAATCAGCAAGGAGCGCATTGTCGCCGCGCTTGATGCCGGTGATCTTGAACTCCGGCGTTACCCAGTTATTGCGATGGCATCGGGTGATGCCGCGCTTTATCTCGTGCATGGGCGATTGTTGATCGACGGCGCGCCGGTTCAAGCCAGCCGTAAACTGATCATGGGTGATTTTCCTGGATTGACCTTGCATCACGATACGGCGATGGCGCGAGAAGCGGTGCGTCAAATCAGTGCCGCGCGCGCGACGGATACGCCGATTGACCCGATCGTTATTGACGTCAACGCATCATCCCTTGGCGAGCCGGATTTCGCCTCGAAGGTCGCCGGTCTTTTGTCGGAGTACGACGTATCGCCGGAATCGATTGGGTTTCGAACCTTGGCGCTCGACCTTACCAAACAATCGACGCCAAACTATCGGGGTCTTCTAAATCTTTTGGGACAAGGACATCCGGTATGGCTAACACGATTCACCTCGGCGGTTACGGAATCGACGCTGGAGGGTGCCTATATCGAAGTTACCGCGGCGTATTTGCAACGATTGTGTGGTAGTGCGGACGGGTTCAAGCTGGTTTCGCAATTGCTCGATGTTTGGCGCCGGGCGCAAGTACGGCTTGTTGCCATGGATGTCCAAACCAACGAGCAGATAACATTGATCGGGAAGCTTGGTATCGAGTATGCGGTCGGACCCGCAGCGTCTTCAAGCAACCCGAGTCCGCTTTAAGCTATCGTGCGGGCTGGATCAGTCCCTTGAAAGTCTTCGTCAATCGGGCTGCGCGAAAGTCGGCGATCCGATAAACCCAATTTTTGGTACGCTCGGAAAGGTCGCGGGCCTCGGATTTCGCTGCGTCGTTGCTTCCGGGTAAGGGTTTAAAAGTGAAGCGAGTCCAGTTCTTGCCATGTTGGTTTGCCGTTTCAGCTGAGATTTGCAACCCGTTGAATGTTTCGAATACGGTGCGTGTCAACTTGGTGGGCGGGAACGGTATGGCGCCGGCGCCGCGGACGTCTTCAAGCTCGAAAGCCTCTAAATTCGTCGCAATCAGTTTTGGTTCGTCGCCGAACTTCACCTTGAAGCCGGGCGGCACATTCTCAAGGGTATAAACCAAGGTCTTTGGATTTGATTTGGTTATGAGGACGGGCTGTCCAGCTGAATGTTGAATTTCCACACGCTTTATACGAGCTCCCGCGATATGGAACACCGCTGGGACCAACCAATCCGATGCGACGCCGCTGAAACCGACGCCGCCCTGTGCGAGCCATGTCTGATCGTCACCCGGAAGGCGAAGATAGACGCCGCCGGTTTTCGTGCCCGGCAAATTAAACTTACTATTGCCGACGATCAGGTCGGCGAGGATTTCACCGTTTTTACCAGTGACCTTGACGCGACGGGAGCCTGATCCCGGAGCGTTGAAATCCAGCAGGTTGAGTTTGGAATATTTTTCCGGTTGTTTTGTTTTTGCTTCATGAAAGCGTAGTGATGCCAAGTCGAGTACCGCTCCATTGGCTTTCACCGGGAGAACCGGGTAACTATCGCTTTCCCGTAGCGTCCAACCAGAAGCACCGCGTTCGAGCGAGAGTTTGCCAAGTTTACTCTCAACCGTAATCAATGCGACATCGTTAGCGCGGTCGGTGAGTTTAGCGAAGACGGCAGTGCCAATTCGGGAATCCTGGTGCGCGCCACGGTCTAGCGTCAGCGCGGAACCCGCGGCAATGACCATGCAAACCGCCAATGCGGCAAGGATGACAATTGTCTTAGGGCTCATGACCTAGCTGCCAGAAACCAAGGTAAGGGCGCGAACCCGAGCGCGCCGCCGGGCTCGGCTAATGATCGTGGCGGCGATTGTCGCCAGCCCGAGCAAAAGAGGCATCGCGGCGATGTTGAAGAATTTCATCCACGCTTCCAAGCTTTCAATATCCTTGCGCAGCTCGTGCTGCACATCGCGCAATTCGGTGCGAATCGAAACGATTTCGTTTCTTGACTCATCGAGCGCTCGTTTCTGCTCGGTTCGTAGGATCGTGTCCGTTTTGTCGGCTTCGCGACTCATCAGTTCATCGAGCCGGTTTTGCGCGCCCGTTAATTTCTCCTGGAGTTCCTGTTCCTTGTCGCTGAAGCGCTGTTCGGCTTCCTTGCGAATAGATTGCACCAACTTAAAGGGACGGGATGCCTTCCCGCGCGCGCGCAATCCACTTAACGCGTCGCTGCCTGTCAGGTAATCCAACGCGTTGACGACGAAATCACCATTGTTAGCATTGGGGACCATGACTCTTTGTCCCATGGTTTCGTTAATTTCTAGCCAAAACCGCTGATGCAGCATGTCGACATCCGCGATGACGATCGCATTGATCGGATTGGGGGATTCTTTGAGATGCGCTTCGGTTTGGACCACGGCGGCGGCTCTTGGGCCGAGTGCTGATTTGTCCCGCGGCGGACCGTCCGGGAATGCCGTGGTAGCCGTCCCGGTGACTCGCGCGGCGATAACTAAACCCTTTGTTTCGGACTTGAAATCCCGGAACAGGGCAAGCACGTCGGCGCCATTGCGAATTTTCAACGCATCGATCTGCATCGACCGTTCCCCGGATACCACCAGCGGGGTCACACTGAAATCGCCCCCTAAAGGTTCAAGGATGCCGGCGGAGGCGACGTTTAGGAGGCTCATATCTCCGGTAACGATGTCGTTAGTGTCAAAATTTGCCTCCGTGAGCGACAGCCAGGCGACGTAATCCGCCACCTTCATCTGCGCGCCCTGCCGGACATTGACACGGCGCGCCGAATCCAAGTCAGCCGCGACCTTGCCGGGTACCATGCGAAGGCCCCAACCTTTGAGTATCCGGTTGAAATCGGATTGGCGCGGGCGGAATCCCTGTTTGCGGGAGCTCGCGGCCTCCGCTTCCGCGACCGGGTCGACAAAAGCGAGCGCCTTGCCACCGCGCAACATAAATTGGTCGATGGCGTAGAGCGTATGCTGATTGAGGCCGACCGGATGCACCAGCATGAGTATATCAACGTCTTCGGGTATCTCTCTGGTATCCGTTGGAAGCGGCATAATCAGGAAAAATTCCATGATCCGCTCCACGATCGGCCAACGTTGCGTGGTGCCGAACTCCGGAACATAGCCGCCGCTGATGGGTATGGTACTCAGCAGACCAACGGTCTTTTGCGTCGGGTTGACGAGACGTTGGACCATCTTGGTCAAATCATATTCAAGAAATGTTTCACGTTCGGTCGCGAAAAAGGGGATGATCACCTGATCGTCCGTACTGTTTGTCGCGGCGAGGCCGAAAAAACCCTGATCTCCCGCTTCGTTGACGGGGATTCCTTCCAACCCGAATGCAACGGCACGGTCTTCGCTGCTCGAAAACGGTTCCGGGTTTTCGAAGCTTAGACGGACTTTACCGCTTGCGATCTGGGCATACTGCAGCAGAAGTTCCCGCACGCGGTTGTGGTGGCGCGCGTTTTCCGGGCTACGATCGCCAAGGGCGCGGGAAAAGAACAACCGGATATCGACAGGTTCATCCAGCGAGGCGAGGACCCTTTTAGTACTGTCGGAAAGCGTGAACAATTGGTCTTCGGTCAGGTCGATCTGCATCGATTTAAAGACCGTGTTCGAGAATATGTTTACCGCAAAGAAAAGGATCACCGCAAAGGCAAGGCCGAGCAGGGCGCGGCTCGACCGTTCCATATTTTGCAGGGTGCGCAACATTATGCCGCTTTCCGGAGATCGACCGCGATGACGTTCGCCAACAGCCAGACAGCGATCATCGCGGCAAAATAGATGATATCCCGTAGCTCAATGACGCCCTTGGTCACAGCGTTGAAGTGGGTCAGGAAGCTGAGCGACGCGATTGTATCGACCAGAAGGTCGGGCGCCCAAAGCCGGAAGAAGTTAAGTACCAGTTCCAGGCCCGCCATCGTGAACAGGAAACAGACCGTAGCGCTAATGATGAAGGCTATAACTTGATTCTTTGTCAGGGCGGAAATGCAGGACCCGATGGCAAGAAAAGCGCCGGCCATGAACAGGCTGCCGATATAACTGGCAAGGATAACGCCGTTATCCGGGTCGCCCAGGATGTTCACGGAAATCCAAATTGGAAAGGTGAGCGCCAACGCCAGACCGGCGAATCCCCAAGCAGCGACGAATTTGCCGATGACGGCTTCGACCGTGGAAATGGGCAAGGTCATCAAGTTCTCGATCGTCCCGGTCTTCCGCTCCTCGGCCCACAGCCGCATTGCGATAGCCGGAATCAGGAGTAGGTATAGCCAGGGGTGATAGTCAAAAAACGGTATGAGATCCGCCTGTTCGCGCGACATGAAGCGCCCAATAAAAAATGCCAACGCACCGCTCAACGCGAGAAAAATTACGATGAATACATACGCCAGCGGCGTTGCGAAATAGCTGCCGATCTCTCGTTTAATGATGATCCATACGTTACGCATAGGGATTTTCCCGATGCGACGCGTGGGCGGTGATGTCGTAGAACACGTCGTCAAGCAAGCCGACTTCGTTCACCAATTCCTCGATTTCGATGTTCGCGCCGTTCAAGGCGGCGACAATGGTCGCGGCGTGGGCATGCTCGCCCGGTGGGACGCGGAGCAACAATGTGCCGTCGCGCCGTGTGACCGTCTCTACCGACGGCACACCTTCGAGCGTGGCGATCAGTCCTCGCGCGGCCTCGATTCGGTCGGGTGCAACGCGGATGAGTAACGCGTTATGGTCGCGGGCACGGGTGCGTAACGATTCCGGTGTCCCGTCGGCGAGCAATCGGCCGCCGGCGATCATCACGACACGGTTACACACGGCGTCGACTTCTTCCAGAATATGGGTTGAGATTACGATTGCCTTGTCCGCCGCCATCTCTCGGATAAGGGTACGTACCTGGCGTTTTTGGTTTGGATCAAGGCCATCCGTCGGTTCGTCCATTATCAAAACTTCGGGATCGTGCAGAATTGCTTGCGCAAATCCGACGCGCCGTTTGTACCCTTTGGAAAGTGTTTCAATTGGCTGCCGCAAGACCCGCTCCAGACCCAGCTTCTCCACGGCGGCATCGACGCGGCGCCGTTTTTCGATGCCATCGAAACCGCGTATTTCGGCGATAAACCCCAAATAGGAGTTCGGCGTCATGTCGCCATAAGTCGGGGCGCCTTCGGGCAGGTAACCGATACGTTTTTTTACCGCCACGGGTTCCGCGACAACGTTTAGACCGCATATGGTGGCGCTGCCCGATGTCGGTTCCAGAAACCCGGCAACGATCTTCATCGTTGTCGATTTGCCCGCGCCGTTGGGACCGAGAAATCCCAAAACCTCGCCGCGTGCCACGGACATCGAAATGTCGTCGACGGCGACAAGGGCGCCGAAACGTTTCGTCAAGTGATCGAGCTCGATCATCGCGGACAACAGGCACGCCTCCCACGGGAAAATTCCGCGCGTTTTATAGTATTCTGAGTGAAACGTCCAATCTGACGATAGGCCGTGGGCGGGCGAAATTTGGTGGAGCCGAAGGGAATCGAACCCTCGACCTCTTGAATGCCATTCAAGCGCTCTCCCAACTGAGCTACGGCCCCATGGGTTTCGTCCCGCGCGGGACGGTCTCTATATAAAGACCGGTCACGTTGGCGCAAGAAATTTCTCTGTTTCGCACTGACACGAACCTCGGGTCTAATTTAGCAGCCCTTTGCGTTCTCATCGTCGGCGGCGTTGACCTTCGCAAGGTCGTCGGAGAAATCATCTTCCTTTTCCGGCAAGGTATCATCGTCATCGTCATCGTCGGTGTCGATATCCTCAACCTGCGCCGCCAATTTGTCGTCCCCGGTTTCTGCCTTCGTAGGTTTCGGTGCCACGGCTTTGGACGATGCGGTGCGGGCTCTTTTCGATCGGGTCGCTGAAACGATTGTCAGTTTCGTGTCGCATTTCGGACAGATGATAGGGTCCCGCTGAAAATCGTAAAATTTTGCACCGCAACTGTCGCAATTGCGTTTCGTGCCCCATTCTGGTTTCGCCAAAGGCTACTCCTTCCTATGTCTCCGACAAATTTGCGCCGAAGTGCCACGTTCCATGGCGCCTGTCAAAAGCAAAATGCGACTTGACCAATTTATCGATCATACTTGCCCTACCGCCACACTGTGGTTTCGTGTATGAGAAGACGAAACCGTTCCGAAAATTGCTAGTCGACGAGGCTGCTACTTGACTTCTCTTTATTCCGCCGCGGCAGGTCCGCTTGCCGGGACGATTTTGCTTCCCGGCGATAAGTCTATTTCGCATCGTGCGCTCCTTTTGGGTGCCTTGGCTGTCGGAGAAACGGTGATCGAGGGACTGCTCGAAGGAGAAGACGTACTCAACACGGCGGTAGCAATTCGAAAGCTGGGTGCGAGCGTGGCGCGCGATGATGATGGTATATGGCGTGTTCATGGCGTCGGTATCGGCGGCTTGCGTGAACCGGATTCCGTATTAGATTTTGGCAATTCCGGGACCGGTGCCCGATTGCTGTTAGGTGTTTTGGCCGGACATCCGATTACGGTTTTCATCACGGGCGATAAATCGTTGTGCAGTCGGCCGATGAACCGCGTCGCCGATCCACTCGCGGAATTCGGCGCTCGAATCATGACGCGCCGTGGTGGTCGATTGCCGCTCGCCATTGCCGGGGCGACGGATCCAGTGCCTGTGACATACCGTTTGCCGGTGGCGTCCGCGCAAGTAAAGTCGGCCGTGTTGCTCGCGGGATTAAGCACACCGGGCCATACGACGGTCATCGAGCCGGAGCCAACGCGCGACCACACGGAACTGATGCTCCAGCATTTTGGCGCCGATATAGATATCACGCACGGTTCGGATGGGGCCGCTCATATTCGCCTGGTTGGACAGCCCGAATTGTCCGGGCAACCTGTTACCGTTCCAGGTGACCCCAGTTCGGCCGCCTTTCCCGCTGTCGCGGCGATTATTACGCCAGGATCGGAAATCACACTGACCGGGGTGGGTATGAACCCTCGCCGAACAGGTGTTTTCGAGACTTTGGCCGAAATGGGTGCCGATATCACGCGCTTGAGCGAGCGCGTTGAGGCCGGTGAACCGGTCGCGGATTTGCGCGTTCGTGCGGGTGGCTTGCGCGGTGTCGTGGTGCCGGCGGAAAGGGCGCCAAGAATGATAGACGAATATCCAGTACTTGCCGTGGCGGCGGCGGTGGCCGAAGGCGAAACCGTCATGCAAGGCGTCGGCGAACTCAGAGTGAAGGAAAGCGACCGACTATCCGCGGTTGCGAAGGGGCTTACAAGTTGTGGGATTCGGGTGGAGGAAGGCGAAGATAGCCTGGTCGTTCACGGTTGCAATGGTCCGGCACCGGGTGGTGGTTTGGTTGAAACCGCGCTCGATCATCGCATCGCAATGAGCTTTCTTGTCTTTGGCGCGGCCTGTGAACAACAGGTTACCGTCGATGATGCTGGTCCGATTGAAACAAGTTTTCCGGATTTCGTCGATTTGATGAATGGGTTGGGGGCACGGATTGCTCAAGGAAAGGCGGCGGTATGATTATCGCCGTGGATGGTCCGGCGGCCTCTGGAAAAGGCACTCTGGCGCGGCGGATCGCGTCACATTTGCATTATGCCTACCTCGATACAGGGAAAATTTATCGTGCGGTCGGCCATGCTGTATTGGGTGCGGGCGGAGATCCGGAAGATCTTGACGCGGCGCTCGCGGCGGCTCGCGCGCTCAATGCCGCCGACCTGGCGAATTCGGAATTGGCCAGTGATATCGCTGCGGTTGCCGCATCGAAGGTTGCCGCGTTGGAACCTGTCCGCGCGGTGCTCCTCGGCTTTCAAAAGGACTTCGCGGCGTCTCCGCCGTGTGGTCTCGGGGGGGCTGTTTTGGACGGTCGTGATATTGGGACGGTGGTTTGTCCGGACGCCGAAGTGAAGCTATTCGTTACCGCCGATGTGGAAGTGCGCGCCCGGCGGCGGCATAAAGAGTTGCTTGACAAGGGTGAGGCGAGTATATATCCGCGCGTGCTGAAGGCGTTGAAGGATCGGGACGCCCGCGATAGCAACCGTTCGGCGGCGCCTTTGATAGCGGCGGCGGACGCCATCGTAGTCGACACGACGGCGATGGACCCGGATGAAGCTTTTGCCTCGGCATTCGGCTACATCCAAAAACATACCGATTGAAACTCGCCTGCTAGGATTTTGTCGTTACCGCGTCGTGTTGGCGTGGTCGGGGAAACCCTCGCTGAATTTGGTTAAGACCGCCGGACACAACCGGTCGGCCGGAAAATCTAAAAGTTTGAAAGGATGAACGTAAAATATGGCTTCTGACGTGGTGGAAAAGGAAAGTTTTGCTGATCTGCTCAATGAAACTTTCGGCAGCAAGGACAGCCTCGAAGGGTCTGTCGTAAAGGGCAATATCATTGCCATCGAAAACGATTTCGCGGTGATTGACGCGGGCTTGAAATCCGAAGGCCGGGTAGCCTTGAAGGAATTCAGCGGCGCGGACGGAAACGAGGAGATACGCGTTGGCGATGTCGTCGATGTCTATCTCGAAAGAATGGAAAACCGGAACGGCGAGGCCGTGCTGTCGCGTGAAAAAGCACGACGTGAAGAGGCCTGGGCGTTGTTGGAAAAAGGATTTGAAGCCAATGAACGTGTCACGGGCACAATTTTTGGCCGCGTCAAGGGTGGGTTTACCGTCGACCTTTCAGGCGCCGTGGCGTTTTTGCCGGGCAGCCAGGTCGACATTCGCCCGGTTCGTGACATTTCGCCATTGTTGGGTACGCCACAACCGTTCCAAATTCTCAAAATGGACCGCAGCCGTGGCAACATTGTTGTTTCGCGGCGCGCTGTGCTGGAGGAGAGCCGTCAAGAACAACGTGGCGAACTGATTGCGAATTTGAAGGAAGGCCAGGTTCTGGAAGGCGTCGTCAAGAACATCACCGATTATGGCGCGTTCGTGGACCTTGGCGGTGTGGATGGGCTTCTGCACGTTACGGATATCGCGTGGCGGCGGATCAATCATCCGACCGAGGCACTGCAAATCGGCCAGACGCTGAAGGTACAGGTTATCCGATTCAACCCTGAAACCCAACGTATCAGCCTCGGCATGAAACAGCTTGAGGCGGACCCGTGGGAAGGTGTCGAGGCGAAATATCCGATTGGCACACGGTTTACCGGCCGCGTTACGAACATTACCGATTACGGCGCCTTCGTTGAGTTGGAACCCGGTGTCGAAGGATTGGTGCACGTTTCGGAAATGAGTTGGACGAAGAAGAACGTTCATCCCGGAAAAATCGTTTCGACCAGTCAGGCCGTCGATGTAATGGTCCTGGATGTCGACCCGAACAAACGGCGGATCAGTCTTGGTCTCAAACAGACGATGGACAACCCGTGGGAAGATTTTGTCGAGAAATTCCCCGTCGATACGGAAGTCGAGGGCGAAGTCAAAAACATTACCGAATTCGGTATCTTCATCGGCTTGGCGAACGAGATTGATGGCATGGTCCATATGTCGGATATCGACTGGCAGAGAACGGGCGAGGAAGCGATCCAGGACTATACAAAAGGCGATATGGTCAAGGCGAAGATCCTCGAAGTTGATGTCGATAAGGAACGCATCAGCTTGGGCATCAAGCAGCTCACAGATGATCCGTTTGCCGGCAGTGTCGAGTCGATCAAAAAGGGCGCTATCGTCACCTGCACGATTACAAAGGTTACCGACAATGGCATTGAGGTGACGGTAAACGAAGTCATGACCGGATTTATTCGCAAATCCGACCTGTCGCGTGATCGTTCCGAACAGCGTCCCGATCGGTTCGCTGTTGGTGAGAAGGTCGATGCGCGGGTCACCATGGTCGATAAGGCGGGCCGTAAACTGAACCTTTCGATCAAGGCCAAGGAAATCCAGGAAGAAAAACAAGCCATGAAGGATTATGGCAGTTCCGATTCCGGGGCGTCCCTGGGTGATATTCTCGGGGCCGCGCTACAGTCCAAGCGGGAGGCGGAAGGACCGTCAACCGATGAGGATGATGAGTCTGATTCCGAGGATGAAAACACCGAATCCTGAGGTGTATGATGTACAAAACCGGCGCAAAAGTGCGCCGGTTTTTTTTTGAATCGGAAAAATCAAGGAAAACCCTTTAAATTGCTGGGCTTACTGCTTGACGGGCGGCTGCAGCTTTGGCACGCTCTCATTCCGTGCTGGTAAACGCCGCACGGGAACAGGGGTTTAAACTTAGACCGGCTCAATTTCATAAGATGCCGGCAAATCGAAAAAGGATTGAGTCGCGATGACCAAGTCAGAACTGATCTCGCGCATTGCAGAATTAAACCCACATCTCTATCAACGGGATGTGGAGCGCATTGTTTCTACAATTTTCGAGGAAATATCCGTGGCCCTCGAACGGGGCGATCGTGTCGAACTTCGTGGTTTCGGTGCGTTTTCCGTTAAGTCGCGGGATTCGCGCGTTGGTCGCAACCCAAGGACGGGTGAGTCCGTAAACGTGAATGCGAAAACGGTTCCGTTCTTCAAGACCGGAAAGCAGTTACGCGAACTGATAAACGGTTCATGAAACTGATATACTGGGCATTCGCGGCGGCACTTGTTGTTGTCGCGGTGCTTTTCGCGTTGAGTAATCGACAGATCGTCGAGTTTGGATTTTGGCCGCTTCCCTATATTGCCGAAGTCCCGGCGTATGGGTTTGGCCTTGGAGCCTTTGGGTGCGGTTTTCTCTGCGGCGGTTTTCTTGTGTGGTTGCGGGGAATAGGCGCACGTGGACGTGCGAGGGCCGATGCCCGGCGCGTCGATCGACTACAACGTGAGGGGCAAGCGCCGCGCGAGCACCCGGATGTGAGCAAAAACGATACGGAAAATCGCAATTCGGTAGTTGCGATTTCCAACCCGCCCGACTCCTTGCAACCCGACTCCTTGCAAAAAGCCGTTGGCGCCCGCTGAAGGCAGTCCAACGGCGGATCTACACATTGGCGGGCGCGCGGTGTAAAACGGGCACCGAAAATTCGCCTTTGTCTTTCGGAGGACTTATGAGTAAACCCACGGATCGTATCTTCGTCGCGCTTGATATGACCAATGTCGAAGAGGCGCGCGGGCTTGCCCAAAAATTAAAGGGGTCCGTCGGAGGTGCTAAGCTGGGGCTCGAGTTTTTTACCGCGAACGGTGCCGGTGGTGTTCGGGCGGTTGTAAAGGCGGGACTACCGCTATTCTTGGATCTTAAATTTCACGATATTCCAAATACCGTCGCGGGCGCTGTGCGGGCCGCGGTCAATTTGCGGCCCAAAATTATGACAATCCATGCTGGCGGCGGTCCGGCGATGATGCGCGCCGCCGCGGAGGCAGCCACGGAAGCCGCACGGGAAAGGAATGTGCCGCGTCCGCTTATTGTTGGTGTTACGGTTCTCACTAGCCTTGATGACGACGATTTGACAGCGGTTGGGCAGACGGGGTCGTCCGCCGAGCAAGTCGTGCGCCTCGCGCAGCTTGCCAAAACCTGCGGGCTTGACGGGGTTGTTTGCTCACCGAAGGAAGCCTCTTCGGTAAGGGCGGCATGTGGTCCCGACTTCAAGTTGGTCGTGCCAGGCATACGGCCGAGTTTGAGCCTGTCCGGCGATCAAAAACGGACGTCAGGCCCGGCGGATGCTGTGAATGCCGGCGCGGATTTTTTGGTGATTGGACGACCGATTACGCGGGCGCCGGATCCGGCCGCCGCAGCACGGGCCATGGCGGCGGCATTCGCTTCGGCCTGAACCAATGGGAATTGCGGCGAAAATTTGCGGAATCAATGATTCGACCGCGATGCGGTCGGCGATCGAAGCGGGCGCCCGTTATATCGGTTTGAATTTTTATCGACCGAGCCCACGCTATGTGACGCCCGTCGAAGCGGGTGGGCTGGTGGCGCTTGTCCCCGAGGCCGTTGGCCGAGTCGGTGTTTTCGTTAATCCCGAAGATGCTGAACTTGATGCCATTCTCGCGGAGACGACGCTCGATTTATTGCAGCTACATGGCGAAGAGAGTCCGGCGCGAACGGCAGCGCTTAGGGAGCGGACCGGGATCAAGGTTATGAAAGCGATTTCCGTCGCTGGTGAAGAAGACATTGCGCGCGCTGATGACTATTTGGATGTTGCCGATTGGCTGATGTTCGATGCGAAACCGCCCAAGGACATGGTGAATGCCCTGCCGGGTGGGAATGCGCTGAGTTTCGAATGGCGCCTGCTTGGTGGACGGTCATGGTCCTTGCCATGGATGCTGGCAGGTGGTTTGAACGTCGCCAATATAGCCGAAGCGGTTCGATTGTCCGGCACAACGGTCGTCGATACCTCGTCCGGCGTGGAAGATGCGCCTGGTAAGAAGAATTCCGAAAAGATACGGGGTTTTCTCGAGGCCGTATCGGGCCTGTGAGGCGCACGAATTATTCGATACATGGCGTTTAACGCCGTGTATTAATAACGCCTTATTGAGCGTGGAGTAATGATGAAACAGGCCAATACCTATCGCGAAGGTCCCGACGAGGCGGGCCATTTTGGCATATTTGGCGGCCGTTTCGTCGCCGAAACACTAATGCCGTTAATCCTGGCCGTTGAAACGGCATACGAAGCGGCCTCCGCGGATTCGTCCTTTCAGGTGGAATTGGACGACTATTTGAAAAATTACGCCGGTCGGCCGAGCCCACTTTATTTCGCGCGTCGGCTGACCGATCATTTCGGTGGTGCCAAGATTTATTTCAAACGCGACGAGTTGAACCATACCGGATCGCATAAGATCAACAATACGCTGGGTCAGATCCTTTTGGCGCGGCGCATGAAGAAAACGCGCATTATCGCTGAAACAGGCGCCGGCCAACATGGCGTTGCCACGGCGACGGTCTGTGCGTTGTTCGATCTGCCTTGTGTCGTTTACATGGGTGCGACCGATATCGAACGACAGCAACCCAACGTATTTCGCATGAAATTGCTGGGTGCCGAAGTCGTCCCGGTTACGAGTGGAACGGGGACATTGAAGGACGCCATGAACGAGGCGTTACGCGATTGGGTCGCGAATGTCGAATCGACGTTTTACATTATCGGCACGGCGGCGGGACCGCACCCTTACCCGGCGATGGTGCGAGATTTCCAATCGGTCATTGGCCGCGAGGCGCGCGCGCAAATGATGGAAGCGGAAGGCCGCCTGCCCGATTCCCTGGTCGCCTGTATCGGTGGCGGATCAAATGCGATTGGGCTTTTTCATCCGTTTCTCGACGATCCTTCGGTGCGCATGTTTGGCGTGGAGGCAGCGGGACACGGGATTGAAATAGGTGAGCATGCCGCATCGCTGACGGGCGGGAGGCCCGGTGTACTGCACGGCAACCGGACTTATTTGTTGCAGAATGATGATGGGCAGATACTTGATGCGCATTCCATTTCCGCAGGTCTCGACTATCCGGGCATTGGCCCAGAACATTCCTGGCTGCATGAATCCGGTCGCGTCGATTACGTTTCCGCGACCGATGCCCAAGCACTGGAAGCGTTTCAACTTTGCAGCCTCAAGGAAGGTATTATTCCCGCGCTCGAACCTTCGCACGCGCTGGGCTATGTCTCCACGATAGCGCCGGACTTACCGAAAGATCATATCATTTGCATGAATATGTGCGGCCGTGGCGACAAGGATATCTTTACCGTCGCGAAAGCGCTGGGAACGACAATATGACGAACGCGGCGGATTCAGGCAGAATTGCGAAACGGTTTGCGACACTGAAAGCCGCCGGCCGAGGCGGGTTTGTGACGTTTCTCACGGCGGGGGATCCGGATCACGAGACCTTCGAGAAAATACTCCTTGGCCTGCCGGACGCCGGCGCCGACCTGATCGAGCTTGGCATGCCGTTTAGCGATCCGATGGCGGACGGCCCCGCGATTCAGGCCGCGTCGCTGCGGGCTCTTGGTGCCGGTGCCAATATGGGCCGCACTCTCGAACTCGTGAAAAGTTTCCGCGCGCAGGATGACGATACGCCGATTATTCTCATGGGTTATTACAATCCAATCTATAGCTATGGTGTCGACACATTTTTGACCGACGCGCGAGAGGCCGGCGTGGACGGCTTGATTGTTGTCGACTTGCCGCCGGAGGAAGACGATGAACTTTGCGTCCCGGCGCTTAAGGCGGGACTAAATTTCATTCGTCTCGCAACGCCGACGACCGACGATGAACGTCTTCCAACGGTTCTGCAGAATACTAGCGGCTTTGTCTATTATGTGTCGGTGCTCGGTATCACGGGTACCAAGGCAGTAGCGTCGGCTGAAGTCGAACGCGCCGTCGCGCGATTGCAACGGCACACGGCGCTACCTATCGCGGTTGGCTTCGGCATTCGTACCGCGGAAACCGTACGTGACATCGCAATGATCGCCGACGCGGCAGTTGTCGGTTCCGCGATCGTGGACTGTATTGCGAACAACTTGGATGAAGAAGGCCGTCCTTCCGATGGGCTGGTCGATAAGGTGCACGATTACGTGCGCGAGCTTTCCAGTGGGTTGCGATCATGAACTGGTTGACGAATTTCGTGCGCCCCAAGCTTCGGGCTCTCGTTAACAAAAACGATGTGCCGGAGAATCTTTGGAGCAAGTGCCCCGGCTGCGATCAGATGATCTTTCATCGCGACCTCGAAAAAAATCTGCATGTTTGCCAGCACTGCAATCATCATCTTCGAATCTCTTCCGACTTGCGCCTCGGAATGCTTTTCGACGATGGCGTTTATACGAAATTAAAATTGCCCGACGTTCCGGACGATCCGCTGAAGTTTCGTGACCGAAAGCGGTACACGGATCGACTGAAGGAGTCGCGCGCGCAAACCAAGGAACGCGATACGGTAATTGTTGCCACGGGCCGTATGAATGATTTGCCGGTTGTGATCGCGTTATTCAATTTCGACTTCATGGGAGGCTCTATGGGGGTGGCGGCGGGTGAGGGTATCGTCGCAGCGGCTCGCCAAGCGATTAGCGAGCAGGCGACGCTTATCGTCAATCCCGCCTCCGGTGGCGCGCGTATGCAGGAAGGCATTCTCTCGCTCATGCAGATGCCACGAACGATAATCGCGGTGCAAGAGCTTAAAGAGGCGGGACTGCCCTATATCGTACTTTTGACCGATCCGACGACCGGCGGCGTGTCGGCGAGTTTTGCCATGCTGGGCGATGTCCA
>JAJFJC010000192.1 GCA_021774385.1 Alphaproteobacteria bacterium
CGCTGTCCGCTGACCAGTCTCCTGTTCCTTCAAAATCCCGATAATCTGTTCTTCTGTAAACCTGCTGCGCTTCATAAATCCGTCTCCCATGCGGTGACGGACTCTACCTCAAAATGGAGGAAAATTCGGGAAACACGTCAAGCGTACTCTGCGACGCAATTTTATACGACTATAAAAACAGTCATATGCTGCCTGCGTGGAACCACTATGATGGGCGGATTTATCCCTAGAATGTCGGTCGAAAATTTGTGGAAAACGATTCGATAGAAAAACGTGCGGAGAATTAGTCAATGTGATGCTCGAATCGATGTTCGCCCGCTAAAATCTTTAGGCGTCTCTACCTTTCGAATTAATATTGACCTTTCATTGCCGGTTTATTTCAAGAGACTCACGCAAATAAAACTCACATAACTCTTCCTGTTCAAGGAACCAATCTTTCGACGCAAAAAATTCCCAACGTGGTTTCCCCGGCGCCCTTATTGTATTGGAGATTCGAGCCCAATTTTCCTTAGGTATTTCCGATATTCCAAGTTGCTCAAGGCATGTTTTTAAAACAGGTAGTGGGTTGGACATTACTTCTTCATATCTTACGGTGATGTCCCCATAATGTTCACCAAATATTTGCGAGAGTCGCCATAAAATATAGTGTGCGGCGTAGGGTGAAGTGTTTTCTGGTAAATCGAGACACGAAAATACGGTACGCAGATCTTTTATCCATGGAATAAGGTAAAATCGATCATATCGTTCGAACTCGCCCAGTGTAATGCTTGACGGCACGGTTTGACCGTAAAGAGTTGACATCCATTGCTCGCGTGGATTCCGTAAAAGGTGTAAAATTTTAGCATTTGGGTAGTTTGTTTTAAGCCAGGGGAGTCTGAAGTCAACTCGATTAAATTGTAGCACGGGAACCAGTTTTGCTCGTTTTATCAAAATGTCGACGTAAGTTCGAAGATTTAAATCGATAGAGTCATCTTGCATGAAGAGGCGGCTGTTATTCCACTCCAGTGAATAGAATTCGCTTAGTTCACCAAGGCCCTCATAATTTGTTCGATAGTCAGTTGCCCCAATATGTGTCGGATCCACCGCGTTATCATCATCCAGGTTTTGGAACCAACGCCTTTCATTTAATGGTTCATAATAACTCGTAAACAAACCCAGTTGATGAAATATTGTCCACAATAATGTGGAGCCACTGCGGAAACGTGAAGAAATGAAGATTGTATACGGAAGATCATTTCTTTTCTTCAGAGAAGCCGCGCTTGTGAGCTTCTGATTGTATGGATTTTCAGAATAACTTGGAAACTTACTATACCTTCCAGGAACCGCGGCGATAGAGCTGCCAATCTTTTCTTGCAGATGATGATTGAATCTCCAAGAAGAAAGTAGTTTTGCTAGAAGGTAATTTTCTACCACCAGACATTTCCCAAGCTATCGATTTTAGAATACCAGTGACTAAAACAAATGGAATTACTCATCAATATGTCGAATTCAAGCGCGATGGTGTTACAAATTACAATCGAGGGTATCAAGGAACCGGTTTGTTATTGTTTTCCAATCGTTTTCTCGCGCAAACGCGAGGCCATTTTTTGAGAACTGCTGCCGTAGTTCTTCGTTGGTGAGCAGTTTATGAATCCTATTCGCTATTTCTTCGATATTCTCCGGATCAATTAAATACCCCGTCCTGCCGTCCCTAATGGCGTCGACTGCACCGCCGGCTCTTCCCCCAATCACCGGTAACCCGCATGCATTTGCTTCTAAAAATACGAGACCAAACCCTTCTGTATCTCCATCCGGCATAGTACGGTTAGGCATTAAAAATAGATCAGATGATCTGTAAAATTCTATAAGTTTTTCCATACTAACCTTACCATGTAAAGTAACTAAACCGCCCAACTGGTATTTAGAAATCAGTGCTGCCAAATTTTTGTATTCTGGTCCTTCACCAACAATATCCAACTGCACATTTGGTAGAATTTTACTTACGATGCCCATAGCTTCTATGGCATGATCAAATCCTTTTCGGCCCACCAGTCGGCCAACTGAAATAAGGCGATATTTTTTACCGTTTTGCTGATTAAGGTTTTGCAGGTTCGATAGACTAGGTGAAAATGTTTCAATATCAACGCCATTTGGTAGCAATATAATTTTAGTATCGGGAATGCTAAATTTTTGTTTAAGTATGCCTTGGGTGAATGTGCTTACACAGAATACTTTATTTGCACCAGCCAAAGAACGAATCCTTCGTCGGTCCGCTGCTTTCGACCATAATGTTCGGGTAAGTTCCTCTCCGTGTGTATAAATAGACACGTCAGCATTTAAAAGAAAACGAGGAGTACATGCGATCCAACCAAAACTATTTATATCTCCAATGCAAATATGTTTCACATTCATAAACCATGAAGTATATAAGATGTTCAGAAGTAATCGAAGGTAAATCAAGATAGAATATAAGTGATATAGCTTCCCCAGATTTATCGTTTTTCGTTCTGGAGGCCGGAGGTAATTTATTCGTCTTACCTTATAGGGTAGCAGTGATTCCATCTTATGATCAATTTCAAGTGCTTCACCTGTATCACAATTTCTTCTTGCTGTAAGTACCATAAGTCGATTGTTGGAATTTGCTGCCAATCGTTCATAAACAACAGCGGATCCACCAACGATAGGTGGGAAAATATTTGTTACTAAAAGGACAGAGGTCGGTTTCATTTTCTGTATGATTTTCGATATCAGTTTAGGGTCAATATTTTTGTTTTATTAAACAGCGGATAGATGGTTTTTAGAATGAGAAATAGTCCGTAAATTAACATTATAAAGCGAATTCGTTGGCCTTTATAGATCAATGTACACGATGTATTATGCAGTGTGTATATTTTTAAGTTTCTTAATTCCTCAGAGTTTTATATTTTATAAATTCATATAAAATGAATTGTTGAACCATAACCAAAAATTCGTGCGCTTTCAAAGCGACACTAAATTGACAGTCCGCCACTCAATTTTTAGGAATTCAATTTTCAACAATGCATGAATAGAGGGTATTTATAAATAAATTAAGCATTTCCCCAACTCGGTTTCCAGTTTTCGATAATTGATTTGAGCATAGTATAAAAATTGGCGATTCTTTAGAAAATCTCTTTTTTTTTGAAGTAAATAAAATTGGATTCTAGAGTGGGT
>JAJFJC010000193.1 GCA_021774385.1 Alphaproteobacteria bacterium
CGCTGTCCGCTGACCAGTCTCCTGTTCCTTCAAAATCCCGATAATCTGTTCTTCTGTAAACCTGCTGCGCTTCATAAATCCGTCTCCCATGCGGTGACGGACTCTACCTCAAAATGGAGGAAAATTCGGGAAACACGTCAACCCCACTAAAGATCTATGGCAGAGCAGTCAGGCCGGACGGTTACCTGGAATAAGTCCCCGGACGTTTTGTCGTGAACCGGATTGTGCGCCCGCGTATGGCCTGCAGCTGCTGTGAGAAGTTCCATCAGGCAGCCTTGCCGTCGCGGCCGATAGAGCGCGGGCGTCCCAGGTCCGGGCATCTGGCCCATGTGTTGGTCAATAAATACGCGGATCATTTTGCCGCTCTACCGGCAGAGCCAGATGTCCGACCGCGAGGGGATCGATCTGGATCGCTCCACCCTAGCCGATTGGGTTGGCAAATCGACCGCCCTGCTGGAACCTTTGGCGGACGCCGTCGCGCGTCATGTTTTAAAGGGACAAGCCCTCTTCGCCGATGATACGCCGGTAGTGAGCACTCTTATCAGCCATCGGGGCTAAGGTGCTCAGACCGGGCGCATACGAACGACACTCGCCCAAAATGAAATAGGGCCAGCATATGCCAGCCCATTTCCAACTCTGTATTCCATGTCGCCTATCAGAGAGCAATGAAGTCTGTAAAAAGCAGCACTAGGCCAATAATTGTCAAGCAGCCGACTCCGGAAGTTATGGCACAGATACCAATTGCCACATTTTTAAGTAGGTTTCGTCCCTCTACGTCCTTGATGCGATTCGTAACTATTGTGTGTTGCATTGGAAAATGCCTACAGACAAAGAGGCTACGCTGTCCTGCGACGACGTCTTGCTAGGGCTCCCAAGCCAACTAGGCCGATACCGAAGAGGGCAAGTGTACCCGGTTCGGGGACTCGCGCCTGGTTAGCATCAAGCCAGTCCACTTCGAACTCGGTGAGCACAAAGTTTCCGTTTGCCTGAGTACCTGGACCATTGGACGGCAAATCCGCATCTTCAAAAACCCGCAGACGAATTCCAGTAATATCACCCAAGGTCGTGAATGCATTAATGGTATAGACGTCCGAAAAGGGATTCGGGGGGTTAAAATCGACCTTAATTGAAGAATCTGTACTATTGATATTTAGCGTTTCACCATTTGTAGAAGTAGCGGAACTTGGAGAGAGAAGAACCCAGTTTGCTATGACGGCGCCGCCGTTCGCCAATCCGTCCGCGAACGTGTCGCGGTCGTCGTTGGTGACCGATAGATCAAATTTCCCGATATTGTGACTGTTACCAAAAAACTGTGTCATCGTGACACTAAGCTCTCCACCAACGCCACTGACGGAAAAATCAGTCGTCGTCTCAAACACAGCAGTTCTAGCGATGGGGTTTGGGTGAATAGCCCAGCCATTGAAGTCTGCTTCGCCTGGATTCGCGCCAGCATTGTTTTCCGCTGGAATGACACCGTCAATTGCCTGATCAACCTCAAAACCCGTTTGCGAAAAATTCGCCGTAGCATTTTGCAACGAAATTGGGAGGGCTTGGGCCGGTAAAGCCGCAATTCCTAAGATAATTCCAGGAATAATTAATGCAGTCTTGCCAATAAAATACTGATGCTTCACTTGATTTCCCTCATGCCCGTCTAAATCTTTTGCTTCCTCTCCATAGTTGCCATACCACCCAAAATGCAGCTACGGAGCTTCGCTATAAGCTGATTATTACTAAATCCATACGCAAATGGCGTGCCAGGCAAAAAAAATAAATGATTTAAATGAGTTAAGGCTGTTTTGTAATTTTTCCCTAAGCAATATCGTAAAGTATTCCGTCGCAAAAATAGTGCGTTTTCCCAATACCGAACATCACTGCATGAATAATTTAATGTTTACAAAGAATTAGGACGATTAAGTTGTTTATCGTTAGGAACGTTGAAAGCGTAAAGCATTCCGTCACCACAAAATGGATACCGAAATTCATTTAAATTCAAAGCTCTAGGAATCACATCCAGCACAGTCTGTTCGCTGTGGATTAATTCGTTCTTCCAATTCTCGCTCGTCTTCTTGCATTTCGGGAGCACCAACATTGTACGGATAATGTCTCATTACCTAGTGTTCTAGGATTTCAACATGATGCCCTCGTTCCTTGAGCCAATCGACATCACCGGGTCTAAGCATCTGATTATATTCGGAATATTCTAGTGACTGGAGAATAGCCGTTGCAGTGAACTTGCACTTGCCAAAACGTTTTCTGATCGACGCCATGATGATTGAATCCCTCGCTGTGACAACAGTGTGACAGCTTAGATTTCATAGGAAATATTAGGTGGCGTTCCGGACATAACCTATTGATATTCATTTGGTTAAATGGTGGGCGCGACAGGGATTGAACCTGTGACCCCTGCCGTGTGAAGGCAGTGCTCTCCCGCTGAGCTACGCGCCCGCGTTGATGTGCGGATGGCCTGATTTACGGCCCGTCGGTGCGGGTGTCAAGCGGGGGCGAGGCCGAGCTTTCGCAGGGCGTCGGGAACTTCCGTGAAATGATCGATCAGGATATCGGCACCCATCTCCGCCGCCGGCACCCGTCGATAGCCGTAGGAAACGGCAATGGCGGGGATGGCCGCGTTCAACGCGACCTGTATGTCGTTGGGGCTATCGCCGATCATGACCGCGTGTTCCGGATCGGCATCCATCATTTGCAGGGTGCCGAGCAGGTGTCCCGGGCTGGGCTTGCGGACGGAAAACGTATCGCCGCCGGCAACGGCTTCAAAGAAACCGGCAAGGCCGAACGCTTTGAGCACGGATGCGGTCGCCACCGCCGGTTTGTTGGTGCAAAGCGCCATGCGGTGCCCGTCGTTGGCGAGAGCCTCCAAGGTTTCCATCACGCCGGGATAGAGTTCCGTCAGGTCCGCGGTTGCCTTGTTGTAATGATGGTGGAACCGGTCGAGTCGCGCTTCCGGATCGTCGGCCGAGCCGCCGGTCGCCGTGAAGCCCCGTTCGACAAGAACCGCAACACCGTCGCCGATCATTTGCGTGACCTGATGCAGCGTCACCCGTGCGCGGCCGGCTTCTTCCAACACGAGGTTCAGGGCGGCGGCAAGGTCCGGCGCACTATGAATCAGCGTGCCATCGAGGTCGAAAACAAGGGTGCGGGGTCTACCGTTCATGAATATAGCGCCCGTTCCAGTCTTGCGTGTGACATTTCTTCGATATGCCCTCGGGTCTCGACGCCGAATTTTTGGGTCGCCATGTCGAGATACCGCTTGTTGGCGAAATATTCATGGAAGGCGTCATCACGGAAACGCAATACCTCGGCGGCTGAAATATGTTCCGTTGGCAGGGGACGGCAGTCGTGACTGTGCTGGGAAAAGCCACTCCAGCGATCGGGTAAATCCCAGTCCTTTTCAACCGCCATGCTATAGAGCGGCGATCCGGGATAGGCCATGGCGGAATAAAAATTGGCGAACTCGCAATTCAGTTCCTTAGCCAAATCCAGGGTCTGGCGCATGGTTACCAAATCATCGTCCGGTAGGCCGAAGATGTAGTTGCCGATAACGCTAATTCCGGCGGTCTGGATTTGCCGCACGATCTCGCGGATATCGTCTTGATCGAAGGATTTCTCCGCGCCGTCACGGACATGGGCGCTACCCGACTCGATGCCCAGGGCGAGCCAACGCAACCCGGCCGCGCGCAATAGCGCTAATTGTCCCGCCTTGACCGTATCGACCCGGGCATAGGCCCAGATATTGAGCTCATTCGCATAGGGCTGCGCCGCGAGGCCCTCGCAAATGCTATTCACATGGCGGTCGTTGAGGACAAACATCTCGTCGATGATCTTGAAGGTCTTCACGCCGTACTCGCGATGCAGAAGATCGATTTCCGCGACGACGGCGTCGGCGGATCGCATACGGTAACGGTTGGTGCCGAACGGGGCGTTGATACAGCAGAAACTGCATCTAAAAGGGCAGCCTAGCGAGGTATAGATCGACGCATAGGGCTGGCGTGCCTTTAGATCGCCGAAACATTGCCAGTTATGCGCCCGGTAACGGTCCATCGGCAGCAAATGCCACACATTGCCGTGTAAATCCGCGTCCATGTCGTTAATCAGGGGGGCGGATGGATTGACACGGGTCCTGCCGCCGGCGCGCCATACGAGACCCTCGACATCGGCCAAGGTATCGTCACTCCGTTCGCTCAGAACCTCAAGTAGATGATGGATGGTTATGGGGCCTTCGCCGGCACAGGCATAGTCGACCGTTTCTTCCTCAAGCGTTCGTTCGGGAAGAGCTGCGACATGGCCGCCGGCAATAATAATCGGTTGTGCGGGGGAGGCCGCTTTTATCGCGGTGCAGGTCTCGCTTGCCGCCGCCATTTGTTGGGTGGACGCGGATGGCTGATGACCGAAGACAATCATTCCCACGAGACAGGGGGCACGGCGCGCGACTTCCGCCGCAACCGCCTCGACACCCATATTCTCCGCTTCGGAATCGAGAATTTCCACCGTGAAATCGCGGTCCTGGACATAACCCGCGATGAGCCGGCACCACAAAGGCGGCTCGATCGCGGTCAAGTCGCCGCCGAGCTGTTGGTAGATCTTCTCCCGGCCGCCGGGATTGATGAGCAAAAGGTCGAGCGCCATCTTCCTACGGGGTGGTCAATGAAAATAGTGCCCCATGATAACGGATAGGCACTAACTCTTGGTGAAAATCGATCGCGTATCTAGATGACGACGTTACGCCCGTCCTCGGTAAGCTTGCAGACCATCCAATCCGGCTTGATCGGGTTATAGAACCAGGGTTCGGCCCAGCCTTGCTGAAGGCAACTACGTATTGTGCGCTCATTTACCCGTTGGCCGCGTGAATCGAATAGCGGTAACTTGCCGCCAGGCTGATTAAGGCCAGCCTGTAGCCAGGTTCGTTGCGCCTTAGTCGGTTTGCGGTCGGGTTTTGGACGCACTTGCCGTGGCTGCGCCAATTTGACGACGTTCGATTTCTGCGTCATTACCACCCCATTCGCCGTCCCAAAGCTTGGATGCTATCCTAGGACAGCACAATTCGAATGCCAACCCGGCGCGAAGGTGAATTTAGGACAATGACCGCATTTCTGGTCTACATCACCTCGGAAAACAAGGCCGAAGCGAAGCGCATCGGCCGCGCGCTTGTCGAGGAGCGGTTGGCGGCCTGCGCCAATGTTATTGATGGCATGACGTCCATTTACCGCTGGCAGGGCAAGGTATGTGAAGATAGCGAAGCGGTACTCATTGCCAAGACGACAGCCACCCGATTGCCGGCGCTAACCGAGCGGGTAAAGGTTTTGCATGGGTACGATTGTCCATGTGTGGCGGCCGTGCCAATTACCGGCGGGAATTCCGACTTCATCGATTGGATTTCGGCACAGACGCAACCGGAATAGGAGAAAGCATGTTGGAAATCGATCGTATCGACCACTTCGTTATACCCTGCAGCGATATCGAGGTGATTTGCGACTTTTACGTCCGCGTCCTGAATATGCGGCGGATCGATTTCGCGAATGGCCGCGTTGCCTTAGGGTTTGGCCGGCAGAAAATTAATCTGCAACCCGCCGGCTGGGAGGAGGTCATGCGCGCTCGAAATCATATTGAAGGGACCGCTGATTTTTGCCTTATTACCGAAACGCCGATGGGAGAAGTGCTGGCGCACCTCGATTCTCTCGGAATCGAACTCGAAGCGGAACCGAGCATTCGCAACGGAGCGGTCGGGCCGATAAACTCCGTTTATTTTCGAGACCCCGACGGTAATCTGGTCGAAGTTTCGAATTATCAAAAATAATCAGGAAACAGAGAATGGCGAACCACGATACTGGGGAACGTTACTTCCCCGCCGATGACGAAACCGCTGACCCGCCTTATCTTCATGCGGATTACGGTTCCACGGTTAAAAAGTCGCCGGCGCGGCCGCCGATACCGCTGGAACATACGATAACGGAACTGACCGGGCCGGTTTTCGAGGCTGGGCAAGCGGGTGAAAACGATTTGACCCAACAGGGCGGGTCGTTACCGATCGGCGAACGTATAGACGTGCGGGGCAGGGTGCTGGATGAAGACGGCAATCCCTACGCCGGCGCCTTGGTTGAGATGTGGCAGGCCAATGCCGCTGGTAAATACCGCCACCTGAACGATGGCCGGGATGCCCCCCTCGACCCGAATTTCATCGGCGCGGGGCGTTGCGTGACCGATGCGGATGGCGCTTATTCGTTCAAGACAATCCGGCCCGGCGCGTATCCCGTGCCCGATAGTGAGTGGTGGCGGCCCGCGCATCTGCATTTCTCGGTCACGGGACCCAGTGTCGTGGCGAGGCTGATCACGCAAATGTACTTTCCCGGTGATCCGCTGCTTGGCGCGGACGCGATCTACAAAAGTATCGCCGATCAAGAGGCGCGCGAACGGTTGATCGCGCGTTTCGCGCCTGAACTTGGTGAGCGTGGCAGGTCGCTCGGCTATGAATTCGATATCGTTCTGCGCGGCCGGGCGCGGGATTAAGTCCAGAGTATGTCGAAAATTCTCGTTGAACGTGATGGCCCGGTGACGACCATCATCATGAACCGTCCCGAAGTACGAAATGCCCTGGATAACGATGCCATCGATTTGTTGGGCAAGGCGTTTCAAGCGTTCCAAGCGGACGAGGACGCGCGCGTCGCCGTCCTGACCGGCGCGGCGGGCGCATTTTGTGCCGGGGCCGATTTGAAGGAAATGTCGCAGGGGGCGAATTACGAGGCGTGGGCCGGCAGTATGGAGGGGACGTTACGCGCGCCACTCTCCAAACCGGTAATCGCGGCGGTCGAAGGGCATGCCTGTGCCGGTGGCCTGGGCGTTGCGCTCTATTGCGATTTGCGGGTCGCCGATGAAACGGCGGTGTTCGGCGTCTTTTCTCGACGCTGGGGTGTACCCATGAGTGACGGCACGACCGTTCGGCTTCCGCGGCTTGTGGGGATGAGCCGCGCGCTGGATATGTTGTTGACGGGACGCGCCATTGGGGCCGAGGAAGCGGAACGGATTGGTTTGGCGAATTACGTCGTTGCGAAGGGTCGGGCGCGAGCCGAGGCCGAGGCCATGGCGTTGCGTCTAAGCGAGTTTCCGCAAATCGCGATGCGGTCCGATCGTGAGTCCGCTTATGCGCAATTCGGGTTGACGCTCGACGATGCGGTGCTCGAGGAAGCGCGGCTCGCGCGGGCCGCGAAGGCGCAAGAGGCGCAAACCGGCGCGGCACGTTTCGCCGCGGGTTCGGGCCGGCACGGCAGTTTCGAATTGGAGGAAGGACAATCATGACACGCAAGCGGACAGGATCTCAGACCATTGGTCCCTTCTTCAATGTTGCTTTGTTGCGGGAAGACGATAGCGACCTTACCCGCCGAACACCGGGCGGCCCGCAAGCCGAGGGTGAGGTCATTGAGATCCGAGGGCGGGTTACCGATGGGGATGGCGCCCCTTGTCCCAGTGTCTTGGTGGAGGCTTGGCAGGCCGATGCGGCGGGGCATCATGGCACGGAAGGCGATCCGAATTTTGCCGGGTTTGGGCGCGCGGTAACCGACAATGACGGTTGCTACCAACTCGCGACCGTTATGCCGGGGCCCGTGCCCGGCAAGGGCAATTCGTGGCAGGCGCCGCATATCAGTCTTTCACTGTTTGGCAGTGGCCTTTTGAAACGCGTTACGACGCGGGCTTATTTTCCGGATCAAGACATGAATACCGAGGACCCTGTTTTATCGGCGATATCGGACGGTTCGGTCCGGTCGACTTTGATCGCGAAATCCTTGAATTCCGGTAATCCACGTAAGTTCGAATTTAATATCGTTCTACAGGGTCCGGGCGAAACCGCGTTTTTCGATTTGTAACGACAGGGTTG
Source organism: Alphaproteobacteria bacterium (assembly GCA_021774385.1). Taxonomy (GTDB): domain Bacteria; phylum Pseudomonadota; class Alphaproteobacteria; order UBA8366. Next base: position 7,883 of record JAJFJC010000193.1, read on the forward strand.
TTCGCTAAAGCACGCGGTATTCGCCCCATTTAGAGATAAGAATATTTGAAGGCGAAGGTCGCCCTACAGGCAAGCCCTGGGCAGATAAAGATTGACCGTTGTACCGTGACCAACGACGCTTTCAATAGAAATGTCCCCCCCCGATTGTTTGGCGAAACCATAGGCCATCGACAATCCAAGACCTTCGCCTTGACCGACTTCCCGGGTCGTGAAAAAGGGCTCGAATGCGCGTTTCAAGGCTTCGGGAGTCATGCCGACCCCCGTATCCGTTACGGATAGCATGACGTACTCACCGGGTTCCGTGCCTTCGACGGTTTCCGTGATATCGCCGTCAATCGTTACATTCGCGGTTTCTATTGTCATTTTGCCGCCGACCGGCATCGCGTTTAATGAATTTTCGGTTAAGTCGCGGATCACGCGCGCAACTTGCAGCGGATCCACGCTCGCCGCCCATAGACGCTCACGTCTTCTTAAATCTATCTCAATGACGGGGGCCCTGTCTTGGTCGAGGCTTTCAAGTATTTCGGCGATAACGACGTTTAGATCAATCTTCCGTGGCGACAGGCTTTGCTGACGGGAAAAAGCCAAGAGTTTGCGGTTCAGACTTGCGCAATTGATTGCCGCCTTCAATGCGGCGCTTAATAAGCTTAGTTTCGATGCATCGCCTTCGAGTTCCTCCTCCAGAAAATCGAGATTGCCGATGGCAACGCCAAGGAGGTTATTAAGATTATGAGCAATACCACCAGTCAATTGGCCAACCGCCTCCAGCTTCTCGGCCTGTCGAAGCCGCGCCTCGCTGAACTTAAGGGCTATCTCGGCTTTTTCCTTGGCGGCTTGTAAGCACAAATTTTCCCGGCAGCGATTGAGGCTCGCTTCCAACAGGTCCAAACTTATGGGTTTCTGGAGAAAATCGTATGCACCCTGCCGCAGCGCTTCAACTGCTATGTCCAAATCGGCGTAGGCCGTCATCGTAATGCAGAAAAGCAGGGGCCGTTTTTGTTTTAATTCGCCGATCAGCGCGATGCCATCGTCGTGTCCTAAGCGTATATCGACAAGAGCAATCGCAGGCTCGAATTCCTCGACCGTTCGCCGCGCGTCGTCCGCGTTGTATGCCGAGCGGACATCGAAACCTCGCAGCGTCAACACTTGGCTAAGCGCATCAGCGGCGTCTTTATCGTCTTCTATTACCAGCACTTGGACGCCGGTTTCCGATGCGATAGGCGAGCTGCCATGTGCCTTGTTATTCATGAGATTTTAATTCTTGCCCTTTCCGGGTGGGTGGAGTGGAATCCGCAAGACGAATTGGGTTCCTTCACCGACGGTGCTGGTGACCTTGATCTCACCGCTGTGCTCATTCAAAATTTTCTCAACTACCGTCAGCCCCAATCCAACTCCGAAACTTTTGGTGCTGAAAAGGGGTTCAAACATTTTTTTCCGATCGTTTTCGGAGATGCCTGTGCCATTGTCGATCACGGCGATTTCGACATGACCGGCATTGAATTTGGTCGACACCGTGACGATTTTCTCAGAATGGTCATCGGTGCCTTGCACCGCTTGTACCGCGTTATCGATTATGTTTATCACGGCACGCCGAAGACGTTCTCGATCAATATATGGTGTCGCGGCGGCGGCAAGGTCCCGGTGCAGCACCACCCCAACTGGTTTCACCTGCTCGTCAAGGAGGCAACTTAGCCATTCATCCAAGTTGGTCGGTTCGAAGTTCACCCTTGTCTCGCGCGTGAAATCGAGCATTTCACCGATTATGTTGTCGCAGCGGCTTATACTGCGTTCGATACGGGCGACGGTTTCGTCTAACCCTAGATTGAGTTCTCGCGTCGCGTCCGCGATAGGGTCCATCGAAAGCCGAATGGCGTTCAAGGGATTCCACAATTCATGGCTGACCGTTGCCGTCAACTGACCGATTGTGGCAAGGCGTTCTTGCCGAACAAGTTCGGATTGCGTCATGCGTAGTGCAGCGGTGCGTTCCTCGACCCGAATTTCAAGGAAGTCATTGAGCTCTTTGATTTCCGTGTTTGCCGCGAGGAGCGCTTTAAGTGGATAGATACGCAATACAAGGAACATTCCCGCGCCAAGGGTTAGTCCCAATACCGCCGCCAAGGCTGTACCGATCACGGTCGACGTGGCATCAATGGAAATGAAGACACGCCCCAAGGGTGTGGCGGGATCGCCAAATTCCGCTGACGCGCTGAAGGTCGCTGACTGATCGAGGGTGCCGGATTCAACGACAATGTCACCCTTACCGTCGAAAATTTCGATCTTGGAAACATGCTCTAATCTAATTCGAGTCCGTTGCAATATCGCGATGAGCCGGTCATCGAGAAAACGCCACATTTCTGGATACTGAAAAGTGATCTCAGTCAAAGTGCTTGCCACGGCCTTAGTGGTGGCGTTCAGATGCTCTCGCTCTTCTTCGTAGCTGACCCCGAAATATAGAGTCGGGATAGCGAGAGCCGTCACCAAACCGATAATGAATGCAAATGCATTTAGTTTTCGAACAAGAGTTTCTTGTGCGGTGTTGCTGGAGCCAATTTTACCCATTGTGCTCGATTACGACATGCCCGGTTCTTTCAAGAATTTCTCTCCCTTTAGGAGAATAGATAAACTCGATGAAGCGCACGGCCATTGTTCCTGAAAGGGCGCTCGTGACGAGAAAAAAGTCCTTGGTAACGGGATAGCGGGTGCCGATTGTATCCTTGTTCGGTGTAACACCATCAAGCGTTAGGACCTTTAAGTGGTACCCTTCGCCAAGCACAATCGATAGCGAAAGGAACCCAACTCCGCCACGCAATTTCGTGATGAGCGCCGCGGTTTCCTGGTCCGATACGCCTATTGATACGCCGCGCCGCTTTGCCGCGGTATCAAGCGCCGCCGCGACGCCCGGCAGTTTATCTTTAACGACTTGGGTGTCGGTATCGGTCTCTGGACGCAGCACGACGCGAATTGGTGTCCCGTCCGGCCAGTCAGCCGTTGTCCCGGAAAACATGTTTGCCAGTTCCGAACTGCTTAATTCGGTTAGGCCATGGTTCCCTTCGGCAACAATCGCGATGGCGGTTTTCGCGTAGGGAAATGCGGACAATCCCAGTTTAATTTCTTTTTTCTTTATGGGACGTGAAGAAATGGCGAGTTGGATGACACCAGCTTGAACGGCCTTGATCCCACCACCGCTGCCGAGGCTCGGCATCACCATGACTTGTATGCCCGGGTTCGCCCTCTCGAAGGCATCGCCGATTTGCCGCATTGTACCAAGGTCGCCGCCGGTTCCTCCAATCTTAAAAACCGCGGCGCTGGCGTCGAGCGAGATCAGGAACAGGGAACTGCAAAATATCGCGGACAGAATTGGAGAGCTGGCATCGCGGCTTGATTTTATGAATGTTGCCGCTATTGCCGGAAAGCGCGCGGCATGCGCACCGGCTTTTGTAAACGGTTCGTGGCAAACAATTGCGGCTTTCGCTTTCATCCCCAGGAAACGCAACGCTCTAAATAGGGCCAATGTTGATTTCCTTTCGGATTGGTTGCGTGGTGCCCACAAACGGCTCGGAACCCCGTGCCCTCAGTATGTGAATAGCGCAAAATAATTGCGAAATTATTAGCAGGCATTAGGACGGGCAGACGGGAGGATTTGACTCTAAAGATTTGTTTGCCGTTTCCAATACGTACCCGCGAGATCGAATGAAGGGCGAGCGGGAACATCGTGTGCCACTGTCTGCCGAGGCGATACTGGTCTTAGAAACCATTGCGGAAGATTATGGAAAGGAAGGCTTCGTATTTCCTGGAGCCCGTAAGGGATGCACCATGAAGGCAATTGGCCGCATTCCGCCGCCGCGATCGAGCGCACGATGCAAGGTATCGGCGGTGAAACGTGAGCAAAAATACTGGGTCAGAATGCTAACCGTATGTTCGCCTTCAACCTGCCGGACTTTCCAAACCGATAATTGCGCGTGGAACAGAACGGAAGGACGCACGCCGGTAACTAGTTGATTTCAAGATTATCTGCGCGATCGTTATATGCTTTCACCACTTGGGAAATTTTCTCAGTATTAAATGGTTTTGCGACATAACCATCAGCGCCAAGTTTTTTTGCCTTCGTCACGAAGTCTATCGTGATGTTTGATGTAATCATCACTACGAATTGATTAGGGTTTCGCTTTCGTATTTCCCTTAAGACCTTTATGCCATCCAATTTCGGCATGTTGATGTCCAATAGAACGATGTCGAAATTTAAAAGTACAAATTTTTCGAGAGCTTCCTCTCCATCTGCCGCCTCCTCGACTTCGATATCGAAATTAATATTACTTAAGGCTTGAGAAATAATGGACCGTACAGACCTTGAATCATCTACGACTAGAGTGCGAATGTTTTTCATTTTACTTGCCTTTGAAAAAAAGGGATCCTGTATCGGGTGCCACATAAATTTATCGTTCTGCTCTACTTACTCTATAAGTTGGATTGGACTGTTCTCGGATTCCAAAACTTCCACATAAAGAGGTTGACCGGCGTACTCAAATTCAACGTGGCATATTATTTTGCCTTGCGGAATTATGAGGGAAGGTTCTTTGTCATTTAAAACAATGGGAAGGCCAAGATAAGCACCGCCCGGCAAGTATCTTAAGAAATTTCCAGTTATCATGTTTGTTAGTTCACCAACCGCGTCCTCGATATCTTCGGAATTAATTTTACTCTGGTCGATATTGAGCATGGCCGACGCGGTCATAATTCCCAGGGATCCGGGGCAAACTATCAATATGCCTCCCTCCCAGCTGCCGGTCACGGCGACGCAGGTTTTTAAAATGGTTCCGGTAGTATGCTCGATCACACGTTTATTGCACTGGGTCAAATCTATTTTTGTTAGAATCTTCCAAACGTTCGCAGCGATTTTTTGGAACTCACTATCGGAAATTTTTTTGCTTTTTGAAACTAGCACTTTACTGCAACCAGCATCGTTAATCTCCGATCATTGTATCCTGGCGTGGAATTAATTTTGAATAACACTTTGGTTGCGATAACGTCGGGAGCAATGCATAAAACACTAATAAGATTTACGAAAATTTAACAGGGTCTGGTTAATCTGTTTCTGACAATAATTCCTAAACTAAAACTGGAATGCCAGCAAATGATATACTTTAAGTTGTTAGGTTTTATCAATGAGAAACTTTGACGGCCTGCACTTAGAAACGCTGCGAGAAGATTTAGAAGAAGATGCTAAAAAAACATATGGTAGTTTGAATAGGACAATAATCAACCTTGAATCGGGCACTGTAAAAACAGAATTCGCGCTCAAATCGCTGAATTGGAGTATCGAAAAATTACGCCTATACGCCCAAGCGGTGGAAGAGACGTTACTCTTTTTAGTATTGCAAAGATTGGAGCCATATTTCGATGATAATCGTGTTCCACATGAAAATGAATTTTCAGATCTAGCGATATTCATGGATATCATCCACGGTATCCTCAAAGATGAAATTGACCGAGATACCGACGAGCAGGAGTTTTTACGTTCCCTGCCGACTAGACGACCGGCCGATCTTGAAGACTTCATGCACCTCGAAGTTGAAGTTCTGCTGGTCGATCCGAACAAGACCACTTTACGTATCGTTGAGAATGAGCTTCTCAATTGCGGTTTTCGTGTCACGCCGGTTCAAACGGCATACAAAGCCTTGCGTTTGGCGGTTTGTACCAGGCCGGACGTAATCATTGCATCTTCGGTTCAAGAGGACTTAGGCGGCGTCAGCCTGGCATGTGCGTTGAGGGCAATTCCCGAGACCAAGCAAGTGCCGGTCGGAATTTTGACAAGTTATGCCCGCAGCCATAGGTCGTTCGTCGACTTACCGGAAGGCATCCCTCTGATTCGAAAGGGAAAGAATTTTTCCAACGATTTGACCGAAACGCTGTCAAATTTCGAGATTATTTGAGGGCTTTTACTTTTTCCAAGTGAGGCATGGCGCTGGGCTTGGAAGGGGCGCTGGGAATCGTTGCCGAGGCTAGGACCAGACTGCACCCCCGGCCGGCCTATCGTAATCGGCCACGGTGCGTTTCGGCGAGTTCTACAAGACTGCCGTGGCCGTGCGCGCGGAGGCCATTGCAGAGGCAGCACCGCGGCCAGATTTACCGAGGAATATCGGTCGACGCTCGATTGGCTGAACAAGATCACCGACGAGAGTTTCCGCTTCTTTGGTCTAAAGGTGGGACTATGGCGAATAGGGGAGTCTCCCGCCGCACCCAAATTCAACATAGTTTCCGAGCCGAATGACTGGTCGCGCTCCGTTGCCCGCGCTGCCCGTTCGATCGATGAGACTGAGCTCTCCGAGACGCGGGTCATGCAGTTGGACTACTGGACAGCTTTTCAAGCAGCTCTGAACACGGCGAATGGGCCAGTTGCGGGTAATCGAAAACCGTGGCCGCGAGGCTGGATGGCTCACAGTATTGGGCGCAGCGGGTTCAACCTCAGCGCTTCGATGCTACGGGCAAAGAATCAAATTCGGTCGGAACTCTATATTGCCGGTGATAGTGCAAAAGATTATTTCGGCCTGCTCGAACGCAACCGCACTCCAGGGCCACCGCCATTGGGTTCAATGAACTCGACACCGGCAGCTTCAAGGGCGGAGCGGATCGCTGTGAGGTTGTTTTGTGCGGCGTGC